>NZ_JBQEMU010000022.1:0-106885 GCF_052044235.1 Flavobacterium sp. 22659
ATTAAAGTAGGCGAAATCAGGATTACCAATTTCAATAAATTAAAGATATTTCAAACCATCCACGATCATCATACTTTTTCATTTGAAGTACGACAGGATTTATTAGTTGACGAGTTTAAAAGTGTGATGCCTTTTTCACAAAAACTGTACGGCGAGAAAATCAGCATCGAAATAAAACCTATAGACGGTCTGGAAGATCTCATGATTGGCGCAGACCTTAAACATTACACCATGCAGTTCTATGGTGTGGTAACCAAAGTAAAACTGAAGAAATCCCGTGTAAAAGATATAGAAGAAATTATCGTAATAAAAGGGAAAAGCTCCACGATAGCACTCGAAAACGGTCCCGAATGCAGTTCTTTTACCAATATGACCCTGAGCGATATTGTAACCAAAGTAAAATCAGGCTGTGATATTGATATGGATGTAAGACCATTTTATTTAGAAAACCTGCCTTATACGGTGCAGTATAACGAAAGTAATTTCTCTTTTCTAAACCGTCTGGCAAAAAGAAACGGACACTGGCTGTATTATAACGGACGCACCACTGTTTTTGGAAGCCCCGGCGGTGTGGGCGGACAGCCCCAGTTAGTTTACGGGGTAAACATGCAGGATTTTGATTATACCATTAAACTCATGCCGGCAATGTTTAAAGTAATAGAAAATGACAACCGAGACGGCAGTTACAGAACCGATGAAACCTTAAAATACAGAAGGGAAGCCGATGGTTTTCAGCAGAACTTTTTAAATAAGTCTAATGAGTTCTTTAATAAAGAAACCATAATACAGCTTAACCAGAATCCTGCCGGAGGATCTGCACGACGTTCCTCAGAAGAATATGCCAAAAACAAAATGCGTGCTATTTTAAGCCGTTTAACAGAAGTAAAAGCCTCCAGCGAAGTTCCGGGAATTACGATAGGAAACGAAGTCAGGATAGCGGGTGTCGACGTACAGCTGGAAAGCTCCTACCGCGTAACACAGATAACCCACATTTGCGACGACGGAGGCGGTTATGAAAATTATTTTACAGCCGTAAACTTTAACGGTTCTGTATTCTCTCCCCAGACCGATCCTGATTTAGTGCCGTTCTGCAGAAGCCAGACTGCTGTTGTAACGGGCAATGCGGACCCGGACGGACTCAGCGGCATACAGGTGCAGATGCCGTGGCAGGAAGCCAAAGGCGAAACCACTCCTTATATTCCCTTCGTGCAGAAATACGGAGGCGATGCCAGAGGAAACCATACGCTGCCGGAAATTGGCGATACAGTTTTTGTAGATTTTCAGGGCAATAATGCCGAACTGCCTATTGCAATAGGAACCATAACCAGCAGAAAAGAAAAAAGCGGTTTCAGCACACCAAATAATGATTTAAAGGTATTTAGAACCCGAAGCGGCAATAAGGCTATTCTTAATGATGAAACGGGCGATATTACCATTGAAAGCGAAAAAGGACAAGCTCTTGTTGTAGTATATGGTGACGGAAATATAAAACTAAAAGCACCTAAAAATATTGAACTGGAAGCTGGTGAAGATATTATTATAACAGCAGGAAAAAATATGAAAATTGATGCTGGCCAAAATATTTCTGAAACAGCGGGGGTCAATAAAACTTTAGGGGTCGGAGGAATAATGAATACAAAGGTTGACGGAGATAAAACACTTTATGTGGTTGGTGGATACCATGAACAAATTGACGGAGATTTTCATTCTCATACTGAAAAAGAAAGACAAGAAACAGCTTTAGAGGGTATTCAAAACAATACTGAGAAAGACATTCAAAAACATGCTAAAAATGATATCCAAAACAATAGTGGTGAAAATACTACCAATAATTAAATCATGAGGACAAGATTTGTAAAAGGTACGATCACAAAAACTACCGGTGGGAGTTATAAGATGTATAGTAATGGTAATATTATTAATAATGCAGGTGGATTTATTAGGGAAACTGCAGATAATCAAATTACATACGGAAATCCTGAAGATGCTCCAAAGAAAAAACTAATAAATTCTGCATTACTTTATGAAACAGACGGACACTATAGTACAGTATATTTAGTATGTTTAATGCTGGGGATGAATGAAGAAGATGCTGAAGAATTAGCAATTGCTACTGAAGCGCCAGACACTACAATTCATAGTGAAATAGATTTTGAATTAAACGACACTTGGGCGGATCCAGATTATCAAGGTCCTGTGCATTCTTTAACAGGAGGGTTTCATGGAATTGAAGAATTTATGACGGCAGTAAAAATTCTATGGTTAAAAATTAATGATAAAAATCGGGAAGATTGTATTCGTCAACTTGGAGAATTATTGCATAGGTTTGGTGATACCTATGCGCATACAAAATTAGATAATATCAAACCAAGTAATTTAACTGCTTATAATTTGCATTTAGGGGATGAAAACTTACCGAAAGCAATTGCCAGCTGGAAAGGTCAAGGAGGAAAATTATTGGCTAAAGATATAGAACCGTGGATTGTTAGAATTAACGAATTCACCAAAAAATATGGATATTCTTTTTTAACAAATGAAAATTATCAAAGAGAAGCTTTTAATGGAAAAACCTTAACCGAAGAATTTCAAGAAATCTATTTGCTTAAATCAACAGATAAATTTAAAATGTATGGCGGTGGATATTTTACAACAGAGCATCTAACTATAGATAGTGGTTATCCAGATATGATTTACATAAGACCTGACTGGTATTTAAACTATGTGAAGAATTTAGCATGGCTGCTTGCCCTAAAATTTAAATTAGATCTACAAAAATTTGACATAAGCGTTTTTGAAAGAATGACAAAATTTGCTGCAGAAAATAAATGTTCTTTAAAAGGAATAATTGATTATGAGATTGCTAAAAAAAGAGGAAAAAGAGAGTTTTTTATACCAGTTTTTTATTCTAGTCCTACAAGATTAGCAGCGTCAGGGGATTCTATTGCTTTTACAGATTATTTACAAAAAGCAAAAGAAGCTAAGGAATTTACAATTAAATATATGATGTACGAAGGAAACTATCCCATACCTTTTGATGGAGAAGAAATAACCAATTTATTAAATCTTAAATTCAGCATAAAAACTGAAAATTATTTTTACTATACTGACGCATATAAACTGAAATTTTAATGAAAAAAATAGCTTTAATTAGTTTTTTAATGTTTTTTGTACATTTTTTTATTCTGATTGTTCTTTTTACAAGATTAAACGCATACATTCCAAAACATTATGAAAGTAATGATAGAGGAATATTTACGTTAATTGCGTTCTATTTAACATTTTTGCTATATGCGCTGTCCGTTATTTTAGTTATAGTAGAAAAATTAATGAGAGTTAAATATAAATGGGGAATGTATTTTTTATTGTATTTGAATTGTTTGTCTGTATTTTGTATAAACGCGTTTTATCAATACCATTTATTTAATAATCCTAAATGTTTTGTAACATCTTCAATTGTTATTATTCTTATTTATTTATTATTTGAATTAATGGTTACTTTTTATGTGACAAAAATATTATATACAAAAAATAAATCTAATTAAAATTTTAATGAAAAAGCTTTTAATCTTTGGATTCTTAATATTCTTTATTCATTTTTTTTTATTTAGAGGATTATTTACCTCATTAGATTCTTACATACTTGAGAATACTTCTGGGAATCCTATATTAATAGCTCTAGAGTTTATAGTTACCACAATTATTTTGTTAATTGTTTTTATAATGGTATTTATAGAAAAAATCGTTGAAACAAGTCTAAAATATATATACATCTTTATACTATATCTACATTGCATATTTCATTTTTGTTGTGATGCATTTTATGAATATAATTTATTTAATGATTCAAAATCATTTAGCATTTCATCAATTATAATTATCTTGATTTATTTTATTTTCGAATTGTTTTTGACTTTTTTTATAGTTAACAAGCTTTATCAATCAAAAGATCACGAATAAATTTCTAATGAAAAAAATAATACTGCTATTGCTTCTATCATTTTTGTCGTGTGCAAAAAAAGACAGGATAAACCACTATTTGCCAAAGCCCGTAACGCCAAAAGAGTTGATGGATAATGGTTTTTACAGATATAACTACAAAATGAAAATAATATTATTACTATTAATATCACTACTACTGTTTAATTCATGTCAGAAAATTGATAGAATCAACCATTATACAAATGAACTTGTAACTCAAAAAGAATTAGCTGACAATGGATTCTATAAATATTCAATGACAGGATTGGAAGGAATTGTTAATGAGAAGCATACTTTAAAAGATGGAGATCCTGTAGTTCCATCAAAATTTACAAAATTCATTATGGTTGTTTATACTAATATTGCCCCAACAAATAATGATAAACGACCTATTCCTGTTTTTAAAGATAGCAATGCAATAAAAGGAAAAATTATTACCTATTTTTTTAAAAATGATATTTTAGAATTCAAAAGTATAATTAGCCCTATTGACAATAACAATCAACAAAAGGGATTGTTTAAAACAAAAAAGGATATTGAGCAATATTATAAAGAATTAAAAATTCCTATTAAAGAAATACCTCTTGAAAAATTACGCAATCATAACGACAGTATTGGTTTAAGATCAAGGTTTATAATAAATAATTATGAGTCGTACTTCTATTTATCGGATAGGAACGAAATGACAACATATTATATAAAAGATAAAAAAGGAAATGAAGATATGCTTGTTTGGGATTTTATAATGAAAATTCCCCTTATATATATGTTGAATAGGATAATACTTTTTATAATTTGATATGGCGTTTTTGAAAGAATGACAAAATTTGTTGCAGAAAATAAATGTTCTCTAAAAGGAATAATTGATTATGAGATTGCTAAAAAAAAGAGAAAAAAGAGAGTTTTATATACCAGTTTTTTATTCTAGTCCTAAAAGACCTTTAGCAAGTGGAGACTCAACTTATGTTATAAATTATCTAAAGAAGGTAAAGAAAGTAAGGAATTTACTGTTAAATATATGACGTATGAAGGAAACTATTCTATATCTATTGGTGGAGAAGAGACAACCAATTAAAAGAATTTTTTTATAATCCTATTTAATAGATCTTTTCTTTAAATCTTTAAAAATCTTTTTTAAAGCTCCTGTCATTAAAGCATTTGAATTTTTGTAAAAAACAACATTGTCAGCAAGTTTGCTTGATTTTTCTGTTTCCCACATTGATTTTGTATTGGCTTTATTAGTGATGCCTATAACGTTTTGCGAATAAATAATTTGCTGTAAATTCAAATCGTATATTTCCAGAATTACTGAAGCTTCATTTTTTCCTGAACTGTAGTCGTCCGGGTAAAGTTCTACAGATGATAAGTCGCTTTTATTTTTTTTGGTAGAAATATTAAAAAAAATCAAAGCCTGTTCCGTCTTTAAGTTCCTTTATTTTGACACTGTTGGGGTTTAAATTAATCTTTCGGGTAACAAGCAGTCCTTTTACGTCATGAATATAAAATATACGATCTCCTAAGTTCTTTTTAAAAAAAGTCAGAGACTCTTCGGTTAACTTGTCTTTTGAATTTTTGGGACAATCTAATTCATTTAGCAGCCATTTTCCAGATGTAAAATCAACTCCGGTTCTCTGCCCGATCATAAACATATAATGTGGCGATTGGCAGGATGAAAAAATAAAAAGAAAAACAAAGCCGAATACTAAATACATTGATTTAAAATTATCCATACGCCATAATTGATTTGCTTCAAATATAGTTTTAAATATATAGTTTTAAGATTTTTCTTTGAAAAAAATGAAAATCCCAAATTCCAATTGCTTGAATCAGAATTTGGGATTTTTTTATTATTGGAATTTAACTTCTTAAATCGAATTTAAAAAACCGCTGTTGTTTTTAAAAACCTCTTGGTTTACTTCATCTATATAGGTCAAAAGTTCATCTTTTCCAATAGATTCTGTTGATGAGGTTACAAAATACTGAGGCATTTCTGCCCAGTTGTTGGCATACATCTGTTTGCGGTAAGCCGCAATATGCGAATCGATTTTTCCTTTACTAATTTTGTCTGCTTTGGTAAAAATAATGCAGAACGGAATTTCACTTTCACCCATATACGACATAAATTCAATGTCTATTTTTTGGGCTTCATGGCGAATATCAATCAAAACAAAAGCGCAGACTAACTGTTCTCTGTTTTCAAAATAATCAGTAATAAACTGCTGGAAAATTGATTTCGTTTTTTTTGAAACTTTAGCATATCCATAACCGGGCAAATCGACCAAAAACCAATTATTATTGATTTTGAAATGGTTTATAAGCTGGGTTTTTCCAGGTTTTCCAGATGTTTTTGCTAAGTTTTTATGGTTGGTAATCATGTTTATCAACGATGATTTACCAACATTTGATCGGCCTATAAATGCGTATTCCGGCAAAAAATCTTTCGGGCATTTTGCTGCATCAGAATTACTGACAATAAATTCGGCGGTATTAATTTTCATGTTTTTTGGTTTTAAAACCTCCTTTAAATCGAAATTTAGATGCTATAAATTCTTTTCGGTAAGCCATTTCTCAAGAATTTCATTAAATTCCTGAGGATGCTCCATCATAGCAGCGTGTCCACATTTGTCAATCCAGTACAAACTTGAATTAGGCAATAATTTGTCAAATTCTTCAGCAACATTTGGAGGTGTTACTGAGTCATTTTTACCCCAAATGATGCAGGTGTCAACTGTCATTTTTGGTAAATCTTTGGCCATATTATGACGAATTGCGCTCTTGGCAATTGTTAAAGTTTTAATCAGTTTTATGCGGTCATTGGCGGTCGCATATACTTCATCAATAAGCTCCGGAGTTGCAATTTTTGGATCATAAAATACATCTTCAGCTTTCTTTTTAATGTATTCATAATCGCCTCTTCTAGGGTAACTGTCTCCCATTGCGCTTTCATAAAGTCCTGAACTTCCTGTAATTACAAGTCCGGCAACTTTTTCAGGATAAAGCTTTGTATGATACAAGGCAATATGCCCTCCTAGAGAATTTCCAAGAAGAATTACTTTGTCGAAACCTTTAAAAGTGATGAAATCTTTAACGTATTTAGCAAAACTTTTTACGTTCGTTTTTAAAATGCTTTGTGTGTATATTGGCAAATCCGGAATAACAACTTTATATCCTTTCGTTGGGAAATATTGTGCTACACCATCAAAGTTACTTAGACCTCCCATTAACCCATGCAAAATAACGATAGGGGTTCCTTCTCCTGCTTCAAAATAGCTGTATTTGCCTTCTTTTTTATAGTGTTTGTCCATCTAATCTAATGCCAATTTCAATTTCGACAAATATAGGGTTAAATAAATAAAAATGGATTTTTGCTGCCATTTTTTAACTACATAATTTTAGTAGAACTTATAACTGTTTAAAAATCAGCTTTTAAAACAGTTTTGCGAATATTATGTAAATGTTAAATTCATTGCATTATAATTAATTTTTTAAGAGAAATGCTACTTAATTTTTTTAATTGTTAAAAGAATCATTCTGCAGGCTGATTAATATCTAAAGTGTTGATTGATCAATGTTTATGTAAAGTGGTAGTAAATGGCTTAAACTTATCAACAAAGTGGTAGTAAGTGGTAATATGTGGTAAAATTTTTTATATTTTTGCTGTATAACATGTTAAGTAGTTTTTCTTGAATACAATTGTAGGGACATATGAGTGTAAAGTCGATGCAAAAGGGAGGTTAATGATACCTGCGCCTTTAAAAAAGCAATTGGCTTCGTCACTTCAGGACGGTTTTGTCTTGAAGCGCTCGGTGTTTCAGCAGTGTTTAGAATTGTATCCAATGGATGAATGGAATTTGATGATGGCGAAAATTAACAAGTTGAATCGTTTTGTAAAAAAGAACAATGATTTCATTCGAAGATTTACTGCTGGTGTTAAAGTGGTAGAAATTGATGCATTGGGAAGATTGTTAGTGCCAAAAGATTTGGTGACATTTTCAGGTATTTCTAAAGATGTGGTTTTTTCATCTGCGGTTAATATTGTGGAAATTTGGGATAAAGATTTATACGAAAAATCAATAAGCGGCGAAGATATGGATTTTGCCGATTTAGCCGAGGAAGTAATGGGAAATATTAATGACGACGACAATGGAATATCATAATCCGGTTTTACTTCATCCAACGGTTGATGGTTTAGATATTAAGCCAGACGGCATTTATGTAGATGTAACGTTTGGCGGCGGCGGGCACTCAAAAGAAATTTTGAGACGTTTAGGGCCAAACGGAAAATTGTTTGCTTTTGATCAGGATGAAGATGCGCTGGCAAATGCGCTGCCTGATGAGAGGTTTACCTTAATTAATGAGAATTTTAGATTTATAAAAAGATTTCTTCGTTTTCATGGAATAAAAGCAGTAGATGGGATCTTGGCAGATTTAGGAGTTTCATCACATCAGTTCGATGTTCCGGAGAGAGGTTTTTCAACAAGATTCGATGCTGAGCTGGATATGCGGATGAGTCAAAAAAATGACTTAAATGCTTACCGGGTGGTAAATGAATATGAAGAACAGGATTTACGTCGTGTTTTTTTTGATTATGGGGAATTGAAAAATGCACCAGTGCTGGCAAGAACAATTGTAGAAGCCAGACATCATAGACCAATAAAAACGACCGATGAATTAAAAGAAGTTTTGAAAAAATATTTACCGGAGAAAGTTCGAAATAAAATATTGGCTCAAATCTATCAGGCGATTCGAATCGAGGTAAATCAGGAAATGGATGTTTTAAAAGAATTTATAGAGCAGTCTCTTGAAATTTTAAAACCGGGCGGAAGATTCTCTGTAATCTCATACCACTCTTTAGAAGACAGACTGGTAAAAAGATTTATTAAAAACGGAATGTTTGAAGGAGAGCCAGAGAGAGATTTTTACGGAAACTTCTCGGTGCCGTTTAAAACAATAGGAAAACTGATTGTTCCGGATGATGAGGAAATCAAAATTAACAATAGAGCAAGAAGTGCAAAATTGAGAATTGCCGAAAAGATATAATACATATATATAGGTAGAAAATGAAAAGTGGAGTATTCAGCATATTAAAAGCAAGATTTCTAATAAACGACGATGCCGTAAAAAACTGGCGTTTCATTGTTTTTATAATTCTGCTTGCGATTCTGATGATTGCAAATACACAACGATACGAGCAAAAGGTTTTTGAAATAGCAAAACTAAACAATGAAGTAAAAGAACTAAGATCAGAATTTGTAGATCGACGTTCAGAATTAATGAAGCTGAAAATGGAGTCGACGATATCAGATAAAATGCTCGAAAAGCAGATTTTTCCATCAACGGTGCCTCCTGTAAAAATAGAAGTTAAAAAAGAAGAAGAAAAAAGTTTCTTTAAAAGAATATGGCAGTAGACGATAAACATATATCCTACAGAATTTACCTCGTAGCAGTTTTCATCTTTTTGATGGCAATTGCTATTGTCGTTAAATTAACCAATATTCAATGGGTTGAAGGAGATTATTACAGAAAACTGGCGAAACAGCGTACAGTAAGAAATTTTGTAATTCCGGCAAATAAAGGAAATATTTATTCTGCCGACGGAAGTTTACTGGCAACATCAATTCCAAATTATGAAATTCGTTTTGATGCAAAAGCGCCAAAAACAGAAACTTTTGAGAAATATGTAAAACAATTGTCAGATTCTCTGGAAACTGTTTTAGACAGACCATCAGGTTATTACGAAAAAGAATTAAGAAAAGCGAGAGCCAATAAAAACCGTTATTATTTAATTGCCCGCAACCTAAGTTATACCGAATATGTGAAAATTAAAGGATTTCCATTATTCAATTTAGGTGCTTTTAAAGGCGGAATTATCGTAGAGCAGGAAACCGTTAGAAAACATCCGATAGGTAAAATTGCCGAAAGAACAATTGGTTATGACCGAATTGACCCGGCAACCGGAGTTGAAGTTGGAAAAGGAATCGAATGGGCTTTTAAAAACTATCTAAACGGAAAAGACGGAAAAATTCTAAAACAAAAAATTGCAAAAGGACAGTGGAAACCGATTCGTGATGTAAATGAAGTAGATCCAATTGACGGCTACGATGTAATTTCGACTATAGATGTTTTTATTCAGGATATTGCACATCACGCTTTATTAAAACAATTAGAAGATTACGAAGCAGATCACGGTTGTGTTGTGGTTATGGAAACACAAACAGGTCATGTAAAAGCAATTTCAAATTTAGGAAGAGCAGAAGACGGATCGTATTACGAAACAACAAATTATGCTATTGCTGAATCTCAGGAACCCGGATCGACTTTTAAACTAGTTGATTTAATGGCGATTTTAGAAGATAAAGTGGCAGATACAAGTAAGGTTTATGATAGTCAGGGTGGTGTAGTTAAATATTATGGAAAATCAGTCCGCGATTCGCATCATGGCGGTTATGGAAAAGTTTCATTAGCCCGCGGATTTGAGCTTTCGTCAAACACCGTAATGGTTCAGGCTGTTTATGAAAATTACAAAAATAATCCATCGAAGTTTGTAAATCATATCAAAAGCTGGGGATTAAATAAAACTTTGGGCTTGCATTTTAAAGGAGAAGGAAGACCTTATATTCCGCAGCCGGGAGACAAACATTGGTCAGGAACTACACTTCCGTGGATGGCTTTTGGATATAATGTTTCGGTTACACCAATGCAGACACTGGCATTTTACAATTCAGTTGCAAATGATGGTGTAATGGTTAAACCGCAGTTTGTATCTGAAATTAAAGAATGGAATAAAACGATTAAAAAGTTTGATGTCGAAGTAATAAACCCAAGAGTCTGCTCGCCTGAGACTTTGAAGAAAGTAAGAGCGGTTTTGCAAAATGTGGTTAAAAAAGGAACGGGTTCTAAACTGTATTCGAAAGATTTTTCAATGGCAGGAAAAACAGGAACAGCTCAGGTTAATTACGGCGGGAAAGAAGGAAAATCAGCATTGTATTATGCGTCTTCTTTCGTTGGATATTTTCCGGCAGATCATCCAAAATATTCTTGTATTGTAGTGGTTCACAAACCCAATACTGCTAGAAATAATTATTATGGAGCAGACGTTGCAGGACCGGTTTTTAAAAGAATCGCTCAAAAAATATTTACAGATGCGCCATCAACCAATAAAATAAAACAACTGGATTCTAAGATTGCAAAACAGGAAGTCAGTTATGAAAAATATGAAAAGGAGGCTAATAAAAAATTAAGCCAGATTCCTGATTTAAAAGGAATGCCGGGAATGGATGCGATTGCTTTGCTGGAAAATTTAGGTTTGAAAGTAAAAGTAAATGGAATGGGGAAAGTAAAAAATCAATCGATTCAAGCTGGAACCAGTATTAGCAAAAACACAACAATTGTATTAGAATTATCGTGAAAGTATTAAAAGACATATTATATAAAGTAACTATTGAATCTGTAACAGGTTCAACAGATATTGATATTCAGAAAATCGAATTTGATTCACGCAAAGTAGAATCAAATGATGTTTTTGTGGCAATTCGCGGTTCACTTTCTGATGGACACGATTATATTGAAAAAGCAATTCAGTTAGGTGCAAAAGCTATTATCTGCGACAAACTTCCTGAAAATATTCAGAAAGACGTTACTTATATTCAGGTCAAAGATACCAATACAGCTTTGGCTTTTATGGCAGCTAATTATTTTGGAGATCCATCTGCAAAACTAAAATTAGTCGGCGTAACAGGTACAAACGGAAAAACGACAATTGCATCATTATTGTTTCAGCTGTTTGAAAAAGCAGGCTTTAAAGTCGGCTTATTATCAACAGTAAAAATTGTAGTTGATAAAACAGAATATCCGGCGACACACACAACACCAGATTCTTTAACCATAAATCATTATTTAAATGAAATGGCTGAAGCTGGAGTTACGCACTGTTTTATGGAAGTAAGTTCACACGGAATCCACCAAAAACGTACTGAAGCTTTGCATTTTGTGGGCGGAATTTTCACGAATCTTTCGCATGATCACTTAGATTATCACCCAACGTTTGCTGAATATAGAGACGTAAAAAAATCATTTTTTGATTCTCTGCCAAAAACTGCTTTTGTATTATCAAACATTGATGATAAAAATGGTTCAGTAATGCTGCAAAATACTGCTGCTAAAAAACTGACTTACGCTTTGAAATCTTATGCAGATTACAGAGCTCAGATTTTAGAAAGCCAGTTGTCCGGATTATTACTGAAAGTTAATGATAATGAAGTTTGGGTAAAACTAATTGGGACTTTCAACGCTTACAATGTTTTAGCTATTTATGGTACTGCAGTAGAGCTTGGAATTGATAGTTTAGAAGCGTTGCGTTTATTGTCTGATTTAGAAAGTGTTTCGGGGCGTTTTCAGTATATCGTTTCAGATAACGGAATTACAGCTGTTGTAGATTATGCACATACGCCGGATGCATTAGAAAATGTTCTAAAGACGATAAATGATATCCGTACTAAAAACGAACAATTGATTACAGTTGTGGGATGCGGCGGAAATCGTGATAAAACAAAAAGACCAATTATGGCAAAAATTGCGACAGATCTTAGTGATAAAGCAATTTTAACATCAGACAACCCAAGAAACGAAGATCCCGAAGTGATTTTGGATGAAATGGAACAAGGTGTTGAAGGTCATAATTATAAAAAAGTACTGAGAATTACCGACAGAAAACAAGCTATTAAAACAGCTTGCCAATTAGCTCAGTCAAAAGATATCATTTTAATTGCCGGTAAAGGACACGAGACTTATCAGGAAATAAATGGGGTTCGCCATCATTTTGATGATATGGAGACAGTAAAAGAAATTTTAGAACAACTGAATAAATAATAAAAGATTTTAAGTTCAAATACCACCACACAATTGGAATTTGGAATTTCAAAATTGGAATTTAAAAAATAGAGAAATATGCTGTACTATTTATTTGAATATTTTGACAAAACACTAGATGTGCCTGGAACAGGAGTTTTCCAGTACATTACTTTTAGATCGGCTTTAGCATTCATGCTTTCATTGCTTTTGTCAACTATTTATGGTAAAAGGGTGATTAACTTTTTGCGTCGTCAGCAAGTGGGAGAAACTGTACGTGAATTGGGTCTTGCGGGTCAAAACGAAAAAGCAGGTACACCTACAATGGGAGGATTAATTATCATTTTTGCCACATTGGTTCCGGTTTTCTTATTTGCCAGACTGCACAACATTTATATCGTGTTGCTTATTGTAACTACTTTGTGGATGGGAACTATTGGTTTTGTTGACGATTATATCAAAATATTTAAAAAAGATAAACAAGGATTAAAAGGAATTTTTAAAGTTATTGGTCAGGTTGGTCTTGGAATTATTGTTGGTGCAGTTTTGTATTTTAATCCTGCCGTTACAGTAAGAACAGATACAGGAAAAACAGATGTTTTTAAAACTGCAGCAAATACAACAGTTGTACTGCCTGCTCCGGTTGAGGAAAAATCTACAGCAACAACAATTCCTTTCGTAAAAAACAACGAATTTGATTATGCAGAAGTTCTTTCTTTTATGGGAGACGGATACGAAAAATGGGCTTGGTTAGTATTTATTCCGGTAGTGATTTTCATAATCACAGCGGTTTCCAATGGAGCTAATTTAACAGACGGAATCGATGGTCTTGCCGCCGGAACCTCCGCAGTTTCAGTCCTTGCGCTCGGAATATTTACATTCGTTTCAGGAAATATCATTTTTTCAAATTATCTGAATATCATGTACATCCCCAATTCGGGAGAAATGACCGTCTTTATTTCGGCATTTGTTGGAGCATTGATTGGATTTCTTTGGTACAATTCATTTCCCGCATCCGTATTTATGGGAGATACAGGAAGTTTAACAATTGGAGGAATCATTGCCGTATTAGCCATTGCAGTTCGTAAAGAAATATTGATTGTTTTATTCTGCGGAATTTTCCTTGCCGAAAGTGCTTCAGTAATTATTCAGGTAACCTATTTTAAATATACAAAAAAGCGTTTTGGCGAAGGCCGAAGAATTTTTCTGATGTCACCGCTGCATCATCATTACCAGAAAAAAGGATACCACGAAAGTAAAATCGTAACCCGTTTCTGGATTGTTGCCGTAATGTTAGCCATATTATCAATCGTTACTTTAAAACTAAGATAGATGAGATTAGTGGTATTAGGTGGAGGAGAAAGCGGGGTTGGAACTGCTATTCTCGGGAAGAAAAAGGGATACGATGTTTTTGTGTCGGATTTTGGAAAGATAAAAGAGAGTTATAAAGAAGTTCTTATCATTAATAAGATTGACTGGGAAGAAGAACAGCATACCGAAGATTTGATTTTGAATGCTGATGTGGTGATGAAAAGTCCCGGAATTCCGGATAAATCTCCGATAATAAAAAAACTGGTTGCCGCGGGAGTAAAAGTGATTTCGGAAATAGAATTTGCAAAACCTTTTACAGAAGCATTAACAATAGGAATTACCGGAAGTAATGGTAAAACGACAACCACAATGCTTACGCATCATTTACTAAAATCGGCCGGACTCAATGTAGGTTTGGGAGGAAATATAGGAAAGAGTTTTGCCTGGCAGGTAGCCGAAAATAAATACGACGCATACGTTCTTGAATTAAGCAGTTTTCAGTTAGACGGAATAATAGATTACCGGCCGGATATCGCCATAATAACCAATATCAGTCCGGATCATTTAGATCGATACGAATATAAATATGAAAATTATATTAATTCGAAATTCCGAATAACGATGAACCAAACCGAAAGTGATTATCTCATTTACGATGCAGACGATGAGGCAAGCACAGAATGGTTAAAAAACAACAAAACAAAAGCAAAATTAATTCCTTTTTCATTGACCAAAACATTCGATGAAGGGGCTTCTATAAATAACAACAAAATGGAAATAAAGATCAACCAAGAAGAGTTTACAATGGAAACAGAACACATTGCGTTAGAAGGAAAACATAATATGAAAAACGCAATGGCAGCAAGCTCTGTAGCAAAATTGATGCAAATTAGAAATGCAACGATTCGTGAAAGTTTATCTAATTTTCAAGGTGTTGAACACCGTTTAGAAAAAGTATTAAAAATTCAGAATGTACAATATATCAACGATTCAAAAGCAACAAATGTAAACGCTACTTTCTTTGCTTTAGACAGTATGAATGTTCCAACGGTTTGGATTGTAGGTGGGGTTGATAAAGGAAACGATTACAACGAATTAATGCCATTAGTTCGCGAAAAAGTAAAAGCAATTATCTGCCTAGGAATCGACAACCGTAAAATTATTGACGCTTTTGGAGCTGTAGTAGATATTATGGTTGAAGTAAATAACATGAATGATGCAGTAAAAACTGCTCAAAGATTAACAGAAAAAGGTGATGCTGTTTTATTGTCTCCAGCCTGCGCGAGTTTCGATTTATTCGAAAACTACGAAGACAGAGGGAAGCAATTCAAGCAAGCTGTACACAATCTATAATTTTAGATTTTAGATTTTAGATTTTAGATTGGTCTAAACTTTGAAATTGTAGGTTATAAATATTTAAGTTCTTTTTGATTATGACGACGGATGAAATGAAATTGAGAACAAAAAAGTTCTCTTTAATGATAATTGAGCTGGCTGAGAAAATGCCAAATACGAATGTGATTAGATCAATTACTAATCAAATAGTTAAGCGGAACATCTGTTGGAGCAAATTATAGAGCTGTATGCAGAGCCAGAAGTGATAGAGAGTTTGCAGCTAAAATGAATATTGTTTTAGAAGAAGCAGATGAAACTTTATTCTGGTTAGAAATTATAAAAGAAAAAATGTGGATTGCAAAATCTGAATTAGAAATAATCTGGAAAGAAGGAAATGAACTGACTGCCATTTTTGTAAGCAGTTTAAAAACAGTAAATAAAAGAATCAATAAATAAGGAAAACGAAGTTTTTAGAAAATAATCTAAAATCTAAACTCAGAAATCTAAAATCTACAAATGAAGGAGCTGGTTAACAAACTAAAAGGAGATAGAGTAATATGGTCATTCGTGGCCTTATTGGCGTTGTTTTCGTTTATGCCTGTTTTTAGTGCGAGCAGTAACCTGGCGTATATAGGTCACGGAACCGGGAACACATTGGGGTATTTAGTAAAACACTTAGCTCACGTCTGCATCGGTTTTTTAATTATTTACTGGGTTCACAAAGTGCCGTACCATTATTTCAGGGCAATTTCAAAAATTGCACTTCCTGTAGTGTGGCTCTTGCTATTGTACACTTTGTTGAAAGGAACTGTAATTGCAGGAGCAAATGCAAGTCGTTGGATTCAGGTACCGTTCATTGGAATTACGTTTCAGACATCAACATTAGCGGCAAGCGTATTGTTTATTTATGTAGCACGCTATTTGTCAAAAACCAAAGAAGAAAATGAGCCGTTTCAAACCTCATTTATTCAGCTTTGGATTCCGGTATTTATTACACTGGCATTAATATTACCAGCCAACTTTTCGACCACAGCGTTGATTTTTGCAATGGTAATGATGCTTACGTTTATTGGTAAATATCCGTTAAAATATATTGCTTTTATTATTGGGTCAGGAATTGCGATGTTAGCATTTTTCCTTTTAGTGGCAAAAGCATTCCCAGAATCAAGGTTTTTCAGCAGGGTTTCAACATGGGAAAGTCGTATCATGAACTTTACGACAGATAAGCCCGATGAAGATGATTATCAGATTGAAAAGGCAAAAATTGCAATCGCATCAGGAAAATTAGGAGGATTAGGACCTGGAAAAAGCGTTCAAAAGAACTTTTTACCGCAATCTTCTTCTGATTTTATTTACGCCATTGTAGTAGAAGAATATGGTTTAGTAGGCGGTGTTTCAATATTAGTTCTGTATTTATTGTTATTGTTCCGATTTGTGATTGCATCGCATAAAGCCAATACCTTGTTCGGAAAATTAGTTGTCGTCGGCCTCGGATTTCCGATGATATTTCAGGCCATGATTAATATGGCCGTTGCAGTAGAATTACTGCCCGTAACAGGGCAAACGCTTCCGCTAATAAGTTCCGGAGGTAGTTCGATCTGGATGACCTGTTTCTCTCTCGGAATTATTATTAGTGTAACCAAGAAAGAAGAAGAAATTGCCGAAGAACAAGAAGAAAAAGCAAGAAGAAAAGAAGCGCTTCAAAGATTGATAGATAAGGAACTGGCCGAAGATGATTTGCCGGTTGATGAAAAAGAAGAGATTTACGAAGAAGAAGCGATGTATTCCATCGAAGATAATTCAAGAAATCCAATGAATGCAGTTTTAAATAAATAAAAGGAGTAGAATAGTCATGACAAAGTATAAATTCATACTAAGCGGAGGAGGAACAGGAGGTCATATTTATCCTGCGATTGCGATTGCAAACGAATTAAAATTGCAATTCCCGGATGCTGAATTTCTTTTTGTTGGTGCCAAAGACAAAATGGAAATGCAGAAAGTGCCTCAGGCAGGTTACGAAATAAAAGGTCTTTGGATTGCCGGATTACAGCGAAAACTGACTTTGCAAAATATGATGTTTCCTTTAAAACTGGCATCTAGTTTATTGGAATCAAAAAGAATTATTAAAAAATTCAAACCCAATGTGGTAATTGGTACGGGCGGTTTTGCCAGCGGACCATTATTGCAGGCGGCGGGTTCTGCAGGAATCCCGACAGTAGTTCAGGAGCAGAATTCTTTTCCCGGAATTACAAACAAATTGCTGAGTAAAAAAGCATATGCCATTTGTGTGGCTTATGAAAATTTAGAAAGATTTTTTCCAAAAGAAAAAATCGTTTTAACAGGGAATCCGGTTCGTCAGGATTTAATTGATATTGATACGAAACGTGACGAAGCGATTGCTTTTTACGGCTTAGATCCAAATAAAAAAACACTGTTGGTTTTAGGAGGAAGTTTAGGAGCAAGGAGAATCAATCAGTTAATTGAAAAAGAACTTCAAAATTTCCTTTCGCAGGACGTTCAGATTATCTGGCAGTGCGGAAAATTATATTTTGAGGATTACAAAAAATACAATCAGCAAAACGTAAAAGTAGTTGATTTTATAGAAAGAATGGATTTTGTGTACGCAGCTGCAGATGTCATTATTTCACGAGCAGGAGCATCATCAGTTTCAGAATTATGTATTGTTGGTAAACCGGTAATTTTTATTCCGTCTCCTAATGTAGCTGAGGATCACCAAACTAAAAATGCTCAGGCAATTGTAGAAGCAAAAGGTGCGATTTTGTTGAAAGAATCTGAGCTTGACAACGAGTTTAGCATTGTTTTTGAAGCGCTGCTGAAAGACGATGGAAAACAAAAACAACTGAGCGCAAACATTAAAAAACTGGCTCGCCCGGATGCAACAAAAGTAATTGTAGAACAAATTAAAAAGTTGTTATAATATAATATTTTATAAAAATTATACAACACAGAAAATAAATAAGAAGGCTATTTTAGGCAATTTAGGCTTGAAAAGACTTCAGAAAACGCAAAGGATTAATTGTTAGTTTCTTACAAAAAAGTAAGAAGCAGTCAAGTCGAAAAAAACATATTTTAAAATGAATTTAAATCAAATAGAAAACGTTTATTTTATAGGTATCGGAGGCATCGGAATGAGTGCTTTGGCCCGTTATTTCAAATACATCGGAAAAAAAGTTTCCGGTTATGATAAAACGCCTTCTATGCTTACAAGTGAATTGATTGAAAGCGGTATTGATATTCATTTTGAAGACAACATCAATTTAATCCCATCTGATTATTATGTAGAGAATACGCTGGTAATTTTTACGCCTGCGGTTCCAACCTCACATTCAGAATGGCATTATTTTATTGAAAGAAATTACCAAATTAAAAAACGAGCAGAGGTTTTAGGAATTATCACTAAGGATACTTTTAGTTTTGCAGTTGCCGGAACACACGGTAAAACCACAACATCTAGTATTTTAGGACATATTCTACACCAAAGCGGAGCAGATGTTACAGCTTTTGTGGGCGGTATTGTAGAAAATTACAATTCAAATTTAATTGGAACAGGAAAAACGGTAACCGTTGTAGAAGCAGATGAATTTGATCGTTCATTCCTTCATTTGCATCCTGATATTGCCTGCGTTACCTCAATGGATGCAGATCATTTGGATATTTATGGAACAAGTGATGCAATTCAGGCTTCGTTTATTGAATTTGCCTCGAAAGTAGAAGATAAAAGCAAACTGTTTATAACCAAAGAATTACCTCTTGAAGGCGTTCAATGTGCTATAAATGAAGATGCAGTATATAAAGCTTATAATGTTCGAATTGAAGATGGAAATTATGTTTTTGATGTGCAGACGCCGTCAGAAATTATGAAAGACCTTCGTTTTGGACTTCCGGGAAAACACAATTTAATGAATGGGTTAATGGCTATTGCGATGGCGAAAACGTATGGCACCCCGACCGACGCCATTGCAAAAGCTATTGCCTCATTTAATGGAATTAGAAGACGTTTTTCTTATCAAATTAAATCAGATAAGTTAGTTTATATAGATGATTATGCACATCATCCAACAGAAATAAATGCTGTTCATCAGGCAGTTAGAGAGCTATATCCGGGACGTAAAGTTCTGGCAGTTTTTCAGCCGCATTTGTTTAGCAGAACTAGAGATTTTGCCGACGGATTTGCCGAAAGCCTGTCTCAGTTTGATGAAGTGTTTTTGATGGATATTTATCCGGCACGCGAATTACCAATGGAAGGAATTACATCGCAATGGCTGCTGGGTAAAATGACAAACCCGAACAGAAAAATTGTTGTAAAAGAAGATTTATTAGCGGAAATCAAAGCCAGTGATGCGCCAATAATTGTAACAATTGGAGCTGGTGATATTGGTGAAATGGTACCATCAATTAAAAAAATGCTGAATGAAAATATTTAATTGGACAAATATTCGATTAGTACTCATTTTAGGGCTTGTTCTTTTTCTATATTCTTTCGCGCAGCACCGAAATGGAGATAGAAAATTGAAAAAATCTATGGTTGTTTTTGTAGGAGAAAATACGCTTTTTGTAAAGCCGGAAACGGTTAATAAATTGTTGATAGAAAATAAAAGAGACGCTTCCAGTATTAGAAAAGATGAAGTAGATTTGAATAAGATAGAGAAAACCCTTGATGCGCAAGACATGATTGAGAAGTCAAATGTTTTTGTAAGTATCGACGGCGTTCTAAAAGCGGTAGTAAAACAGAAGACACCAATAGCAAGAATCTATAATGGTGATCGCTCTTTTTATATTGACTATGAGGGAAATAAAATGCCCTTGTCAGATAATTTTACGGCGCGAGTTCCTCTTGTTTCTGGGGCAATAAATGAAAAAAATAACGAAGATTTAGCTGCTTTATTTCGCACAATTTACGACGATGCGTTTTTGAAAAAAAACATCATTGCAATACAAATTATGCCTAATGGCAGCCTAAAAATGTTTAACCGAAACTATGATTACGTCATAGATTTTGGTCGTACAATGAATGTTGATAGAAAATTTAGAAACTATAAAGCCTTTTTTCAAAAGGCTGTTTTAGATAGTACGTTATACAAATACAATAAAATTGACCTTAGGTTTACGGAACAAGTAGTTTGCACAAAATAATAGAAGATGGAAAAAGATAACATTGCAGTAGGTCTAGATATTGGAACGACAAAGATAGTTGCCATGATAGGCAAGAAAAATGAGTATGGTAAATTGGAAATTTTGGGTATTGGAAAATCCAAAAGTCTTGGTGTTGCACGTGGTGTGGTAAACAACATTACGCAGACTATTCAATCTATTCAGCAGGCAATACTTGAAGCAGAAAACAATTCAGGTTATAAAATAAAAGATGTAGTTGTGGGTATCGCCGGACAGCACATCAGAAGTATTCAGCATACAGATTACATCAGCCGTAATAATCCGGAAGAAGTAATTGGCGAAAAAGATATTCAGCTTTTAATCGATCAGGTAAATAAACTGGCTATGTTACCGGGAGAAGAAATTATTCACGTTCTGCCGCAGGAATTTAAGATCGATGGACAATCTGAAATCAAAGAACCAATTGGAATGTACGGCGGAAGATTAGAATCTAGTTTTCACGTTGTAGTAGGGCAGGCTTCTTCAATCAGAAACGTTGGAAGATGTATTCAGAGTTCAGGAATCGAATTATCTGGATTAACATTAGAACCATTAGCTTCTGCAGATGCTGTTTTAAGTCAGGAAGAAAAAGAAGCGGGAGTTGCGCTTATCGATATCGGAGGCGGAACAACCGATTTAGCCATTTTTAAAGACGGAATTATTCGTCATACAGCTGTAATTCCTTTTGGAGGAAATGTAATTACAGATGATATTAAAGAAGGCTGTTCGATTATCGAAAAACAAGCAGAGCTTTTAAAAATAAAATTCGGATCAGCATGGCCGGGAGAAAATAAAGACAACGAAATTGTTTCTATTCCTGGTTTAAGAGGCAGAGAACCAAAAGAGATTTCATTAAAAAATCTTTCAAAAATTATCCACGCCCGTGTGGTGGAAATCGTAGAACAGGTTTTTGCAGAAATCAAAGCTTACGGACATGAAGATCCCCGCAAAAAGTTAATTGCAGGAATTGTTCTTACTGGTGGTGGTGCACAATTAAAGCACATTAAACAATTAGTAGAATACATCACTGGTATGGATACCAGAATTGGATATCCAAACGAGCATTTAGCAGGAAACTCAAGCGAAGAAATCTCCAGCCCGTTATTTGCAACAGCAGTTGGTTTAGTAATGAACAGCATCGAAAACAGCACACAAAGTGCTATTAGAATGGAAGTTGTCAATGAACAGCCAAAAGTAGTTTACAGAACCGTTGAACCGCCTGTACAACAGCAGCGATACGAAGTTGAAGAAAACTACGTTGAAAAAGTAGAAGCTATGGAACAGGCAAGGGAAGTAAAAACAATAAAGGCCGGACCAGAATCTACAGAAACAAAAATCAGAAGATCATTTTTTGATAGATATGTCGACAAAATCAAGGATTTTTTAGACAACGCAGAATAATAAAAGAGAAGGATTACTTTCTTGCCCCAAGTCAAGAAGTAAAAAATGTACTAAATAAGAATTTCAAAAAACCAAAAAGATGATGAGCAACTCAGAATTTGGAAGTATTTCATTTGATTTACCAAAAAACCAATCAAATGTAATCAAAGTAATAGGTGTAGGTGGAGGAGGAAGCAATGCTATCAACCACATGTTTAAACAAGGTATTAAAGGTGTAGATTTTATAGTTTGTAATACCGATTCACAAGCACTGCAGAACAGTTCAGTACCTAACAAAATTCAGTTAGGAGTAAATTTAACAGAAGGTCTTGGAGCGGGAGCAAATCCTGACGTAGGACAGCAGTCTGCTATTGAAAGTATCGCCGACATTGAGAAAATGTTGGACCGCGGGACTAAAATGGTATTTATTACCGCTGGTATGGGTGGAGGAACCGGTACTGGAGCAGCTCCCGTTATCGCACAATTAGCAAAAGAAAGAGAAATCCTTACAGTGGGTATCGTGACAATTCCGTTTCAGTTTGAAGGGAAAGTACGTCAGGAGCAGGCACTTTTAGGAATCGAAAAATTACGCAAACAAGTTGACTCTTTAATTGTAATTAACAACAATAAATTAAGAGAAGTTTACGGTAATCTTGGTTTCAAAGCCGGATTTTCTAAAGCAGATGAAGTTTTGGCAACTGCCTCTAGAGGTATTGCCGAAGTAATTACGCACCACTATACTCAAAATATCGATTTACGCGATGCTAAAACAGTTTTGGCAAACAGCGGAACGGCTATTATGGGATCTGCTGTGGCAGAAGGAGAAAACAGAGCAAAAGATGCGATCGTATCTGCATTGGATTCACCATTATTAAATGACAATAAAATTACAGGAGCCAAAAACGTATTGTTGCTTATCGTTTCTGGGTCTAACGAGATAACGCTTGACGAAATCGGAGAAATCAACGATCACATTCAGGCAGAAGCAGGTTACAATGCCAATATCATCATGGGGGTTGGAGAAGACGAAAGCCTTGGTGAAGCTATTGCAGTAACTATTATTGCAACTGGTTTTGACGTTGAACAACAAAACGAGATTGTTAATACTGAGCCTAAAAAAATCATTCATACGTTAGAAGATGAGCAGAGAAGTGTTCATAATTTAACAAACAAACCGCTTACTTCATTTGATTTAAATGCAGAAACACCTACTGCAAAATCAGAGGAGAAGATTGTTTTTGAATTAATGGAAGATACGGTTGCTCCCGTACAAACTCCAGTTGCTCCGGTAACAACACCTACAATCAATCAGGAAGAATTGGTAGTGATGTCTGAGTTCATTAAAAACCTTGATGTAACTTTTGAAATTGTGTCGCCAATTACTGATATTGATTTTAAAATTTCGACTCCTGCTGCAGAACCGGTTCAGGAAGTAAAACCTGTACAGCAAAGAACTTTTGAAAGAGAAGAACAACAAACTACTTTTTCATTTGATTTACCGCTTTTCAAGTCAGAGCCTGAAATTAAAAGAGAACCAATTGCAGAACAAGACAATAAAATTGTTTTTGAACTGTCAAACGAAACTCGCAACATAAAAGTAAATGATCCGGTTTCATTTGTACCGGTAACGGAGCTTTCTGATAAAGGAATTATCAAATATTCGTTAGAAGAATATATGGAAGTTGAGAACGATTTACTAACTTCTAAACCAGTTGAAAAAGTGGTTGAAGATGTTGTTCCTGAAGAATTAAACATTACGTTGAAATCAAGAGCTGATTTTGCAAGCCAGCCAGATTTTACAACAACTTCAGAAGTTTCTCCAATGGAATTAACAATTGAAGAAACACTTCGTTTAAGAGCTGAAGAAAGAAGAAAGAAACTAAAAGAATTTAATTATAAATTCCACAATAACGTTTCAAGAATAGATGAGCTGGAAAAAGAACCAGCTTACAAAAGATTAGGAATCGATTTGTCGAATTCTCAATCAAACAATACAAATTCTAGAATTTCGGTTGGAACAGATAGTAACAACGATTTGCAATTGCGTTCAAATAATTCATTTTTGCACGACAACGTAGATTAATTTTACAATCTTAATATAAGGATAGCCCGAAAATTGGATTTAATTTTCGGGTTATTTTTTTTATCTTCGCACAGAATTTAGAAATTTGACTTTTAAATTAGTATTTTAAAGACAATATTGTCACCCTGAGCGAAGTCGAAGGGTTTCTTGTCGGAAAGGGCTTCGACAACGTTTATCCTGAGCAAAGCCGAATGGACTCAGCCTGACAACTAGAATATTATTTAAAATAAAAAATACCTGATTAATAATCAATTTATAAGCACAGCTTATTCAAATAAAAAAATATAAAGATGAGTTTACAAGCAAAAATCATGGACGAGATCAAAACGGCCATGAAAGCAAAAGATACAGTAGCATTAGAAGCATTAAGAGCAGTAAAATCTGAATTATTATTAGCTTCGACAGCTTCAGGATCTAAAGAAGATTTAAAAGAAGACGAAGAAATTAAATTACTTCAAAGATTAGTAAAAACTCGTAAAGAAAGCGCAAGAATCTTTACAGAGCAAAACCGTCCTGACTTAGCTGAACCAGAATTGGCTCAGGTAGCGGTAATCGAGAAGTTTTTACCGGCTCAGTTAAGCGAAGAAGAAGTAGAAGCTGTAATTGCAAAAATCATTGCAGAAACAGGCGCTTCTGGAATTGCTTCAATGGGTAAAGTTATGGGATTAGCATCTGCTCAATTAGGCGGAACTGCTGAAGGAAAAACCATTTCTACAATTGTAAAGAAGTTACTTTCGTAAATATAATTTATGATTTTATTCCGATAGCTATCGGGACTAAAATCATAAATCTAACATTAACTGACCTCGTAGTTCAACTGGATAGAATATCAGATTTCGGCTCTGAGGGTTGGGGGTTCGAACCCCTCCGGGGTCACTTTAAAAATTGAAAAGCCTGCAAAGTGAATATTTTGCAGGCTTTTTTATGGTTCGAAAATGATAGTCAAATTTTTTATTTTTTTGCAACGTCAATGTTTACGGCAGATTTTGGTTCGAACTCCGTCAAGGATCTAAAATTCTTGAGTAACTTTTTATTTGCATATTGAAAATAAAGTTATTAAGTTCACTTTGTCAAATAACTTTAAACATCTTGAAACAAGAAGTAATAAAAAATATATCGACGGAAAGCGGTGAAAATGAATTTCAAATCCGTCTGCTTAAAAATGAGGGAGTTGGACTTTTGACAACTAAAAATGAAGAAAACTATCTTATTCTTGACAGTTTAGACTTCTGGTATGACTTGATACAAAGCGAATATCCAAAAAAGAAAAAATGTAGTTGTAAAAGCGAATGGTTTAAGATTGCATTTAATTACATACCAAGACTCGGAACGGATGATTTTAGGGAAATACAAATTGTAACAACTTGCGTTCTTTGCAATAAAATTTCTAAACCAATTTCAATAGACATTGATTATTCTCCAACTGAAGAATTGATTGAAAATCCCATTACTTTTTGTCCGAAGCCAAAGTTAAAATATAAATTCCAAGAATTGACAAGTTATTGGTCGGGGGACGATTTAAAAAATCTTTTGCAGTTCATTTTCCAAGACCTAAATCTTAATGTTTATTGTTGGTTTTCACAACAACCAGAAAACAAAAGGAGATTTGAAAAAGTATCATTTGAAAAAGCTATACAAATTATCACAGTTAATCACAGATACCTAAATTTTTATTTTTCAGAAAAGGAATTAGAAACCTCGAAGTATATAAAGTTTACTGATAATAATGGCGTTTATTTAAAAGAAGGGATTTGGAGGAGAGATGAAATTATTCAATTAACTGCTCCCTACGTAATTATGGGATATGGACTTTTATATTACATAAATTTCTGTAATCAATATCTTGACAAAGGAAATGTAAAAGATAAGTCTACTCAATTTGAAGTAGTTACAATTCAGCTTAAAAATTGGCTTAAAGAAAAATTTGTAACCAAACGCGGCGCAAATTGCTTCGACGGAGAGAAAGCATATGAGAAACTTCTTGAAAAGAAAAATGCAAAAAGATAAAATAATTGCGTGCTACTCGTTGATAATATTAAAGTTGTCTGTAATATTGTCTGGTCTAATTTTTTTCGCTTGTAATACAAATAATAAAAATGAAACTTCAAATAGTATGATAAAACTTTATAAGAAAATTGATACACAATTACACTACTGGGAAACTTGGGAAAAAGATGAAAAAACAGCTATAGTACATTGGGGAATTGTAGGACAACGTGGACAAGATAAAGAAGTAACAAATGGACTATTTTATGATTTTCGTAAAGCTGTACAAAAAGAAATAAACTCAAAATTGAAAGAAGGGTATTCAGAGTTTGACAAAAACAATGTTGTTTTTTTAGAAATTGAATATGAAATTGACGGATTTGGAACAGATCAGGATTTAGATAAACGACACAGACTTGAGAATCTAATGGATGAAGTTTTAGGCTGGTCAGGACTTGGACATACAGATGGAGGAAGTATCGGAAGCGGAACAATGGAAGTTGGCTGTGTGGTAGTCGACTTTGATATTGCTAAAAAAGTTATTGAAGAAAAGTTAAAACATACTGAATTTGGTGATTATTCAAGAATATTCAAAATAGATGATGAATGATAATGAATAAAATTGTGAGGAGAGCAAGATCAACTTAAAAGTTGTAACCTAAAATCTTCAAATCTTCCATTAAATGGTTCGAATTCTGTACCGTCAAGGTCACTATAAAATTGAAAAGCCTGCAAAATATTTTTTTTGCAGGCTTTTTTATGGTTCGAAAATTTAGATGATTTTTGCTTTAGTTTTGAAAATGCCAATATTTAAAGAGAATTTTGGTTCGAAGCTCATCATGGATGGATCTTTTAAGTTTTACAATTCTCTTTTAGATTCTAAAGTTAAGGTTTAGCTCCTATTTTGAACTCTCTCTTAAGTTATCTCATCTAGTTTTTAGTTGTTAGCGGTAGTTATTTCTAGTTACTTACAAGTTCATCATTAGCAAAAGTTTGCTGTTTTTTGAGTTTTCCTTTTTCATCATACCATGAAAATGTACCATTACGTTTCCCCTCTTTAAAATCTCCCTGACTTTTAACTTTGCCATTCTCATAGTAACTAGTAACTAGTCCTTCTACTTTTCCAGAGATAAATTTCATGACACCTTTTTTGTTTCCATTGGAATACCATTGTAAAATATCTCCTTCTCGAACTCCGTTATTATAAAATTCCACTTGATCTTTCTGACCGTTTTCATACCAGTTTTCACGTTTACCATCAAGTTTATCATTGATCCAATTTGCTTTTTCTTTTAGATTTCCATTTTCGTGATATGTTTCACAAGTGCCATCTTGAATTCCATTTTTCCAATGAGAAATCTCTTTGATTTGACCGTTTTCAAACCAAATTTTTACTTCTCCATTTGTCTTTCCGTTAACATGATAATTAATGTCTGAGATTTGTCCGTTTTTATAATACCAGCGATTCCATCCAGTTCCATTTACAAGTTTTTTAGTCCATTCAATTTTACCATTGTCAAAATATTTAGTCCATTCGTTACCAATCTTATGATTTTCGATATTTCCTTTTTCTAGAATTTTACCGTTTTGAAGGTATGAAATATAAGGTCCGTTATTAATGTAATAATGAAGTAAAGTATCAGGTTTAACTATTTCATATTCTAAAAGATTATTATTGAGATCATAGTCATATATTGTGTCGATACGCTTACCATTTTTCAATTTGCCTTTTTGATAAATATTACCATTATTATAAAATGATGTAAAACTACCATCTTCTATTGTTGTTTTATCACCAACGGGAATCCAAGATGCTTCACCAGTCTTTGTGTCTATCCAATATACCCAATGTTCGTTTCTTTTTTCTTTGTCATTAATGTCTGCATTATTACAGCCATAAATTAGAATTGATATAAATATTATAAGTAGTTTTTTTGTCATATGGTTTCTTCTTAGGTACAATTACCGATAACGTCCTGATACTACAGCGGGTTTGGGATTAAATTAAGCTGACTCTCTGGATTTCCTAAATCATTTAAATATAAAACCATTTTCCATTAAATCAGTTGTAATAGCTATAGGTAGTAGTTTTTTCTTAGTATATAAAAGTTATTTTTGGCATTTTGTTTTCAAAGTCCAAAATTATTTTTTTATCTATTTTGTTACCATCTAATGTAATTGATTTTAGTCGCTTCATTCTAAGTAAATTACTAGGAAGGTTAGTCAATTCGTTTTCGTATAAATTTAACTCTTCCAAATTATTAAGTAATGAAATTTCATTTGGAAGTTCTTTTATATGATTAACACTTAAATGTATAGTTGTAAGTTTTTTACATTTAGAAAGCTTTAAAATTATACTTAAAATTATTCATTCCAATATTTAAAATTTGAAGGTTTTGCAGTTCTTCTAAATGATTTAGTGCTGTTAAATTGTTTACGGAAAGATTTAATTCTTTTAGATTAGGCAGTTTGAAGATTACTTCTGGGATTGTAGTCAGATCATTTTTTGATAAATCAACACGACAAACCAACTCTAGATTTTTGGGAAAGCTATCTAAATTTTTGTATATTTTTTCATTCTGTAATTCACTTAACAATATTTTTTCGTCTTGCTTTTTTTTACAAGAGGTGATTATAAGTAGAACTAAAAATAGTGTTGTTATTTGAATTTTCATAAAATTATTGCAAACCTTTACACATGTGACTTATTTACCTTAATGGTCTCCTCACAATGGACAAATATTATTGTTTTCTTGTTTTCAAAAATAGGATTTTTATTTCATCAATCATGAAAAGTGTTTTTATTAATTGAACACTTTTCTTGTAAATTTCGATGGCCTTGCTACTTTGACGAATTGAACGTAGCACAATTCAAACTAATAGTGATATTAAATTCAAACATCATTAAAATCTTTAAATCCTCTAAAAGATGGTTCGAATTCTGTACCGTCAAGGGCACATTTAAAATTAAAAAGCCTGCAAAATATTTTTTTTGCAGGCTTTTTTCATGCCTTGAAATTCACTTATAAACAACAAATAAACTACTTTGTATTATTATTGGAAATCTTAATAAAAAAACCGAAATTGAGCTGGAATTAAACTAAATAATAACCCCATCTGCTGAATATTGTTCTAATTTATCAAATTAAACAAAATATATCAATGAGACATACATTAATAATTATGGGATTTTTTACAACAATTTTAAGTTTCTTTGGATGTTCAGGACAAACAAAACAAGAAAGCGATGTGATGATTGTCACTGTAATGGAAGAAAAAAAATTTGAACCATCAAAAGACAAGCTTGTTAATATGCATTTGACTAAACAAACTATATACGGAACTGCGGATAAATATTTATTAGACGAAATTTTTGATCATCTTTATAGTCAGTGCTCAGTTGAGAATCAAAGAGAATATGATATTGTAATGTCATGGAATAAATCAAAACAAGCGGTTTATAAAGTTTGTTTATTAAAAGGAGAAGTAAATAATGGCGGTTATAATCAGTTTTACAACAATTCTGGTGTACAGTATTATAAAGATTTACCAGACGCTTTAAATCTTATTGGAGCTCACAAATTTGCAGACTTAACAAAACGCGCTAATGACACTTTTGAAAAAGAATACGAAAGAGTCACAAAGTATCAGGAAAAATTTGTGGATGACCCATTAGAGGAGTTTGATGATGAGTTTTTTGACTTGAATAAAACTAAAAATCTTGAAAAACTGCTTGTTGACTACATCAGAAAACATAAAAAAGAACTTGTTGATTAATTTTACTGAAGCTTAATCTCTAGAGATGCTGTTTTGAATATTATTGCGTGTTAATTTAAAAGTAAAATCTAAAAAGAAGGCTTCTCAATTAAAGAAGCCTTCTTTTTTATTATCGAATTATTTTTAGATAAGCAGTGTAAACATTGTCTTTAAGTGAAGTTCGCATATAATATACGTTTTCGTCTTTTTCTTTTAAATCAAACTGAATTAAACCGGCATCACAGTAATAGTAAAGTAAGTTATCATCATTGTCCGGGAACTCAATGTTTGAAACAGGCAGGGTTGTTAATTTTGCATCAAATGCTATTTCTCCATTATTTAAATCCAGCTCAAAAAGTTTCTTTTTACGAGTGTATCCCCAAATGTTTTCACTTTCTTTAAGAATGTATTCGATATTATCATCCTTAAAGTCTGTTTTCCAAAGCTGAGTTCCTGTTTTTGAATCAACAGCATATATAGAAGAAAACTGAGGCCCTTGTGCTGCTAAATATATTTTTTTGTCATGGCACAATATACGTTCTTTTGTATTGTATTGACTTTCATCTAATTTAAATTCCCATACAATATCAAGATTATTAGGATTTAATGCAAAAAGTACATTTTTTTCATTTGCAATAAACACATTTTCACCATCTGTTACAGGTTTTCCAGTCATGGCATCCTCAAAGCTTTTTTGGCTTAGTACTTTTCCTGTATCGGCTTCAAAACTATAAACAGTTGAACCGCTTTGAGTAAAAATTTTGTTATTAAAAACTAATGTCTGAATGTCGTTATTTGGAGTGTCTAGTTTGTAATTCCATGCCAGACTTCCGTCTTTTATGTTAAGAGCATAAAGATTACTGCTTCCGTTTTGATTTTGAGCAATGATAAAAAGTTTTCCATTGCTTATAGTTGGGGCCTGATCTTTTAGTATAATTTGATCTGTAATATTACCCAGTCTTGATTTCCAGAAAAACTCACCAGATTGATTGTCTACAGCAAAAATTTCACCATTAATAAACGGAACATATACAACACCATCCTGCAATGTAACTTTGTTGCCGCACATTTCAGTATTAGCATCTGAAGGTTTTACGGTCCAGTTAATTGTTTCGGTTTCTAAATCAAATGAAAAAAGTGCGCCGTCGTAATCATAAATAAGCATTGATTCGCCGTCTAATGGGATTTTTTTAACCGGTTTAAAAGCCTTGTTAACAACCATTTCAGCAACGGGAAGTTTATTGTTGACATTGTTAGTTTTACTGGCTGGCGCTTGTCCAAACATATTTACAGCAATAAATGCAAATAAAAATGGTACTAGTGTTTTTTTCATTTTTGAAATTTTGATTTGGGTGATTTTTTTAAGCAGGTATTTTATTTCTGTGTTTTCTTTCTGAAATTTTTAATTAAAACAAAAACCGAAAAAACAAAAACAATTAAATACACAATTGCCAGGGCAGGTTTTTCAAATTTTAAAGTTTCAAAGTCAATTTGTTTGTACAATGCTGCACCTACAATGATGGCTACAATACTAAACGTAAATACTGGCACATTATTTTTGTTTTCCATGTTTTGATGTTTTTGATTTATAATTGGTTATTTAATAGTTTTTCCTGCATTTCCCGTTTTTACTTCTCCGGCGCGTTTGTAACTGGCTAAAATTACTCCGGTCGAAGTAACAGTATTTTCGATAAATTCAAATCCTGACGGATGTGCATTATCGTCAAATAGTTTTTTTCCTCTGCCAAGCAGTAATGGATGAATTTTTAATCTAATTTCATCTACTAAATCATTTTTGAGCAGTAAATGAATCAGTTCGCTGCTTCCCCAAACCTGAATATCTAAACCTTCTGTCTCTTTTAGTTTTTTTATTTCTGCCAGATTTTTGATAAAGATAGAGTTTTTCCAATCTGATTTTTTTCTGGTTTTAGAAAGAACATATTTATTGCCTTCATTAATGCCAGGCCAAAATGCTGCGTTTTTCGGCCAGTAATCTTCCCAAATTTCAAAAGTCTTTCTGCCCAAAAGATAATCTGCTGGTTTTAGCTCATTTTTTACAGCACTGCTATAAGCTTCGTCTCCATAAGGCGCAGTCCATCCTCCATATTTAAATCCGTCTGATTTATCTTCTTTTGGTCCGCCCGGAGCCTGCATTACACCATCCAGCGAAATCATCGACAAAACAATTATTTTTCTCATAATATATTGATTTTGTGTTTATGTAAATTTAATAAACTTATATTATTGAGAGATAAATAAAATTTTATTCAATAACCAGTTTTATATATTTATTTCCGTCTTCATCAATATCTTCGGCATTGTAAGCACGTTTTCCAATAAGATTTTGAACGGCTTTTTGAGCATCTTCTAAATCACCGCCTAATTCAAGTGTAACAATTCTTGAAGTATTAAAAGCATCTTCATCAACAAAATCTGAAACATGCAGATAGAATTCGTCCAGAATATCTTCTAGCGGATATTGTGAATCTTCGTTTTCTTCTAACTCATATGTTACGGCAAAAACATATAAATCTCCATCTTGTTTGTCAAAATAGATTCCGTTTTCGATTAATTCATAATTAGGCGTATTGTATTTTGGTAATTCAATCTGGCTGATATTCTTCATAATAAGGTAAATATGATTTAAGAAGCTGGTTTTAAGATTATCAAGCGAATATAAAGAAATATTTAATTTCAATTTTATATTTTAGCAAAACAGAGATCAATAAAGCTTTCTGTTTTTTTAATTGAATTAAAACTATGCTTTTTCTCTTTTTAGGTGGAATTTTATTTGGTTTAATAATAGTGTTCAGAATTATTGAACCAACTTATTTACTGCTTTTTAATAAACCGTTGTTTATATTTTGGCATCCTATTTTGAATAAAATGAATGGCGCCGATAAAACAATTTTACGCCGTGAATTTCCATTTTACCTCAATCTTTCAGATAAAAAGAAAGGTTATTTTGAACATAGGGTAAAGTGTTTTATTGATCATTATAATTTTGACGGAAAAGATATTGAAGTTACACAGGAAATGAAACTCATCATTGCCGGTACTTATGTAATGCTGACTTTTGGAATGCGAACCTATCTCATTCACTTATTTGAGAATATTGTCATTTATCCTTCTGTATATTACTCAACCATTAATGATGCATATCATAAAGGAGAATATAACCCGAGAATGAAAACCATTGTTTTTTCGTGGGAAGATTTCCTGAGCGGACATCAGACAAAAGATAATATTAATCTTGGACTTCATGAATTTACGCATGTTCTGCATTTTCATTCCAGAAAAAGAGCAGATCCTAATGCGATAATATTCTATGATGAATTTACCGAAATAGAAAAGTATTTTGATAAGGAAGACTTAACAAATAGGCTTAAGGAAAAACAATATTTTAGAGATTATGCATATACGAACAAGTTTGAATTTCTTGCCGTAATTCTGGAGCATTTTTTTGAAACTCCGGAAATCTTTAAGAAAGAATTCCCGGAGCTGTTTGAAAATGTAAAAACCATGATTAATTTTAAAGAAGAGGTTTAAAATTTTAGTTTACCATGTCTAAAGTCAGAGAAGTATCGCTGCTGTATTACTAAATTGACTTAAACCTTTTTTACTGCAAAAGCAGTTCTGTAAAACTCATATCCTTTTTCAGCACGATCAGGAAGAAATTTTTGTCGGTATTCATCGGCTCCTAAATCTTCCAGAAGCTGAATATTAAACTGATTTAAATACTCTGGCAGCTCATTTGGCATAAAACCAAAAGTCCAGTGCTCTTCTAGTTTTTCCAGATCTTTTAAAAGTTTTTCTCCGCCTAAAAATAATTCAGGATTTTTGAGTATTTCTTTATGCACATAAGTAAATATGACGTAACTGTTTTGGGTAAATTTAGAAATGAAAGAAAAGGTGCTTTTTACGGCTTCTTCTGTTAAATAATTCGTTACACCTTCCCATATCACGGCTGTAGGTTTAGAAAAATCTAAGTTGTTTTCTGCTGCAAGCTGGTCTAGGTTTTGCTTGTTAAAATCGATTTGAAGAAAAGTGACATTTTCTGGAATCCTGCCTATTCGTTTTTTATAAATTTCGGCTTTAAAATTAGATGTATTGGGGTGGTCAATTTCTATTACAGGAATTGATTTTAAAAAGTCAAGGCGCACCGCTCTGGTATCAAATCCGGCTCCTAAAATTATAACTTGCTCCACGCCGTTTGAAACTGCAGTTCTAAGCAATTCGTCAATATATTTTGTTCTGGCAATTCCAGAAGATAAAGCGCCCGGGATTTTTTTATTAATTGTATGGTTGATGTATTTTGAGAAAACAGAATATTGAGACAAACGAACAGCGAGCCTTAATTTAGAATCTACAAAATGTATGGCATAAGGATCAGAAAATAATCTGTCCTTTTGATTGCGTTTAGTTTCCAGCGCTCTAAAAAAAGACATGTATTGAGCTGTTCTGCTGGTTTTTTGAGCTTTCATTATTTTCTGGAGAATAAATTTTCGACAACCCAAGCCGGACCAATCAATAAAAACTGAAGATCTTTTAAAAAAGATGGTTTTTTGCCTTCGATATTATGACCGTAAAACTGCCCAATCCAGGCAATTACAAAAACGCCAATCGAGAATGCCCATAAAGGAAAAATCTGCCCGATATAATAATTAACAACAAGACAAATTCCTGAAAACAGAGCAATTTTTACTGCCATTGCAATCGATAATCGAATGTAGAAAATAAGCACAAAAAGCAAAACTACAAAAGCCCAGTTTTCGATAATTGGCGCATTTAGTTTTAAAGTATTGGCAATAATACCACTCGGAATACTCATTAGTAAACCTACTATAGAAAAGTAAATTGCCGGAACGCAAATGTAATGTATCGCTTTGTTTTTTGGATTTTGATGACTTACGGCATACTCGGCAAACCATTGGTCTAATGTTCTCATTGTTTTGGTTTTATAAGGTTAGTTACCGTAAATCTAGTAAAATTTCTTTTAGCTTTTACCGTGCTGTATTTTCATTATTTCATTTACAATAGCTGTGGCTTTTTCAAAAGTAATTCCTTTTTCCTGATCCAGAGTTAAAGGATGGTTTTCTTCAATCATTTTTATTTCAGGAATCAATCCCAGTTCTTGTTCTATGGCAATTGTTTTAAGAGAAATAGTTTTGCCGTATGTAGGAACATCAGTCTGCATCCAGCCAAAATACGGTTCCTGGTTTATACGGTTTGGGTCTTCCCACAAATCCATTCTCAGGCAAAAGTTATCTTCGCTTATTGTGGTCCATACATTAAAAACCAAATCCTCATGATAATCAATTATCGGAATGGTTAATCTTCCGCGGTGAAAAAAATGTTCTTCATCTACATAACACCAGCTGCCGCCGTATTCAATTCGCTGTTCTCTTTCGTCGGGCGGAACAGCATAATAATAGGCAGGATATTCATTACCGAAACATAAAGGCACTTCGTCGAAAATTTCGCCGCAGCAAGAACATGTGTAGCCTGAATTTGTTTCGTTTGGAGAAGAATTGGATAGTTTCAAAAGATATTTTTTTGTGATTTATAAATTTTAAAAAGTACAGAAGCTTTCGTTTTCTGTACTTTTTAATTAAAATGCTTTTTAAAAATTAAAATATATCGCTGGTGTCAGTTACTAATTTTAGCTTTTTAAATCGGCTTTTATCGAAGTCTATTCGGCTGGCTTTAACCGCTATTGGAAAAAGGGTATCAGTATTTGAAACCATTTTGAGCTGTTTTTGCGCGTTAATCGAAAAATCGGCTTTACCGCTGGCAATTTCGTTTAAGCTGGCAGTTAAATTGGTGTCTAAAGCAAAATCAGTTTCGATATCGACAATTACATTTTTTGCGAAAACAATACCGCTTATTACGAGAATATAATTTCTGTTGGCATTTTTTAGAAGAGAAGGATTTGGATGCAGAAAATCAGCTCCGTACATGTAATCTTCGAGGTTTCCAATTGCGTATTCTCTAGTAACCGAATTGTCATAACTTATGGTTACTTTTTTTCCGGATTTAATTTTTGATGATAATTCAAAATTTCCAAGGCCCAAAGTTTCCATGATCTGCTGAAGAAGTGTTATACCAATATTGAATCCGTAATCATCTTTGTGAGTGGAATTAATATTTAATGCCGGATTTTCAATTTCATTTAATATAATACTGCTTTTAAAAGCATGTTCAATATGGGCATAATAAAGCTGTGCTTCATCAAAAGGCTTTTTGAGCCATAATTGTAAGGGTTTGTGGTTTCTAACGGGGCCCTGAATTATATCATAGCCCTGGTCGCTTAAAAAATTGGTAAGTTTCATTTTTTGGGGTCTTTAAAGTTATCAGGCTCGTTGATTAGTAAGCCCGCTGCAGTTTTAAATAATTTAAAAACGGCAATTGTTCTTACAAAATTACGGATTGCTTATGAAGTTTCCTTCCAAAAAATGTATTATTATTGGTTCTTAAAAATCAATAAAAGAGGATTTATTTCTGGTTGTATTCAAAAACATTATCCCATAATTCATCAATTTTAATCAATGCTTCTTTTAGCGATACAACCTGCCATTTTCCGTCATTTTCAATTCCAAGACCAATACTTTTTAGTTTCATTAAGGCATCGTTTACGTCAAAATCCAATTCGGTTTTTAGGTTTAAAGCAAACCAGGATTCAATTTGAGAATCCAGTTCTTCGGCAGTCAGCGAAACCGGGCTTTCGTGTAAAAAGGTATAGGCTAAAATGGTTTCTTTTAATGCCTCTTCTTCAGATGAATTTAAAAGCGAATAAAAAGCACCACTGTTGTTTCCTAAATTCTTAAAATACAAACTGTCTGAAAGTGTTTTAGAATATCTGATTTTTTTGTTTATGAAATTATTGTACTGGCGGAAACAATACGCAGCCAGAATTCCCAAAGCAATTAATCCTTGATTTAAGGAGGTTTTACTGTTTAGTAAATCGATCGTTTCGCCCGTTTGGTAAGCTTCATACATATTTAGAAGAGCCGGAATTACTTTGGCGCTTAATAATGAAATACCACCAAAAACACCCGGAACCCAAAGCAGCATTTTGTCTTTAAAAGACATTTTTGGAACCGCATTTGGAAAAATGGTTTCAAGGTCATTTTTAGGAACACGCTTAAAGATTTTTAATGCGATAGAACCCGGATCGATTGGCATTTTGCCTAATTTAACTTTTTTTGCTGCCAGATAATCGGCATCGCTGTAATTGAGGTAAATAAGAACCCGATCGTAATATTCGATTTCAACTTCTTTTTTCCAGAAAAAATATTTCTTAATTTTTTCTTTTGCTTTATGATGACCACGGGCATACAATTCGTAATCTTTAAAAGCATTAAAATCAATTGTGAGATTTAAACCAATCAAATCAGATTCCTGAAAGGCTTCTTTTAAAGTTTCTTCGCTGATTCGGTAATAATTCCCGCGTTCTAAAACAGTAAGCAGTGTGTTCTTGAAGATAGAAAAATCGCTTTTGCCAATAAAGCCTTCTCGCTCTCTTTCGCTTAAATCCGGATCATACAAAGCATAGTTCTGCTTTAAGTTTCGGTTTAGATTAAAAGATTCATAATGATAATAATGTTCGATAATTTCGAATAATTTTTTAAAATCATCAGCCTTTTGTTTGTCTTCGGCGAAAGCTGCAATTTGTTGTTCGAGTAAAAATTCCTTATTAAAGGGAATATAATGTTCTCGTGTCATATCAATGAGGGCATTAATTTGTTTTAGGCGCGGATGCCGCAAAGATATGCTTTTGTTTCAAGTTTTTTGAAGCTTTAATGCTGTATAAAAACAAAAGCCGTAAGATGATTTACGGCTTTGCTTTCCTAGGGACATACATTAAACAAGCCCGGATTAGCTGCCTGCCTAATTTTGTAATTAAGATTTAAGTCCTCTCATATAGCGTATTTAGAAAGATAGCGGATTTCTAAACACATTTTATGATACTCCTGGCGAAAGAGCTTTTTGGACTATTATGATCCCTGGTAAATTGTATATTAAAGTTTATTTTGTTCGTCTCTTAATCTTTTGGCCTGATTCTCTCTTACTATTTTATATTCATTGTCAAGCCTTTTGTATTCTGCCTTAATAATGTCGCATATAATGCCTGTACGGTCGCCTCTAATGGATTTTCGAATATAATCGTAAGAATAACCGTGTTTTTCTTTAATAATCTTTAACACTTCTTGGTTGTAACTTGGCTGAGATTTTATATTTTTGTCCATTGCATTTTTTGTATTAAAAGTAAGACAAATATACGTAGGATATTTCTTAATTGCAAATAATTGTAAGATATTTTATAAAATAAAAGTAAACTATGGCGGAAAATACACTTAAAAGGATTAAACAGTATTTGGATTACAAAGGTATTAGAATTAGAGCTTTTGAAAGAGTGGTGGGAATGTCTAATGGTTCATTTGCCAGTCAGTTAAAGAATGACAAAACGATTGGTGTAGATAAATTAGAAAATATCTTACACCAATATCCTGATATCAATTCAGAATGGCTTTTAAAAGGCAATGGCGATATGCTTTTGTATGATACTGTAAATGAAGGACGGGCATTTTATAGAAAAACAGAAAAAACGCAAAGCCGTAATATTCCGGTTTATGATATCGAAACTACGGCAGAAATTGCAGAGCTGCTTGGAGAAACGAATTCTCAAAAGCCTATAAGTTTTTTAAATGTTCCCAGAATTTCTCAATATGACGGGGCTTTGTATTTATTAGACGATAGCATGTATCCGTTATTAAAAAGCGGCGACATTGTGGTCTACAAAAAAATAAATAATCTGGAAAATAATATTATCTGGGGCGAAATGTATTTAATATACGTAAGCAGTGATAATAATGAATTTTTCTTAATTAGGTATTTAAGACAATCTGAACGCGAAGGATACGCACAATTTGTATCTCATAATTCGCATTATCAAACACTGGAATTTCCAATTAGCAGCATAAAAGCAATTGCATTAATAAAAGCATCGGTTAGAGTTAATTCTCTGTTTTAAATTTAGACAGAATTCAAAAAAAGAAAAGTGGGATTTCTAATCGTTACCAGCGATTTGAAATCCCACTTTCTTGTTCCAAAAAAAAAGTGACAAAATTTAACAAGCTTTCTTGCGAAAAACTATATTCTAAAATTAAAAAAATTATTGCATGCAATGATACGCCTAAATAATGTTTAGACACAGCGTATTTATACCTGTTTTTTGTATATTAAGGTATAAAAGATGCAAAGATTAATTAAGTTCAGATTTTTTTAATTCGATTACTCTTTCGATGTATTGTATGAGGTTTTCTCTTTCTAATGAAAATAAAGCTGTTTCTTCTTCAGTTTTTAGATACAAATCAGCAATACTTTCTGCATCCATGTTTTTGGTTTGATAATGGTGCAGGGCATATAATATAAGGTTGTCTACAAAAAGCTCTTTTTGACGTCCTTTTTCGAGAGTTTCAGGATCAGCATTTTTAATTTTTTCTATTTCAGATTCAGGTAAATCAATCGTAAGGTAAGTCGTATCTACAGGAACTTTTGAAAGTATTTCGGGAGTAGTTCTTCCCGAAGCATTGCAATAGGCACAAGGCGCGGGAACCCATTTTAATTGTTTATTTAAACGTCGAATATCCTCCCAGTCTACAAAACCTTTTCCGAGGCATCTGGGGCATTCTAAATCTGATTTTTTAAATAAATTAAAAAAGGACATTTTGCTGAAAATTTTGGTTAGTGGTTTATGACTGCGAAGATAATTAGTTTATGTAAGAAAATTATTTTATAGGTCTTATTTTTTAGGAAGAAAGATTTTTAACAAAAATCTGTACTTTCTAGAGCTATATACTTTTCTAGTTTGGTTGTGTTTTTATTTCTTCAACAATTAAATTTAAACATGGATATTAGACAACTATTTAACCGAGAACATACAAAGCAATTTGCGGGTTAATGTTCTAAATTTGAATGAAGGTTTATAAAGACTATACTTAAATTATAAAAATCATGCAAAATATAGAGACAACCAAAACGCAGAATTTCTTTAGAATCCTATTGGGGCTTTTTATGATTACAGCTGCAATAGGACATTTTACTTTTCAAAGAGCCGATTTTCAGGCGCAGGTTCCAAATTGGGTGCCGCTGGATAAAGACCTTGTTGTAATTCTTTCCGGAGTTGTAGAAATAGCTTTGGGACTTAGTATGTTATTTTTAACACGATATAAAGTGTTTGTGGGCATTGCGCTGGCTGTATTTTATATTTTAGTTTTTCCGGGAAATATCGCCCAATATGTAAACAAAACGCCCGCCTTTGGACTCGACACAGATCAGGCGCGTTTAATAAGATTGTTTTTTCAGCCCGTTTTAATTTTTTTGGCTTTGTGGTCTACTGGGGCGATTACGTACTTTAAAAGGAAATTCTGAAATTTAAATTTGTAAGAAAATATCTTATTTTTTTATTCTTTGTATAGCTTTAATTTTGTACGTTTGTCATCGACAAAATACTTCGGATATATTATTAAAACTTCATAGAAGTTAACATAATCGGATCCCTCGCCATGATGAGTAGTTTAAACCGAAAGGCTAGTAAATCTATCCGTAATACGGGTATTTTGTCACATCTAAAGCGGGGGATTCGTGCGTTTAAAAATTTTCGACATGACAAAAGAAAATCAAAAAACACACCGCGACGTAATGCGGTCAGTAGCTATTTTCGTCTCAAACTTAAGTTATGATGGCGAATTTCAAAAACAACCCATGTATTTGCAAGAAGTTTTGGAAGTATTGCTCAATACCGAATTTGGGAACGATCTCATTTTAAGGCAGAAAATGTTAAGCTGTCTTAAAACCAGCAGAGATTTGGTTAAAGTTTTATCTCAGTTTACAGATAAACAAATTCAAAAAGCCTGCGATAATGTAATAATGGTCAAAGCAATTTAGGTTTTGTTATTCTAAAAATTAAAAGCTCCGTTAATGCGGAGCTTTTTTTGTGTTTTAGTTTGAAAGATTAGCTTTTTCTATTGCTGTTGTTCACGAGCGAGACGCTCGCGCTAGCGGGGGGAAACACTTGAATATTCTTACAAAAATATTTTTTGTATATAAAAGAAATGTTTCAACTTTTGATTTTTTCTATATGATTATTTGGCTAGAAGTCCTATATTAACGAAACGATGTCTGCATCAATTTTATTCTCATTAGCTATATGTTTTTCTAGATCATTAACTATTATTTTTAGTTCAAGAGTAAAATCTATTAAAAAAGGTTGTAAATCGACTTTCGCCAACTTCATTAATTTTTTTTCAAGTGAAGAACTTTCATCGCTATTTGGATCGTCATTAAACTCTTCACTATACAATTGAAAATTTTTATTGATTATTTCCTTTTGCTTTTCTAATTTTTCAGATTTAATAATAGTTGCAAAAGAATTAAATAAAGAAGTTAAAACTAAATAACCATCTATCATTTTATTTGTGTCATATTTTTCAGGTTTTAAAGTACGAATTACATCTTTAATATAGGGAATTAAACCAAATTTAATGACATTTAGTTCGTCTAATTCGGATAACAAAAGATGAAAATTTTCGCGTCCAGCAGCATTAAAAGATTGTTTAATATGAAAACTTTGCATAACTTTTTTGTACACAACTTTTTTGTTTTCATCACTTAAAGAATAAATATAAAGAGCCGCGAAGTACTCTTGCAATGATCTGTGTGGGAATGTATAATCTGTGCCTTCTTTATTTAAAATGTTTATTGCAACTTGTAGATCACTTAACAATTTAGAGTTGTCAAAAAGAATGTTTTTTCTCTTTTCTTTTATATATTTTAATTTATCTTCAAGATATACTTGAGAAAACATAAATTTCTCTTCAAAATAAGAAATAAAAGATAATAATTTTAAGACTTCAATTATTTGTTCTTTTGATAGTCCACTCTGTTTTTCACGTACAAATGCAAGTTTTGACATACTATCATGAACAGAGAATAAAGCATCAAAAACTTGATTGTAAAATTCACTTCTTTTTTGAGGTATATTAGAATATGATTGAAATGTCAAAATGAACATTGATAGTAATAAAGGATTACTTATAAAACTTTTATAAGGTATATTTTCCTTGCTATCTACAGCCTCAATTATTTTTGTTATTAATTCTTTTTCTTCTTTCGGTATTTGTTTAGTTATAAAATCTTTAATATCCTCATCTGACAATTCACAAACATTAAAATTGTGAAAAAGAGGCAATAAATCAATATCTGTATAAGGTCTTGAAGTTAAGAGATAACAGTTTTTATTGTAAATCTTTACAAGATTGTCAATTTCAATTGTTATTTTTTCTTTCTTTGATAAAGAAATTTCATCATATCCGTCTAAAAAAAACACAAAATTACCAGAGTTCATCAAACGTTCGATAATTCTATCATTAGTTGCGATACTAGATAATTTAAATATTTTTTCTTTAATGAAATTAACTAACTCTCCATTGTAGTCGTTTAAATATCTTAGCTCTACTTTTATTGGTATTTTAAATTTTGTTTCAATAGCGTTTATAAATAGATACTTAACAATTGTACTTTTCCCACTTCCAGCGTTTCCAACTAGAGTTATAAACTGTTTTTCTGAAAAAAGGTTTTTTATTGAAGAAGTTGAAATTTTATTGAACTCATCATCATTAAAGGAATAAATATCTTTTTTATCATAAAAGCTTATATAAAGAGGTTGATAAAAATCTTTTAGTTTTTTTGGCTGAACCCTATGTAAAATTGTTTTTGAGTAATAATTTCTATTATACTCTTCAATTTGATATTCTAGAATATTGTTATTTATTATGTGTTTTACTTCTTCGCCAAATTCTTTAGTGATTTTATTAAATAAGGTTTTTAAATTTTCTCCTAGAAAACTTTTTACTAATAGTGCTAATTCCATTTTGTCAAAATTTATAAATTAAATCTATTTGAAAAAAAATTATGTAGAACAGTAATCAATATTATTAATTTGTTACAAATTTTTTATTTATTGAAATCTCTAATCTTAATAAAATTTATTTCAAAGCAATTTTAACAATAAATAAAAATCAATCAATAAGTAGAAATACCCTTTTTTGAAAGAATTAAAGATAAAAAGCCCAACCTAAAAAAAGTTGAGCTTTTCAAAAATTATCTAAATTGACAAATTATCTAATCGAAAGATTATCCAACAAAATCTGATACTTCCTTCCCACAGGAATAATTTCCCCATTTGACATGGTAAGATTTTTAAAAGTAACTGCGGAGATTTTGTTTGCATTTACGATATAAGAACGATGTACTTGTACAAAGCTCGTGCTGTCAATTTCTGAGGCAATGCTCGAAAGCGAACCGTAAATAATGTGGGGTAAATTGTGTTTTGTGCTGTAAAGTTTCATGTAATTGCCCAGGCTTTCGATATATATAATATCACAAAGAGGCATATCAATTGTTTGTCCGTTTAAACGGTAAGAAAAAGTTTTTGAGTTTGTATTGCTTTCTTTTTTTAAGCTGTTGCCAGAGAAATAGGTTTTGGCTTTTTCTATGGCTTTGGCAAATTTTTCGGGCGAAATGGGTTTTAGTAAATAATCGATCGCATCGTTTTGGTAAGCCGAAAGTGCAAAATCAGAATAAGCAGTGGTTACAATTGTAAGCGGTCGGTTGGGCTGCAGTTCCATTAATTCTACACCCGAAATTACAGGCATATTAATATCCAGAAAAATAATGTCGTATTGGTTTGCGTTAAGCAGTTTTAAAGCTTCCATACCGCTAAAAGCGCTTCCGGAATGTTCCAGTTCGTCAAATTTTGAGATGTGCGAAATGAGCGCCTTGTGCGCCGGCGATTCGTCATCGACTATAAGACAGCGGTAGGTAAGTGCCATATACTTAATTTTACAACAAACATATTTTTCTCTTTTTTACAGCTCAAATTGTGTTTTAGGCCGTAAACTTCCAAACGTCTTTTTAGGTTTTCAATTCCAATTCCGGTGCTCGAAAGACGCGAACCCGAATCGAGATAATTGTTTTTTATCGTAAAAGACAAATTCTGGCATTTTACTTTTAAATCTAAAATAATAAACGGCTCGGCAGTTTCGGCAGAAAATTTAACCGCATTTTCTACCAAAGGTAAAAAGAATAAAGGCGGAATTTCGATTTCATCAAAAGCACCTTCAAAATTCTGGGTTACGTTTAAGCGTTCGTTTCTAAAAGTGTAATATTCAATATATTTTTTTACGAAGGCAATTTCTTCTTCAACTAAAACATAATCTTTTTTTGTTGCTTCAATCTGGTAGCGCAGCATGTCTGAAAGATTCAGGATTCGGTCTGGAACTTTGTCTGGTTCAGAAAGAGATTCTCCGTAAAGATTATTCATGGCATTCAATAAAAAATGCGGATTTAACTGCTGTTTCAAAAACGAAAGTTCTGACTTGAAATTCATAATATCCTTATCAGCGTCCATTATTTTTTTTGTGATAACAACATGCATAAAATAGAAAAACATTCCGTTGATAATAAGCGATAATATCTGAAGTGTTTTAAAATTTCCAAGACCCACAAGAGGGAAAAACCAATTCATAAAGAAGTAAAAACAAGTCCAATACACCACAAGCAGCGTAAAGAAAAGCTTAGCTTTTTTTCTAAATAAAACTGGTTTGATAATGCAGATATTAAATATGGTAATCCAGACAATGCAGGGAAAATAACCTAGGGCAATTTTACTTAAAATGTACGACCAGCTGTGACCGTCTAGCTTTATTTCGTCATACACACAGGCTAAAATAACTAAGTAAACCAGGGTATTTACGAGTAGATTTCGCAGAAAAAAGTTTTGATAAATTTTAGAAATTGTCATAACTGCAAAATTAGTTTAATATTATAGTTTATAGCGCTTTGCAGGCTATAATTTATACAAACGCCATTCGTATAAATGATACGCCACTGGTATAAATATTCTATTATAATAGGAACTGCTAAATTACTTTTGATCCCGAATTTCAATTATAATCCACTAACAAAACTTATATAATCCATTTATGAAATCAAGAATCACTTCGGTTTTAATTGTATTTATATCGCTGCATACAATCGCTCAGGAAAAAGAACCGGGAATTAAAACATTTGGTAAAGCCATTGTAGATAAATTTCCAACAACAAGAACTTTTGATGTGCAATACGAACAGTTAGGGCCGTCTAATTACAATTCTGATTTGTTTGGAAATAATTTTGAAAGAGGACGAATCGAAAGCCACAACCGATTTAAAGCTGCTTTTAATCTGCCTTTTTATGCTTCAAAATCAAAGCAGTTTGTTTTAACAACTTCTCTTCGATATAAATATGAAACGTATGAGTTTGGCGATATTTACAATTATACAAGTATGCAGACTTATTCGCGGGATCGTCAGGAACTGCATTTGTGGGGAGGTTCTTTGAGTGCAACTTATATGACGTCGCTTTTTAAAAAACCGGTTATTTATAATGCTACAGCAACAGTTGACGGAGATGAAGATGGTTTTCAGCGCTTAAAAGGATTTGCATCGGTTGTTATAGTGCTGAAACGAACGTCAAGCACAACTATTACTTTGGGAGCTTTGGCTTTGCTGGATCCGTCTTCTATTGTGCCGGTTACACCGCTTTTTTCGGTCAATCATAAATTTAATAATTCAAAATGGGATATGGATTTTATTTTACCGCAGCGTTTGTTGTTTAGAAGGGAATTATTAGAAAACGGAAGAATTTCATTTGGTACTGAATTGAATACTGAAAGTTTTTACTTAAATTTAAATACCTCAAATTTAAATGGCGTTTACGAACTCAATCAGCTCGAGTTAAAATCCGGAATTACCTACGAATATTGCTTTACGCCAAAAATAATTGCATTTGTAAAAGGCGGTGTTAATAATGTTGTAAGTGCACGTATTACCGAAAAAGGCACACGCACTAATCGCTATGTGTATGATCAGAGAGAAGATGCACAGGGATATGTTAGAATTGGTGTATCGTATAATCTTTTTCAGAAAAAATAATTCAGGAGTTTAAGAATTAATATAAATAGTTATGATTGTTGAGGTTTTTAAAACAAATGTCCAGAAAGAATCAGAAAAGAATTATGTTATAGCTGTTATTCAAAATCAGTTTCCAGATTATAAAATTAATTTTGATCTCGAAGACTGCGATAAAATATTACGAGTAGAAGGTGTTGAACCTCAGTATAATGATATTATCGATTATGTAAATTGTCTGGGCTATACGTGCATTCGATTAGATTAACATTTTATTACACAAAACAGGTAAAAATACGCAGCCGTATATTTAGCTTTATAAATAGTTTTGTACGATAATTTCATCTAAAAATAAAACCAACACCAATGACAAGTTTCATTCTTTGGCTGTTCATTTTACTTCTAAAACAATTCTGTTAATACAACAGCTGTTTCTTATTCTTGCTTTTTTTATGCTGAAAAGGTTTGCGTTGTTTTCGGGCATATTTTTTACATTTGTGCCATATGAAAAAAGCTTTCCAACTCTTCGATTTCTCTCAAAAGGTAAATTATAAAAACGAAATTTTAGCAGGTTTAACTGTTGCCATGACAATGATTCCAGAATCGTTGTCATTTGCTATTTTAGCTGGATTTCCGCCTTTGGTTGGTTTATACGCCGCATTTATTGCCGGATTAGTTACGGCCATTTTTGGCGGAAGACCCGGTATGATTTCGGGCGGAGCAGGAGCAACGGTAATTGTTTTGATTGCTCTGATGAAATCGCATGGCATAGAATATGTTTTTGCTGCTGTCGCACTTGGCGGTGTGGTGCAAATTTGTATCGGACTTTTTAAACTCGGAAAATTTATTCGGTTAGTGCCTCAGCCTGTAATGTTTGGTTTCGTAAACGGATTGGCTGTTGTAATTTTTATGTCGCAGCTGGAGCAGTTTAAAACCATAGTAAACGGTCAGGTTTCATGGCTTCAGGGAACTCCTTTGTATATTATGCTGGGTTTGGTTGCGCTTACAGTTGCAATTGTTCTTGTTTTTCCTAAAATTACAAAAGCAGTTCCGGCATCTCTGGTTGCCATTATGGTGGTTTTTGCATTGGTAATTATTTTTAATATCGAAACTAAAACGGTCGAAGATATTGCTTCTGTTCAAGGCGGTTTTCCTCCATTTCATGTACCTAATATTCCCATTTCTTTTGAGACTTTAAAAATCATTTTTCCGTATTCAGTAATTGTTGCGGCAGTTGGTTTGACTGAAGGTTTGCTTACGCTGAATTTAGTCGACGAAATTACCGGAACACGTGGTAACAGCAATCGTGAATGTATTGCACAGGGAAGTTCGAATATTTTAAACGGGTTTTTCTACGGAATGGGCGGCTGCCCAATGATTGCACAAACGCTGGTAAATCTGGGTGCAGGTTCTAGAGCAAGACTTTCGGGAATTATTGCTGCTTTGACGATTTTATTAATTATACTTTTTGGAGCGCCCGTAATTGGAAAACTGCCAATGGCAGCTTTAGTAGGCGTTATGATGATGGTAGCCATTACGACTTTTGAATGGGCGAGTTTCAAGATTATCAATAAAATGCCAAGACACGATATTTTCGTGGGAATTCTGGTGGCGTTAATTACAATTGTATTGCACAATCTGGCTTTGGCGGTTTTAATTGGCGTGATTATCTCAGCTTTGGTTTTTGCGTGGGAAAGTGCCAAAAGAATCCGTGCGAGACAATTTATAGATGAAAACGGCATAAAACATTATGAAATTTACGGTCCGCTATTTTTTGGGTCGATAACCGCTTTTCTGGAAAAATTTGATGTACAGAACGATCCGGAACATGTTATAATTGATTTTAAAGAAAGTCGTGTTTCAGATATGTCAGCTATTGAAGCATTGAACAATTTGACTAAAAAATACCGTCAGGAAAATAAAACAATAGAATTACAGCATTTAAGTGCAGACTGCAGACAGTTACTTAAAAACGCCGATGCGGTTATAAATGTAAATGTTATTGAAGATCCTACGTATAAAGTAGTTTCTTGATAATGGTGAATTGTTAATTGTTAATTGTGAATGGTTAATTATGAATTAATTTATTCATTGCAATAAACCCGACAGGTTTTTAAAACCTGTCGGGTTTGTTGTTATATCTGTATCTTTTTTGTCAGGCTGAGCGAAGTCGAAGCCCACGTGCTAATTGCAGTACCCTTCGACTTCGCTCAGGGGGACAATCACTTCATTATTAAATTATCTAATTAACTAAAGATTGATTTTTGTAACTTTGCAAAATGAAACTGACAGAAACTTTAGAAGATTTTTACACTGTAAAAATAAAAGGGATGCCCGAAAATCTTAAAAAAGAGATCGGACATTTTAATGTTTTTAAATTGGATGATTATATCGGGAGTACTTGTAATCCATTGCCTTATACTAGAAAAGACTTTTATAAAATAAGTTTGATCGTGGGCAGGAACAAAGTGCATTATGCTGATAAAGTCGTGGCAATCGAAGATCAGGCTTTGTTCTTTGCAAATCCGCAGATTCCGTATAGCTGGGAACATATTGATGAGAATCAAACTGGATTTTTCTGTATTTTTACAGATGCTTTTTTTAGCCAGTTTGGAAATTTAAAAGAATATCCTTTGTTTCAGCCCGGCGGTAATCCTGTTGTTCCGGTTTCTAAAGAACTGGCCGAATCTTTAAAAACAGTTTATCTTAGAATGCTGGAAGAAATCAATTCAGATTATGCTTTTAAATATGATGTACTCCGAAATCTGGTTTTTGAAATTATTCACCTTGCGCTCAAAACGCAGACTGTAACTGCTTCATTATACAGTAAATCAAATGCTACAATTCGAGTTTCTTCTTTATTTCTGGAGCTGCTAGAACGTCAGTTTCCAATCGAATCGATTACACAGCAAATTAATTTTCGTTCGCCTTCAGAATATGCCAATCAGTTAAATGTGCATGTCAATCACTTGAATAAAGCATTAAAAGAAACAACTGGAAAAACAACTTCACAGATTATTTCTGAAAGAATTATTCAGGAAGCAATGATTCTGCTAAAACAAACCAATTGGAATATTAATGAAATTGCGTGGTGTTTAGGCTTCGAAGAATTGTCTCATTTTATTAATTTCTTCAAGAAAAATGTTCAGGTTTCGCCTAAAAACTATCGTTTAGCAGAAATTGTTTGATTTTTGCAGCTTCTTGTTTGATTGTTTCAATATTTAAGAAGCACTTCACAAATACCTTTGTCCTGTAATTAATAACGTAAAAAATTAAAATCATGGACAATAACAAAGTTTGGTTTATCACAGGTGCTTCAAAAGGACTTGGATTAGAATTGGCTAAAAAATTATTAGCAGAAGGTTTTAAAGTTGCTGCAACATCAAGAAGTGAAGAGGCTTTGGTAAAAGTATTAGGAAATTCATCTGAAAAATTTCTTCCTCTTGAAATGGATTTAGTTGATGAGAAAAGTGTAAAAAATGCAATCGACAAAACTATCAACCATTTTAAAACAATTGATGTTTTGGTAAATAATGCCGGTTATGGTTTATTGGGAGCATTGGAGGAATTAACAGACGCTGAATCAAGAAAAAACTACGAAGTAAATGTTTTCGGATTATTGAATGTAATTAGAAATACAATGCCGATTCTTCGTGCAAACAAATCGGGGCATATCTTTAATATTTCTTCTGTAGGAGGTTATTATGGAGAATTTCCAGGCTGGGGAATTTACTGTTCTACAAAATTTGCAGTTGCGGGTTTAACAGAATCTTTAGCAGCAGAAGTAAAATCGTTTGGAGTTCATGCTACAATCGTGTATCCGGGCTATTTTAGAACTGATTTCTTAAAAGACAGTTCTTTATTACTGCCTCAAAACCCAATTGCAGATTATAAAGAAGTAAGGCAATCTGAAAGCGCGCACAAGGAAGATATCAACCAAAATCAGCCGGGAGATCCTGTAAAATTAGCTGAAGCTTTGATTAAAGCAAGCGAGGATCAAAATCCGCCTCTGCATTTGTTTTTAGGGGAGGATGCCTATAATATGGCAAACCAAAAAATAGCAAGTGTACAAAGCGAATTGGAAGCATGGAAAGCGGTTTCTGTTTCTACTGGTTTTTAATTAAATAATGATATTTATAACGATTGGTGTTAATTTATCCAAATAGTAAACCCGACAGGTATCTAAAACCTGTCGGGTTTGTTGTGTTTATATGTTTGTCAGGCTGAGCGAAGTCGAAGCCCGCGTACCAATTGGAACGTCCTTCGACTTCGCTCAGGATGACACTCAATTCATTTTCTAATTAACCAGCATCGATTTTACATCGCTTAATTTCCCGTCAACTTGATCAATCTGCAATCCTAAAATATGTGCAATTAAAGGGTAAACAGAAACGTTTTGAAAGGTTTTAACTTCTTTATTTACTTTAAAAGCAGGTCCTTTTGCATAAAAAATAGCATGCATATCTTTGTTTTCATTGTCGTAGCCGTGAGTTCCGCCTTTTATATGAGTGCTTTCTTTGCTTACTAAACTCCATCCTTTTTCAGCTTCAATAACAAAGTCATGTACACGCGGATTAGTTCCGTAATGCAGTCTTTCAGGTACTTCGGTAGATTTCCAGAATTTAATATGCGGTACTTTTTTCAAAGCATTTGCAATAGAATCCTGATAACCGGCTTTGGCCTGCAGACTCATTATTGGGTTAATTACATCTTTGTAACCCAGCCATTCTGGTTTTAAATAATCCAGAACCGCTACTTTTTTATCGTTGCTTATATCGGCCATTCCGTGATCTGAAACGATAATTAAATTGATTTGTTTTCCAATAGGCAGTTGATCTAATTTACGGGATAATTCTCCCATAATAGAATCCATTTTTGTTGCTGCTTTTTTAGTTTCAGGCGAAAGCGGACCAAAATTATGTCCTGAATGATCTGGTTCGTCAAAATATAAAGTAACCAGATGAGGTCTTTGTTTTTCCGGAAGCTGCAGCCATTTTAGAACTGTGTCTATTCTCGCTCCGTACGGGATTTTATTATCATAATCTTTGTAATAACTTGGATTTCTTTTATCAATATCAGATCCCGGCCAAAAGAAAGAAGCAGCTTTTACGCCTTGTTGTTCAGCGACATTCCAAATAGGGTTTCCGCCATAAAAACGAGAATCACTTTTTGCTTTACTTGACAATGAAAAAGATTCGTTTAAATCAGCATCGTAAAAAACATTATTAATAATTCCGTGATGATCCGGATAAAGTCCTGTTACAATAGCGTAATGATTTGGGAAAGTTTTGGTAGGATAAGAAGGTTTCATCGATTTTGCATGAACACCTTTTTTAGCAATCTGCGGCAGATTTTGAAGATTAAACTGCTTGGCATAATCCCATCTAAAACCATCCATAGAAACTAAAACAACATAATTGTCTTTGGTATTTTGGGCTTGTAAAAAGAATGAAAGTGAAAGAAAAATTAAAGACAGGAGCGAGGTAAAATGCTTTTTCATTTTTTGAATTTATTATACCTGCAAAGGTAGAGATAACAGATTTTTTAAATAAAAAGAGAATGTTAAATAAAAAAAGTTTGCCACGACTCGAGCGATAGCGAACTGACGAAGTAATTGCACTAATTTCCACGAATGATTTTGCTTGTAAAAAGTTGCCACAGATTATACAGATTAAAAAGATTTCCTTATTGGATGCACTAAAAATTTTTCACGCAGATTCTACAGATTCAAGCAGATTAATTTTATTTTTATAATCTATGATCTGCATAAAATAAAAATCCTTTTAATCTGTGTAATCTGTGGCTGAAAAGAAAAATAATTCGTGGAAATTCGTGGCAAACAAAAAAAGCGCCAGATAAAAATCCGGCGCTTTTAAGTTTTAAGAACAGAATGAATTACATCATTCCTGGCATTCCGCCTCCCATTGGCATTCCGCCTCCGGCATTTTCTTCTTTAATATCAATTAATGCACATTCTGTAGTTAAGATCATTCCAGAAACAGATGCAGCGTTTTCAAGAGCTACACGAGTTACTTTCTTAGGATCGATAATTCCAGCTTTAAGCATATCTACATATTCGTCAGTTTTTGCGTTATATCCAAAATCGCCAGAACCTTCAGCAACTTTAGCCACAACAACAGATCCTTCAAGACCAGCGTTTTCAACGATAGTTCTTAATGGAGCTTCAATCGCGCGAGAAACGATTTGGATTCCAGTTGCTTCGTCAGCGTTATCTGCTTTTAAGTCAGCTAAAGCAAGTTTAGCTCTTAATAAAGCAACACCACCACCAGCAACGATTCCTTCTTCTACAGCAGCACGAGTTGCATGTAAAGCATCGTCAACTCTGTCTTTTTTCTCTTTCATTTCAACTTCAGAAGCTGCGCCAACATAAAGAACTGCAACACCTCCGGCTAATTTAGCCAGACGCTCTTGTAATTTTTCTTTATCGTAATCAGATGTAGTAGTTTCCATCTGACCTTTAATTTGGTTTACTCTGTTTTTGATGATATCTGCTTCACCAGCACCGCTTACGATAGTTGTATTATCTTTATCGATAGAAACTCTTTTTGCGTTTCCTAACATTTCGATAGTTGTATTTTCTAGCGTATAACCTCTTTCTTCAGAAATTACAGTTCCACCTGTTAAGATTGCTATATCTTCTAACATTGCTTTTCTTCTGTCTCCAAAACCTGGAGCTTTTACAGCAGCAATTTTAAGAGCACCTCTTAATTTGTTTACTACTAAAGTAGAAAGCGCTTCTCCGTCAACATCTTCAGCAATAATCAATAATGGTTTTCCTGATTGAGCAACTGGCTCTAAAACCGGAAGTAATTCTTTTAAAGAAGATACTTTTTTATCGTATAATAAGATGTATGGAGAGTCTAATTCTACTTCCATTTTCTCAGGGTTTGTAACGAAGTAAGGAGAAAGGTATCCTCTGTCAAACTGCATACCTTCAACAACATCAACAAAAGTATCAGTTCCTTTTGCTTCTTCAACAGTGATAACACCTTCTTTTCCAACTTTAGCGAAAGCTGTAGCGATTAATTCACCAATAACTTCGTCATTGTTAGCAGAGATAGAAGCTATTTGCTGAATTTTATCAGAATCACTTCCAACAACTTTAGCTTGTTTTGCTAAGTCAGCCACGATAGTTTCAACAGCTTTGTCGATACCACGTTTTAAGTCCATTGGGTTTGCACCTGCAGCAACGTTTTTAAGACCTTCTTTTACGATAGCTTGAGCTAAAACTGTAGCAGTTGTAGTTCCGTCACCCGCTAAATCATTGGTTTTAGAAGCAACTTCTTTTACCATTTGTGCACCCATATTTTCTAATGGGTCTTTTAATTCGATTTCTTTTGCAACAGAAACACCATCTTTAGTAACAGTTGGTCCACCAAATGATTTCCCGATGATTACGTTACGACCTTTTGGTCCAAGAGTTACTTTTACAGCATTTGCTAATGCATCAACACCACGTTTTAATCCGTCACGTGCTTCAATATCAAATTTTATATCTTTTGCCATTTTTTTTTATTTGCTTTAGGCAGTAGGCTTTAAGCTTTAGGCTCTTCTACTGCTGAGTTAATATTTTTTTATTTTTCTTACAGCTTATAGCTAAACCAATACTTGTTTTAATTTGTAAATTTTGCTTTTTATACTGTTGATTTTTTCTATTTGTTTTTCTGCAATTTCATTATTTAGATATTGCAGGTCTTTAGCTAAAATCAAAAGATATTCTGTTTCATTGGCAGAACCTAAAGCGATGTTGAGAAATTGATTGAATTCTTTGTCACTATTTCTTCCGCATCCTTCACTAATGTTAGTAGGGATTGAAGAACAAGCTCTTCTTATCTGACTTGTTAATCCATAAAGTTCTTCTTTTGGAAAAAGAGAAGTTATTTTATAGATTTCTAAAGTAAAAGAATGACTTAACTGCCAAATATCATATTTTTTGAAATCTCTCATTTTTTTTGAGGCTTTACGCTTTAGGCAATAGGCTTTACGCTTTTGTGAGAGCCTATAGCTTACGGCTTAAAGCTTACAGCTATTTTAGATTATCGCTAAGATATCATCCTCACGCATGATCAAATAATCAGTTCCTTCCAGTTTTAATTCTGTTCCTGCGTATTTACCATAAAGTACAGTATCACCAACTTTTACGGTCATAGTGTGGTCTTTAGATCCGTTTCCTACTGCAACAACAGTTCCTTTTTGTGGTTTTTCTTTGGCAGTATCTGGAATAAAAATCCCTGAGGCAGTTTTAGTTTCAGCAGCAACAGGCTCAATAAGTACTCTGTCTGAAAGCGGTTTAATGTTTAAGGCCATGATTTTATATTATTATAGTTATACGTTTTTTAATGTTCTTTAAACTTTCAGAAATTATGCCATGCTCTATAAACTGACATTTTTTCTTAAAAAAAATGCCAGCTTTGACAGGCTGGCATTTTTAATATATATTAAAAATATTATTTTGCTGGTGCTGCCGGAGCAGGAGTTTGCTGTGCTGGCGCTGCTGGTGCAGTTGCTGCAGGAGCTTCACCTTTTTCAATAATTTTAGATCCTGTATCACCTAAAGCTCCAGTAAAGCTTAAGCTTGAAAGCAAGATTAAAGCAATCAGAATAGTAGCTAATGTCCAAGTACTTTTATCTAAAAAGTCTGTTGTTTTTTGTACACCGCCTAACATTTGAGTTCCACTGATAGTAGAAGATAATCCTCCTCCTTTAGGGTTCTGTACCATAATTACTACGATCAATAGAAAGCAAACTATTGTGATTAAAACTAAGAAAATTGAAAATGTGCTCATTGTATTAATTGTTATTGTTATTTTGTTGTAAAATCTTTATATCCGAAATGCGGTCTGCAAAGAAACTAATTTTTTCTGGATATTTCAAAATTAATATTTCATATGCTTGTATGGCCTTTGTATATTTTTTTTGTTCCAAATATACACGGGCTAAAGTCTCTGTCATTAGGTATGAATTGTCCTCTTCATTACTATTAAGTTGAATAGGAGGAGTCGCCATTGTTGGTTTTATTGGAGAGATTTTTGGATTTGTCTCAATAAATCTGTCAATAATTTCGGCTTTTTTCTTTTTTTCTTCCTCAACAGTAACTATTTCAGTTGTTTCTGTGGTTTTTTTTTCACCGTTTTCACTTTCGCTGCGGTCAATAGGTTCTGCTCTTGCCAGTTGAAGCCATTCCTGGAAAGAATGTTTTTCGCTGACAGAAAAATCTATTGGTTTTCCTATTTCAAGATTTTCCTGGGCTTCTTTTACCGTTTCTGGAATTTCAATTTCAGAGGTTTCAATCTCAGGTGTTCCAAATTCTAAAAGTTTTGCTTTTTCAGTAATTTCTTCAACAACTTCTGGTTCTTCAGTAGTTTTTGTTTCTTCTGTAACTGCTGGTTCTTCAAAAGTAACATTTGCAGCTTCTTTTATAGAAACAAGAACAGGGTTTTCGATTGGGTCAACCTGTACTTCTGCGATTTCATCGTCTACAAATTCATCAAAGAAAGTAGCTTTCACAACTGGTTTTTGAATAATTGGATCAGCTGTTTTTTCTTCAACTTCTTCGACTTTTTTAAATGTATCTAATATTTCTTCTTCACTTGGTGCAGCAATTGTTTCTTCTTCTGGAGCTGGTTCAAAAACTGGCTCTTCAGTTTCTGTAACTTCTTTAAAAGTATTTAGTATTTCTTCTTCACTTGGAGTGATAACAGATTCAATAACGACTCCTTCAACTGGTTTGTCTTTTATTTCTTCATTTTCTATAGAAGTTTTTGTTTCTTCTTCTTCAAAAATTTCAATTGAATTGTCTGCAGATTGAGTTGTTTCTTCTTCGTCTCTAGTTACTTCTTTGAATGAGTTGAATATTTCTTCTTCATTAAGAATTGCGATTGGCTGTTCAGAAAGTACTTCTTCTTGGTTTTCTTCAACTTCGTTTACTTCTTTAAAAGTACTTAATATTTCTTCTTCACTTGGAATAATAAGCGTAGGTTGTTCTTCAATAACAGGTTCTTCTGTTTTTGCGAAAGTATTAGATTCCGTTTCTTCTGTTTTTTGCTGAATTTTAGACGGTTCTTCAAAAACTACAGTGGTAGCTTCTTTTATCGATTTTAAAATTGATTGTTCAATAGGATCGATACGAACTTCCGGAGCTTTCTTAACTTCTTCAAATGTAACGACTTCGCTGTCAAAAACTTTAATTTCTAAAAGGTCTTTTAATTTTTGATCATAAAAATCGTTTTGGATAGAAGTGAAAGTTTCTGATGTTATAAAATCAAATAAAACCGAACGATCTGCAGTATGAGCTGCAGTTACTTTTAAAGCATAATTATACTTAAAACTGTTTTGATTGTAAAGTCCTTTTAGTCGAAGTGCTCTGGCACTTTGAAAATATGGAAATTCATTCAAAACACTTCCTAATGCTTCTACCTGCTTTTCTGTAATAGCATCGGGTTTATTCATTAAGTAGGTATAATCAGTAACGTTCATTATTTATTGTTTAATCGTTTATTTTGTTTAATCGTTTAATTGTTTATTTGTTGAATCGGTTAAACGGTTAACCGATTGAACAAATAAACTGTCTTACCATTTTGCCAGTGACTCATTAAAAATATCCTGAGTTATTCTCTCAAAAATAGTTTTAATAGCTTCGTTTAATACAGATCCTGTTGGCAGACTTGCTCCAGGGAAGTCATAGTAAAATTCAAAAGGTTTTTCAAAATCGTCAGTTTCTTTCTTTTTATTGGTGAACCTTACATTAATACGAATAGTTAAACGGTTTTGTGCCGCGCCGACATCACCTGTTGAAGTTACAGCTGTTGCTGTCATTGGTGTGATTCTATAATCAACTATTTCACCTTCATAGGCTAGTTCTCCGCCATTGCTTACCAAGTTTAAATTGGTCTGATTCATAATTAAATCCTGCAATGCTAATGTAAAATCCCTGTCAATTCCGGGTTCAATTAAATCAGCATTGTTGTGGAAAAAGCTAACCTGAAATGTTTTAGCATCTATTGGACTTGCTCCTGTAAAGTTATAAACGCCGCATCCGCTAAAGGTTGTTGCGACTAATAATAGTAAAAGATATTTTAAGTGTTTCATTTTGTTTTAAGGATTGCTTCGCCATTTTGCTGAGGCTAGGGTCAAAGATATTCATTTCGTTTAAAACATTTTTGAGTTTTAACTTCTTTACAGGAAATTACAAATCAAATTGTTTAATTTTTCTATATAAAGTTCTTTCTGAGATTCCCAGTTCATCAGCAGCAGCTTTTCGTTTTCCTTTGTTTTTCTCTAATGATTTTTTGATCATTTCGATTTCTTTTTGTTCTAAACGTAAAACTTCTTCTTCTTCAATAGTTTCAGCAAACAAATAATTGTCATCTGGAATTTGATAGCTTTCTTCACGAACTGCCGGCGTCATAACAGCGGTTCTTGGTTCTTCTTCAAAATCAATTTCACTGTCATTTTCCTGAGAACCGTATATCTTTTGAATCAAATTCGGATTAATATCCTGCATTTTAGAACTTCCCCCATTCTTCATTAATTCTAAAGTCAGTTTTTTCAAATCATTCAAGTCGCTTCTCATGTCAAAAAGCACTTTGTATAAAATATCTCTTTCAGTACTAAAATCGCTTTCCTTTTTACTGTCGTTTATAACTGAAGGCAGATTACTTCCTTCAGCAGGAAGATATGAAGATAATGTAGAAGCTGAAATGTCGCGGTTCGTTTCTAAAACCGAAATCTGCTCTGCCACATTTCGAAGCTGACGGATGTTTCCATTCCATCTAAATTTCTGCAGAAGATGAACGGCATCGTCATCTAATTTTAAAGGAGGCATTTTGTATTTATGAGCAAAATCAGCTACAAACTTTCTGAATAACAAATGAATATCATCGTTTCTTTCTCTTAAAGGAGGTAAAGTAATTTCGACTGTACTTAAACGATAGTACAAATCTTCACGGAATTTACCTTTTTCAATAGCATTAAATAAATTTACGTTGGTTGCAGCAACGATACGAACATTTGTTTTCTGAACTTGAGAAGAACCTACTTTTATGAATTCACCATTTTCCAAAACACGAAGTAATCTTACTTGTGTAGTCAATGGTAATTCTCCAACTTCATCCAAAAAGATTGTCCCGCCATCAGCCACTTCAAAATAACCTTCACGCGTGCTCGTTGCACCTGTAAAAGCTCCTTTTTCGTGACCAAAAAGTTCACTGTCAATAGTTCCTTCCGGAATTGCACCGCAGTTGACAGCAATATATTTACCATGCTTTCTATGTGAAAGCGAATGTATAATTCTTGGAATATTTTCTTTACCAACACCACTTTCCCCAGTTACCATAACCGAAATATCAGTTGGAGCAACCTGAATGGCTTTTTCAATGGCGCGATTTAATTTCGGGTCATTACCAATAATTTCAAATCGTTGTTTTATTGCTTGAACTGTTTCCATATCGATTTTATCTTTTGCCACGAATTTCTCGAATTTCACAAATTCTTGAAAAGTGGTCAATGAATAACTCTTTTGTGTTGTAATGTCTTTTTATTAAAATTAACGATAATTCCTAAATCACTATCAGCTAATTTTAAATAATTTATTGTTTGAGCGATATATTCATCAATTATTTCTTTTGATGCTTTTACTTCTAAAATGATTTCGTCATAAACTACAAAATCGGCATAAAATTTATGTGCTAAAACAATTTCTTTGTATTGAATATCGTATTCTTTTTCACGTTTATAGGGAATATTATGTTTTTTAAACTCATATTCTAATGCATCTTTGTAAACAATTTCCAAAAGACCTCCGCCTAAAATTCTATGAACTTCCATGCAAATTCCAACAATTTTATAGTACTCTTCTTTTCTGTATAATTCCATGCTTGTTTTTTTTTAAAACAAAGCTATAGAAATTTTTGAAAGAAAATTCGTGTAAATTTGTGAAATTCGCGGCAAAAAAACTTAATTCATGCTGCTAAGCCCAACCGCTTCACCTTTTAAAGTTCCAGAAGTACAGCTTGTGATTTTTACATTTACGAAATCTCCAATTTTATAATTCTCTTTAGGGAAAACTACCGTAATACTTTGAGAATTTCTTCCAGAGAATTCGTCTTTAGATTTTTTAGAAACTTTTTCTACTAAAACTTCAACAGTTTTTCCAACAAATTCCTCGCTTCTAAACCAAGCATGTTTTTGCTGTAAATCAACAATTTCCTGTAATCTTCGGGCTTTGGTTTCTTCTTCAACGTCATCTTTCATTTTTCTTCCAGCCAAAGTTCCGGGACGTTCAGAATACGAATACATATAGCCGAAATTATATTTTACATATTCCATCAAACTCATTGTATCTTGATGATCTTCTTCTGTTTCTGTTGGGAAACCGGCAATCATATCCTGCGAAATCGAAGCATCTGGAACAATTGCTCTGATTTTGTCAATCAAAGCCATATATTCTTCACGAGAATGCAGACGATTCATTTCTTTTAAAATTCTATTGCTTCCAGATTGAACCGGCAAGTGAATGTGTTTGCAGATATTTGGATATTTTGCCATTACATGCAGAATACTTTCGTGCATATCCTGCGGATTTGAAGTCGAAAAACGAATTCTCATTTTAGGGAAACCAACAGCAACCATTTCTAATAATTGGTCAAAATCGACAGCAGTTGCTTTTTGCATTTCAGAAGCGTTTACGAAATCCTTTTTTAAACCGCCGCCATACCAAAGGTAGCTGTCAACGTTTTGCCCAAGAAGTGTAATTTCCTTAAAACCTTTGCTCCATAAATCCTGAATTTCAGCCATGATACTTTGAGGCTCACGGCTGCGTTCGCGTCCGCGTGTAAAAGGTACAACACAAAACGTACACATATTATCGCATCCGCGGGTGATAGAAACCAAAGCGGTGATTCCGTTACTCATTAAACGAACTGGCGAAATGTCTCCGTACGTTTCTTCCTTTGATAAAATTACATTAATGGCGTCACGGCCTTCTTCAACTTCAGCCAATAAATTAGGAAGATCTTTATAAGCATCAGGACCAACCACAAGATCTACTATTTTTTCTTCTTCTAAAAACTGGCTTTTTAAACGCTCAGCCATACAGCCTAAAACACCCACTTTCATTTTCGGATTTGTGCGTTTTACTGCATTGTATTTTTCAAGACGTTTACGAATAGTCTGTTCAGCTTTGTCTCTAATTGAGCAAGTGTTTACCAAAACCAAATCGGCTTCTTCTAAAACAGAAGTAGTGTTATATCCTCCGTCAGACAAAATGGAAGCTACGACTTCACTGTCCGAAAAATTCATCGCACAGCCGTAACTCTCTATAAATAGTTTTTTAGTATTCTCAGGTTTATTTTCTAAAACAAGACTTTCACCTTGTTTGCTTTCTTCAATAATCTTTTCCATTGTAAAAATTCAAAGTGCAAAGATAGCGTAAATACGGTCAATATGACAAGATGGCAGAAAAGAATTTTAGATTTTAGATTGCTGATTATAGATCGTAGAACGAAAAAGATTTTGATGAGATAATCTTGAATCTAAAATTGGAATTCTAAAATAAAGAAATTTCTTGGTTAGAATCTGATAAAAGTTATACCTATATATATAATGCAGAATATTACAGATAAATCTGCAATTTTAAGTTTCATAATATCAAAATACCTCAAAAATGCATTCGTAAGGTTAATATTTAAAAAAAATAAATACTTTTGTTGCAGAAAATAAGAGCAATGGCAAAGAATTTAGTAATAGTGGAGTCACCTGCAAAGGCGAAAACGATCGAGAAATTTCTTGGGAGTGATTTTCAGGTGGAGTCAAGTTATGGTCACATAGCAGACTTACCATCCAAGGAAATAGGGGTAGATGTAGAGAATGGTTTTAAACCTAAATATGAAGTTTCCCCGGATAAAAAAGCCTTGGTAACGAAACTAAAATCGCTATCTAAAAATGCCGAAACGGTTTGGTTAGCATCCGATGAGGACCGCGAGGGAGAGGCTATTTCATGGCACTTGGCGGAAGAATTAAAACTGGATACAAAAAAGACCAAACGAATTGTTTTTCACGAGATTACAAAGTCTGCGATTCTTAAAGCAATTGACAATCCAAGAGAAATTGATTATAATTTAGTAAATGCCCAGCAAGCGAGAAGAGTATTAGATCGTTTAGTGGGTTATGAATTATCTCCGGTTTTATGGAGAAAAATTAAAGGCGGACTTTCTGCAGGTCGTGTACAATCTGTTTCTGTACGTTTGATTGTTGAAAGAGAACGCGAAATTCAAAGTTTTAATGCAGTGGCAACCTATTCAATTGTTGCTGAATTTGTAAACGAAGCTGGAAAAGCTTTTAAAGCAAAACTGCCGAAAAACTTCAATACAAAAAAAGAAGCCGAAGATTTCTTAAACAAAAACATCGGTTCTAAATATAAGGTAGCCGATTTAGAAACTAAACCTACCAAAAAATCTCCAACAGCACCTTTTACAACTTCAACGTTGCAGCAGGAAGCGGCAAGAAAATTATACCTGCCGGTTGGAATTACCATGCAGTTAGCACAGCGTTTATATGAGGCGGGACTTATTACTTATATGAGAACTGACTCGGTAAACCTTTCAAAAGAAGCAATGGATGCTGCACAAGCAGAAATCATAAAATCTTACGGGAAAGAATTCTCTAAACCGAGAACTTTTGCAACAAAAAGCAAAGGAGCACAAGAAGCACACGAAGCAATTCGTCCGACAGATATGTCACGCCATACTGTAAATATCGATCGTGATCAGGCTCGTTTGTACGATTTGATCTGGAAAAGAACTTTAGCATCTCAAATGAGCGATGCACAGCTTGAAAGAACAAACGTAAAAATAGAAGCTGATAATCATGATGAGCTTTTTACAGCTTCTGGAGAAGTTTTGCTTTTTGAAGGTTTCTTAAAAGTGTATTTAGAAGGTCATGATGATGATGAGGAAGAGCAGGAAGGAATGCTTCCGGCTTTAAAAGTAAACGAAAAGCTGACTAATAACTATATTACAGCTACAGAACGATATTCAAGACCGCCTGCACGTTATACAGAGGCGTCTTTGGTTAAAAAATTAGAGGAACTTGGTATCGGACGTCCGTCTACTTATGCACCAACTATTTCAACAATTATCAATAGAAATTATGTTGAAAAAGGAACGCTTGAAGGTCAGGAACGTAACTATACACAGTTGACTTTGCAAAATAGTAAAGTAGGTGAGAAGCTTTTAAAAGAAAATACTGGTTCTGATAAAGGAAAGCTGGTTCCAACAGATATTGGGACTATTGTAACAGATTTCCTTGTTAAGAACTTTGGGAATATCCTGGATTATAATTTCACGGCAAAAGTTGAACAGGATTTCGACGAAATTGCTGAAGGAAATATCGACTGGGCAATCATGATGCAGGATTTCTACAATAAATTTCACCCAAATGTAAAAGAAGTTGAAGCTAATGCTGAGCGTGAAAGCGGTGAAAGAATTTTAGGAAAAGATGCAGATGGAAGACAAGTTTCTGTTCGTTTAGGAAAATTTGGTCCAATGGCTCAAATTGGAGAAGCAGATGATGAAGATAAAAAGTTTGCCAGCCTGATGGCAGATCAAAATATTGGAAATATCACACTTGAAGAAGCTTTGAATTTATTCTTACTTCCTAAAAATTTAGGAGAATACAAAGGAGAAGAAGTAGAAGTGAGCAATGGTCGTTACGGTCCGTATGTTCGTCACGGAAGTGTGTTTATTTCATTACCTCGCGGTGAAGATCCTTTGAGTGTTACAAAAGAAAGAGCTCAGGAATTAATTGACGAAAAAGCACTTGCTGATGCGCCAATTGCTGTTTACAAAGGAGAAGCAGTTCAAAAAGGTGTGGGACGTTTTGGTCCTTTCATTAAATGGAACGGTCTTTTTGTAAATGTGAGCAAAAAATACAATTTCGATAATTTATCTCAGGCAGATGTTGAAGAATTAATTGAAGATAAATTACAAAAGAATATTGATAAAGTTCTTCACAATTGGGAAGAAGAAGGAATTGTAGTTGAAAAAGCCCGCTGGGGACGTTCAGTTATTTTAAAAGGTAAAATCAAAATTGAATTAAGTAAAGATGTTGATGCGACAAAATTAACATTGGCAGAAGTTCAGGAAATGATCGAGAAAAAAGCACCGGCTAAAAAAACAGCAGCAAAGAAAACCACAGCAGCTAAAAAAACTACAACTGCTAAAAAAGCACCAGCAAAAAAGAAATAAAAAATGGAATTTGATTTTCTAGAGCCTTTAAATGACGGAATTTTAAAATTCATTAGTTCATTGTCTACACAAGAACTGGGGAGCAAAATTGTTTTGCATACTCAGGATCAATTTCCGGATATAAGCAAAATTAATATTGCGATCGTAGGTGTTCTCGAAGATCGACGCAACATTAATATGGTTAATGAAGTTAACCTTACTGCAGTTCGTAAAAAGCTTTACGGAATGTTTCCTGGTAACTGGGATGCATCAATTGCAGATTTAGGAGATATTCTTGCAGGTGATTCTGTAGAGGATACTTATTTTGCAGTAAAAAAAGTTGTGGCTGCTTTAATTAAGAATAAAGTCATTCCTATAGTCCTGGGAGGTTCTCAGGATTTAACCTACGCTTTGTATCGTGCTTACGACGATTTAGAGCAAATGGTAAATATGGTTTCTGTAGATAATAAATTTGATTTTGGTAAAGAAAATGAATCGGTTTCGGCTAATTCTTATCTAACGCAGATTATTATTAATGAACCAAATAACCTGTTTAATTACTGTAATATAGGATATCAGACTTATTACAATTCTCAGGAAGAAATTGATTTAATTGAAAAGCTGTTTTTTGATGCTTACCGTTTAGGTGAAATTTCAAATAATATTGCTTTGGCTGAGCCTGTATTTAGAGATGCAGATTTAGTTAGTATTGATTTGAATTCTGTAAAGTCTTCTGCATCAGGTAATATGGTTTCTTTTGAGCCAAATGGTTTCAACGGAAAAGAGATTTGCTCTCTGGCTAGATATGCCGGAATAAGTGATAAAGTTTCTTCTTTTGGAATCTTTAATCATAATAGTACATTGCCGGAATCTCCTATAATGGCTCAGATAATCTGGTATTTTATAGAAGGATATCATTACAGATCAAAAGAATATCCGTTTGGAAGCAGAACAAATTATTTAAAATACATCGTTCCGCTGGAAGAAGAGGAACTTGTGTTCTATAAAAGTGACAAAACTGAGCGTTGGTGGATTGAAATTCCATTCGAAACAAACGGCAGCAATAAATTAAAAAGAAATACGTTATTACCATGTTCTTACGACGAATATTTGTCGGCTTGCAATCAAGAATTGCCAGAAAGATGGTGGAAAGCACAGCGAAAAAACGCTTTGTAGAAGAAAATTTCGAAAGAAATCTTAAAATATTTAATTTTTAGGAAAATAAGTTAAAATTATTAGTAAGAAAAGGTGTATTTATTATAAAATTTAACGTTTTACGTCGATTTTTTTAATCAGTTTATCGAGGAAATATTTTTTTTTTATTTTATTTAACATTATTTTTGAACGGTAAAAGAAAATTCGCAAATAGGTATTGTTTTTTAGATAAATAATAAATACGTTTACGGACTTTTAGTAATGAATAGATAATCCAAATTTATATGAAGAAGTTTATTGCATTTGCAGCAATGTTAACACTAGTAATCGGCTGTGGTAAGTCAGGTGACAAAGGTGAATTAGTTGGTGTTACAGGAGGGAAATGGCATCCTGAAAAACCGTATGGAATGACTTTGGTTCCGGGTGGATCTTTTATTATGGGTAAATCTGATGGTGACTTAGCTAATGTAGAAGATGCTCCAACAAGAACTGTAACTGTTCGCTCGTTTTATATGGACGAAACTGAGATCACTAATAGTGAGTACCGTCAATTTGTAGAGTGGGTAAAAGATTCTACAATGAGAGTTCGTCTTGCTATTTTAGCTGATGAAACTGGTCAAAAAAGTACTGGTGACAAAGGTAAAAAAGGCGGTAGTATTGCTGATTATGCATTTAATGATTCTGAGCCGGATAAAATGACGGCTTATGATAAGTATATGTATGATAACTACTATAGTGTAGGAACAAAAGATGATCCGTATGCTGGTAGAAAATTAAACAAAAAAGTAAAATTAATTAGAGATACTAAAGCTTATCCAGATGAGTATTATGCTGAAGTAATGGATTCTATGTATCTACCAATTGAAGAATCATACAATGGTTTAAGAACAATTGATGTAAATAAATTGAAATTCCGTTATTCTTGGATGGATATTCAGGCAGCTGCAAAAGCTAAAGTTGGAAAAAGAAAAGACTTCGTTAAAACTGAACAAGTTAATGTATACCCTGATACAACAGTTTGGATTAAAGATTTCGCATATTCATATAATGAGCCAATGCACAATGATTATTTCTGGCACAAAGCTTATGGAGATTATCCAGTAGTAGGTGTGACTTGGAAACAAGCTAAAGCATTCTGTGCTTGGAGAACTTTAAATAAAAACAGCTACATTAAATCAAAGAAAAAAGGACGTGATTTAGTTAACGCATTCAGACTTCCAACAGAAGCAGAATGGGAGTATGCTGCAAGAGGTGGTCTGGAGTCTGCTACATACCCTTGGGGAGGTCCTTACACTAAGAGTGACAGAGGATGCTTCATGGCAAACTTTAAACCAAATAGAGGAGATTACGCTGCAGACGAGGCTTTATATACTGTTGAAGCAAAATCTTACGAGCAAAACGGTTATGGACTATATAACATGGCAGGAAACGTTTCTGAGTGGACAGATTCGGCTTACAATCCAAATGCATACGAGTATGTTTCTACAATGAACCCTAACGTAATTGATGGAAACAACCAAAGAAAAGTTGTTCGTGGAGGATCTTGGAAAGATGTTGCTTACTTCCTGCAAGTAAGTACTCGTGATCACGAATATGCTGATTCTGCAAGAAGCTACATTGGTTTCAGAACTGTACAAGATTACATGGGAACTCAAGTAACCGGAGGCGGAAGAAAATAATAATAACTTAGTGTATAATTAAATCAATATACAAAAACCAAATCGAATCTATTTAAAATTAAAACCTAAAAAAGAATTATTATGGCATTATTAAGTAAAAAAGTTATGAATTTCGCTTATGGTATGGGAGCGGCAGTGGTAATCGTTGGAGCTTTATTCAAAATTACTCACTTTGAGATTGGGCCATTAACAGGGACAGTGATGCTTTCTATCGGTCTTTTGACTGAGGCATTAATCTTTGCGTTATCTGCTTTTGAACCAGTTGAGGATGAATTAGATTGGACTCTAGTTTACCCAGAATTAGCTAACGGACAAGCTAGAAAAAAAGAAGTTAAAGCGGAAACTGCAACTGATGCCCAAGGTTTATTGTCTCAAAAATTAGATGCAATGTTAAAAGAAGCTAAAGTTGACGGTGAGTTAATGGCAAGCTTAGGAAACAGCATCAAAAACTTCGAAGGAGCTGCAAAAGCAATTTCTCCAACTGTAGATTCAATCGCAGGTCAAAAGAAATATGCTGAAGAAATGTCTATGGCAGCTGCACAAATGGAATCATTAAACAGTTTATATAAAGTTCAATTAGAAAGTGCTTCAAGAAATGCACAAGCAAACAGCGAAATTGCTGAGAACGCTGCTAAGTTAAAAGAGCAAATGGCTTCTATGACTGCAAACATCGCTTCTTTAAACAGCGTTTACGGTGGTATGCTTTCTGCAATGAGTAACAAAGGATAATTAGTTTTTAACTAGATATTACATTTATTAATAAGAACTAATTAGACAAAAATGGCAGGAGGAAAATTAACCCCTAGACAGAAGATGATTAACCTGATGTATCTGGTTTTCATCGCAATGTTAGCAATGAACGTATCAAAAGAAGTTATTTCTGCTTTTGGTTTGATGAATGAAAAATTCGAAGCTGCAAATACATCTTCAGTTACAACAAATGAAAGTTTGTTGACATCTTTAGATCAAAAAGCTGCTGAAGCAAAAGGAGAATTTGCTAAAGCTGCAGAAACAGCTCACAAAGTTCAGGCTGCTTCAAAAGAATTCTATGATTACATCGGGACTTTAAAAACTCAGGCTGTAAAAGGTTTTGAAGTTGATAAAGAAACTGGAAAAATGCCATACGAAGCTATGGATAGAGGTGATAACATCGATGACTGGTTTACAGGAGATGGTTACACTAAAAAAGGAAATGAAATTATCGCTAAAATCGAGAAATATAAATCAGATATTAAAGCTGCTTTAGGTACAGATAAAAAATATGCTGGAATTATTTCTGAGGTTGAGAAAAAATTTGATGTTTCTGACGTAAAAAACAAAGAAGGTATTAAAGAAAAATACTTAGCATACCACTTCAAAGGATTTCCTGCGATCGCTTCAGCTGCAAAACTTTCAGCTTGGCAGAATGACGTTAAGAAAACTGAAGCTGACGTTTACAACAGTGCATTAGGTAAAGCTGCAGTTGCTGCTGCTTCTTACAGCAACTACCAGGCAATTGTTGTTTTAGACAAAAATGCTTATTTCCAAGGTGAAAAAGTAACTGGTAAGGTAGTTTTAGGACGTTATGACGAAAACACAAAACCAACTTCTTTCCAAGGTCCTGGACAAATTGTTAACGGACAAGCAGTAATCTCTTTAACTGCTGGTGGAGTAGGAGAACAAGATATTAACGGACAATTTACTTTCTTAGAAGATGGTAAAAACATTCCTTTAAAATTCTCTGGAAAATATGTTGTAGTTCCTAGACCAAACTCAGCTACAATTTCTGCTGATAAAATGAATGTAGTTTATAGAGGAGTTGTTAACCCAATCTCTGTATCATTCGCTGGTGTTGATGCTAACAAAATTGTTGCTAGCGCTCCGGGATTATCTTCTGCAGGAAAACCAGGAAAATATAACATGAGCCCAGGTCAAGGTACTGAGGCTACAATTTCTGTAACTGGTACATTACCAAACGGAGATAAAGTAACAGATAAGAAAACATTCAGAATTAAAGGTATTCCTGGTCCAACAGGTACAATTAGAGGTGAAATGGGAGTTGTTAAAGGTCCTAAATCTAACTTAGAAATTGCTACTATTGGTGCTAAATTACTTGATTTTGATTTTGAAGTTGGTTTAGATGTTGTTGGATTCAATATGAAAATTGCTGGACAGCCTACTGTTGTTGTTACTGGTAATAAAATGAATGCACAATGTAAATCAGTTCTTGCAAGAGCTGGTAAAGGAGACCAGGTTACTATTTCTGAAATTAAAACTAAACTTGTTGGAGCTGGTAGTTATTTATTACCAAGAACTGCTCCGGTAATTTACGAAATACAATAATAAAGTAGTTAAAACTACGTTCAATATCTTATAATGATACCACGATGAAAGTAAGAAATTTTTTAATAGCTATTGTTTCTATCGCTGGAGGTTTTGCTTCTAATGCGCAATCTAATTTGCTTAATGCAAAAACTCCTGCTCAGATCGGACTTAAAACTCCTGCGCAGCTTATCTCAGATAATGATAAGCCTTTAGCTTACGGTTATGTTGATGATAGAGATATCTTGATGGGTAAAACTACTTGGGAAATCATTGATTTAAATGAAAAAATCAACTTTCCAATGTATTTTCCTGTAGATACAGCTAATATTGGTTCTGATAGACGTTCTCTTTATGACGTTTTGACGAAAGCCATCACAAAAGGCAAAATAACTGAAGTTTATGCTGATAGTTATTTCAATACTAAAAAATCTATGAAAGACATCCAGGGTGCATTATCTCGTATTGATACTACAGATGCTGGTAGAGAACTTATCAACCAATATCCAGATGACTACAAATCACGTGTTGTGAAGAAAAAAGTAGTTACTGGAAGCGGTAAAAAGAAAGTTGTTACTTATGTAGATGAAACAGTTGGTCCAACAAGAACGGTTCCTGCTGAGTATATCTTAAAACAAGATCTTACTTCTGCTGATGTTACACAGTATAAAATTAAAGGGTACTGGTATTTTGACAAACGCCAGAGTGAATTGAAATATCGTTTACTTGGACTTTGTCCTGTAACTCCAGACGTTTATACAATGAATAGTGACGAGAAAGATTATATTGAATTGTTTTGGATTTTCTTCCCAAATGCACGTGAAGTACTGCATGAAGCAAAAGCTTTTAACGACAACAATTCAGCACTTCCAATTTCTTTCGATCAAATCCTAAACTCTAGACGTTTTAATGCGGTAATCTACAAAGAGGAAAACCTTTATGGAGATAGAGCTATTAGTGATTACATGAAAGATAATGCACAAAATCAATTGTTAGAATCTGAAAGAGTAAAAGAGAAGATTCGTAACTTCGAACAAGATATGTGGAATTACTAAGTATCTGAAAATAAAATATTTAAAAAACTCTTACTACCTTTGTAGTAAGAGTTTTTTTTTGGATTGATGTTAAATGATAAAAATTTCAAAGAATTAATTCTCGATTAGAATTACTTTTTTTTAGTAATTTTGAATTTATGTAGGAAAAATAACAATATTTAATATGTAATTACGTTTAATTTCTTATAATATTTATCATGATGAAAGTAAGGAATTTTTTAATCGCTGGTTTTGTTGTCTTTAGCATATTTGTTTGTAATGCGCAATCTAATTTATTAAATGCTAAAACGGCTGATCAAATAGGGCACAAAACTGCAGCACAGCAAATTTCTGATAACGACAAGCCTTTGGCTTATGGTTATGTAGATGACAGGGATGTTTTAATGGCAAAGACAACTTGGGAAATTATCGATTTAAATGAGAAAATCAATTTTCCATTATATTTTCCGGTTGATACTGTGAATATTGGACCTGAAAGACGTTCCCTTTATGACGTTTTGACCAAGGCCATTCGAAACGGCAGAATAACTGAAGTTTATACAGATAGTTATTTTAATACCAAAAAATCACTAAAAGATATTGAAGGATCTTTGACTCGTGTTGATACTACAGATGCTGGTAGAGAACTTGTGAATCAATATCCCGATGATTTCAGAACACGGGTTGTTAAGAAAAAAGTAGTGACAGGAACTGGTAAGAAAAAAGTAGTTAGCTATGTTGATCAAACTGTAGGGCCTACAAGAACGATTCCTGCTGAGTATATCTTAAAGCAAGATCTTACTGCTGCCGATGTTTCACAATATAAAATTAAAGGGTACTGGTATTTTGATAAACGTCAGAGTGAATTAAAATATCGTCTGCTGGGAATTTGTCCTGTAACTCCTGATGTCTATACAATGAATAGCGATGAAAAAGACTATATAGAACTGTTTTGGGTTTTCTTTCCTAATGCGCGGGAAGTGCTTCATGAAGCAAAAGCCTTTAATGATAAAAACTCTGCGCTTCCTATTTCGTTTGATCAAATCTTAAATTCAAGACGTTTTAATGCGGTTATCTATAAAGAAGAAAACGTATATGGAGATCGTGAAATTAAAGATTACATTAAAGACAATGCGCAAAGTCAATTGTTAGAATCTGAAAGAGTAAAAGAGAAGATTCGCAACTTCGAAGAAGATATGTGGAATTACTAAGTGCTTAAATCCAAATTATACAAAAAACTCTTGCTACCTTTGCAGTAAGAGTTTTTTTTATTTTATCTATATTACCAATGCTTGATTATTTAATCGTCGGATCTGGATTAGCCGGAATTTCCTTTGCTGAAATCGCCCTTAAAAACAATAAATCTATTTTAGTTGTTGATGACAAATCTCAAAATTCTTCGAGAATTGCAGGAGGCTTGTACAATCCGGTTATCTTAAAACGTTTCAGTGAAGTCTGGAATGCAAAAGAGCATTTGGTTTTAATGAATGAATTCTATGAACAAGTTGAAGGAAAGCTGCAGGAAAAATTCAATTTTAAAATGCCAATTCTTCGAAAGTTTTTTTCAATTGAAGAGCAAAATAATTGGTTTGCCGCTTCAGATAAAATTAACCTGGCTCCCTTTTTATCTACAAAACTCATTACTAAAAAATATCAGGGTATTGACTCACCTCATGATTATGGAGAAGTTCTGCATACCGGTTATGTAAAAACTGGGCAATTATTAGAAAGTTACAGAGAGTATCTAAAAAAGAATGATTTACTTCTTGAAGAATCTTTTCACAGCTCTTTTCTGGAAATTCTTGATTCAGGAATTCAGTATAAAAGTATCAAAGCCCGTCATATCATATTTGCAGAAGGTTTTGGACTGCATAAAAACCCTTATTTTAATTATCTGCCTTTGGATGGAACAAAAGGTGAACTGTTTTTAATAAAAGCACCTGATTTAAAACTAGATGTTATTGTTAATACAAGTGTTTTTATTCTGCCTGTTGGAGGTAATTTATATAAAGTTGGTGCAACTTACAATTGGCATGATAAAACGGATCTCCCAACCGAAGAAGGAAAACAGGAGCTTATAGATCGTATTAAAGAAATTATTACCTGCGATTTTGAGATCATAAAACACTTTGCCGGAGTAAGGCCAACAGTTGCCGACAGAAGACCTATAATAGGAACTCATGAGGCATACAAATCTATTCATCTTCTTAACGGATTAGGAACACGCGGTGTAATGCTGGGACCGGCATTGGCAAAAATGTTATATGACAATATTGAAAACGGAACTCCAATAGACCGCGAAGCAGATATAAAACGCTTCCATAAAAGATATTTGAAATCTCTTATTCCTGACCGGCCTTAGGATCGTATGAAATAAACATATTGATATATAAATTTCTCGACAGTCTTAAAACAAACGGAAATAATAGAATCAAAGTAATAACAATTGCAATAAAAGATTGTTCTATACTTGCTCCAAAGAAAACAAATGAGACAATAAATGCTGCAATTCCAACGGCAACATTTAAACCGTAACTTACATACATTGCACCATAAAAGAACGAAGGTTCAATTTGATATTTTAAACCGCAATGACTGCAATTCTCATTCATTTTTAGAACATTAGTCAAGTGAAGCGGATTTTTGTCCGAATACATGCTCTCTTTTTGACATTTAGGACAACTTCCTGTTAAAATACTATTTAGTTTGGATCCTTTTTTTAACATTTGCAAAAAATTTAAACAAAGGTACGATTTTTCAACCTTTACTGCTGATAACAATAGTTATAAATTATGCTTAATATACACAATCTTTCCGTTTCTTTTGGAGGAACATATTTATTTGAAGAAGTTACTTTTCGTTTAGGAGCCGGAGACCGAGTTGGTCTTGTTGGTAAAAACGGAGCTGGTAAATCTACAATGCTTAAAATGCTGGCAGGAGATTTTGCACCAGATTCAGGTGTTATCTCACAAGAGAAAGATATCAGAATGGGGTTTTTACGCCAGGACATTGATTTTGAACAAGGAAGGACTGTATTGGAAGAAGCGTATGAAGCTTTTACAGAAATTAAGGTTGTAGAAAAAAAACTGGAACAAATCAATCATCAATTAGTTACAAGAACTGATTATGAAAGTGAAGAATACAGTCAGATTATTGAAGATTTATCTGATTATACACATCGTTTTGAACTTCTTGGCGGTTATAATTATGTTGGAGATACAGAAAAAATTCTTTTAGGACTAGGTTTTAAAAGAGAAGTCTTTAATAACCAAACTGAAACATTTTCCGGAGGATGGAGAATGCGTATCGAATTGGCAAAATTATTATTGCAGGCAAATGATGTATTGCTTCTGGATGAGCCTACCAACCACTTAGATATCGAAAGTATTATTTGGTTAGAGAATTTCCTTCGCAATTATCCGGGAGTTGTGGTAATTGTATCGCACGATAAAATGTTTTTGGATAATGTTACCAATAGAACAATTGAAATTTCTTTAGGAAAAGCATACGATTTTAATAAACCATATTCGCAGTATTTAGAATTGCGTCATGAAATACGTGAAAAGCAATTAGCCACTCAAAAGAATCAGCAGAAAAAAATTGAAGAGACAGAAAAATTAATCGAGAAGTTCCGTGCAAAAGCTTCAAAGGCTTCAATGGCGCAATCGTTGATTAAAAAGTTAGATAAAGTAGAAAGAATTGAAGTTGATGAAGATGACAATTCTGTAATGAATATTTCTTTCCCAGTTTCAAAAGAACCTGGAAAAGTTGTAATTGAAGCAGAACATGTTACAAAAGCTTACGGAGACAAAACGATTCTAAAAGATATCAGTTTATTGGTTGAAAGAGGAAGTAAAATTGCATTCGTTGGACAAAACGGTCAAGGAAAATCGACTTTCATTAAAGCTTTGGTTAACGAATTTGAGTATGATGGAACTATTAAATTAGGACATAATGTACAATTAGGATATTTTGCTCAAAATCAAGCAGAATATCTGGATGGTGAAATTACATTGCTTCAAACTATGGAAGATGCAGCAACCGATACAAATCGTATGAAAGTACGTGATATGCTGGGGTCATTTTTGTTTCGTGGAGATGATGTAGAGAAAAAAGTAAAAGTACTTTCTGGAGGAGAACGCAACCGTTTGGCGCTTTGTAAATTGTTATTGCAGCCAATTAACGTTCTGTTGATGGATGAGCCTACGAACCACTTAGATATTAAATCTAAAAACGTTTTAAAAGCGGCACTTCAAAAATTTGGCGGTACATTATTATTAGTTTCTCACGATAGAGATTTTCTACAGGGAATGTCGAATATTGTTTACGAATTTAAAGATCAAAAGATCAAAGAATATCTTGGCGATATTAATTTCTTCTTAGAACAGCGTAATCTTGAAAACATGCGAGAAGTGGAGAAAAAAGATGTTGTAAAAACAACAGCTCCTAAAGAAACTACAAAAGCATCTTACGAAGATCAGAAAAAAGGAAAAGCACTTCAAAACCGATTAAGCAAAATTGAAAGTCAGATTCAGCAGTTAGAAAAAGACATTCAGCACGACGATAAAATGCTCGAAACGAATTACGATAAACACATCGAAGACGCATCGTTTTTTACGGCTTACAACAAAAAGAAAGAAGACCTGGAACAATTGCTTATAGATTGGGAAATTGTTCAGGAGGAGATTGATAGTTTTAATGCTTAATTAGTTTCAGTCACAGTTTTCAGTAAATTAAACAGATATAGACCTTTGTTAAAGTTTTAAATTTTGACAAAGGTTTTTTTTACGTCAAAAAAATAAAAAATCTGTTCAAACCAGTTTGATCAGTATGCTGTATTCTCAACAAAGCTATTTAATGACCCCAATAGACCTAGAATGTGCAATCGCCTCACTGCTTTCTTTAAAATAGCAGACAGAAACATCCAGCGATTCTAAATTCTTCATAATTTTTTTAACCGCTTTTTTTTGGGTTTTTCCAGTTTGTCTTATGTAAACTGCGATCACAGTTACTGGAAATATTTTGCAGATTCTTTCGTATAAAACAGGATCATGCTGGGAATCATCTCCAAGTAAAACATATTTTAAGTTGGGATAAAACTCTAAAACATGTTTTATTTTGTCAAACTTATGATCGTGATTACCGCGTCCGCTCATAAAGAAATCAGTAATTCCTCTTTTAATGTCTTTCAGCAAAATAACGGCTCTTGGGAGTTTGTGTATTTTAGTGAATTTTGCAATAAATCGATATAAATTCCACTCACTGCTCGAAACATAAAAAAAAGCATTTTCTTCGCCCATATTATTTCTTCCTGCCGAACTCAAAGCTTGATAATGTTGTACAACATCTTTAAAAACTTTTCGGTCGTTTACATTTTTGAAAAGTAAAATGTACATTTTCCTGAAAATATTCCGCGTATGCGAAATCAAAAAAGTATCATCAATATCAGAGATAATTCCAAGATTTCCTTTATGCGGGCGTATAAAATTAGCATTGCAGGTAATGGTTTTACCTCCGTATTTTATGCTCACCTGATATTCCATCCATCCAAAATGAGTTTCTTTTTCTAGCGGAATACAGAACTTAAAATAGCCGTCATCCAGAGTTTTAGTGTGGATTTCCTGATTGTTGCATTTAAGATAAACATCAAAATTTTCAATTGTTTTTATCCTAAACTGATTAATTATTGAACGTGCATTTTTTAGGTTTTTCTTCTGGAAATCATAGTTATACGTTCTTTTGAAAACATGCCCCATCACAATTAATTCTTCTTCATTGGCATAACCTCGATATAATTGTAAAATTGGTTTCATTAATTGCGTACTTTTATATAATACTGTAAATTAATTATTTTAATTGGTTTTTAAAAATAAAAGAGTTGAAAAAGAATATCATATTTGTTGTAAATCCCATTTCGGGCGATCTTGATAAATCAGATTTAATCGAGGCGGTTCAGGAATTTGCAGCTACAAATCACTTTAATCTGGAAGTTTATGAAACGACCGGCAAAAATGATCAGAGAGAAATACAGGCCCTTTATAAGCAATATCAGCCGGAACGAATTATTGTTGCGGGCGGTGACGGAACTATAAAAATGGCAGCTGAAGCCATGGAAGACCACGATGTAATTATTGGGATTCTGCCGGCTGGTTCGGCAAACGGACTTTCGGTAGATCTGAATCTGCCTGCCGGAATCGAGGAGAACCTAAAAATAGCTTTTCTAAACCATTATATCGAGATGGATATGATTTGCATTAATGGTAAAAAAAGCATCCATTTAAGCGATCTTGGATTGAATGCTAATCTGGTAAAAAACTACGAGCAGAGTGATGTACGTGGTTTTTGGGGCTACGCTTTACAGGCTTTTACAACCTTAACGGAATCTGAAGAACCGTTTGTAGCTTCTATTACCGCAAACAATAAAACTGTCGAACACGTTGCAAGAATGATTGTAATTGCCAATTCGCAAAAATACGGAACAGGCGTAATCATTAATCCAAATGGAGCAATGAACGACGGAAAGTTTGAATTGGTAATTTTGAAAAGTCTGGATTTGCTTTTAATTGGAAAAATTATAACCGGAAATATGCCTATTGATTCAGACGATATTGTGATAATTTCTACAGACAGGGCAGAAATAAAAACAGATTATCCGGTTCATTTTCAAATAGACGGTGAATATTGCGGTGCGCAGAAATCATTAGAAATTCATATTTTGCATAAGCAGATGAAATTGGCGGTTCCGTAATCAATTAAATATCTTTATTTAAACGGATTACGTTCCTGCCATTCTGTTTTAGGCTCAAGGTAATTAAAAAATCTGGCAATGTTATGATTGATCAGTGCGTTGCTGTGCGTTATTAAACCGTACATTTTTACTGGTTTTGCACCAACAGAACTTTTAATTTCAAGCGCTGTTCTGGCAAAAACAATTTCTTTAAAACCTTTTTTAATAGAATACGCAATCATGTCGTACAGCATGTTTAAATACAGCATTTTTTCGCGTTGAATACTTTCGTCATAACCTAAAAAATAAGTATCCATGATCTCTCCGTTTTTTATCAAAGTATTAAAACCAATTAGTTTTTCATCTAAAAAATAACCATACAATAAGAAATCTTCTTTCATGATTTCTTTAAAAAAACTAAAATGATTTCTTGCCAGAAAAAAGGTGTTGAAAGGCGCATTTTTAGCCACATGAAAATACAAGTCGTAAATAACATCTTCATATTTTCTAATATCACTCAAAGACATCTGCTGTTTTTCTATTCCTTCAGATTTTTTTCGGGCGCGTTTATACTGATCACGATATTTTTTTGAAAGTGCATCAATGTAGTCCTGTTCTGACTTCCAGTTTTCATTGATTTCAAAAATCATATTGGGCTGTGTCGAAAACGTATAATTGTTCTTGAATTCAGCTTGAAGCGGTTCGATTTCTTTGGCGGTAAAATCTTTTATACTGGTTATATGAACTTTTTTACCGCTTGCTTTTAAATCTTTTTTGAGTTGATTAATGGCTTTATGAAGCGTTTTGACAGCTTTTGATTCTTTTATATTTTTATCAAAAATGAAAGCATTTTGACCAGTAAGCATATTGTTTCCTATGAATAAAACATGTGAAGCAAAATTTTTAAGAGCAAAATTACGGACAGAAGTTTTTAAGCATTGATCACGTTCTCCAAAAGACTCTAGTTTTTCGGCAAATAAAAATTGGGTTAAAACAATTCCAATGAGTTTTGTTTCTTCAAAAATTCCAATAAAATGACAGATCATATTTACCGGACAAGAATTTTCGAGTACTTCCAGATATTCACGTGTTAAAAAAATGTTGTCTGAGGCCAGCAAATTCCATTCTGAAGGCAGTGAAGATGTGCTGTTGTAGATTTGAAAAGAATAAGTTGTATTCAAAAGTGTGCGCTAATTTTTTCAAAATTAGATAATATTTATAATAACTGACTTTCTTTAAGTTATTATTAAGAAAAACCCGTTTGGGTTTTGTTTTCAAACGGGTTTATATATTTGTAAATTATGCAAATCCGCAGATAATACCGCCCATTAAAGTAAGCGTAACAATCCAGTATCCGGCATGAATGAAAATGTATTTCCAGGATTTTCTTTCAAACAAACCGTTGATTCCAATAATTGGTAAAGCAAAAAACAAACCTGACATAAAACCATGCAAAGCACCGTGTTTAAAAGTGCGGTAAGCCGTTCCGTAATCGGCCATAAAAGCTGCAAAAGAAGGTTTTGCATTAGCAATTAAAGGCGGACCTCCAACCATGCCTATTGCTCCAGACTGATGAATGGTTAGTGACATTAAAGTCATTGTAATCATGAGTGAGAAAATGTAAGTAAGCCCAAAAATTTTGAGCATGCTTCCTTTTTTAAGATCTTCTTCGGTAAGGTTACTTTCTCTCATCCAGATTGATCCAAAAACTTTTGGATGATACCAGGCAAAACCAACAAGTAAAGTTACAACCGCAGCGGTGAGTAATGCGTAAAAGTTAAATTCCATGATATTAGGTTTTTATAATTAGTTGTTTCAAAATTAATCAAAAAAGAAGAACAAAGATGATATTTTAAAAGAGGGAAAAATCTTATTTATTTTTTATTTATCAACACTTTATTGACATGCGATGCTTTATATCTTGTAATTATCTAATTTTGATGCAAGAAAAACATAGTCCCCAAGTCTAGTTATGAAAAGCTTTGCAACACTTTTTTTAGCATTTGTTTTTTCTCTTAATACTTTTGCAGATACTGTTTCAGATAAAGAGAAAGAGGTGCTGATAAAATTATATCACGCGACTAATGGTTTGCAGTGGAAAATTAAATGGGATTTATCGTTGCCAGTTTCAACATGGTATGGAGTTCATACTGAAAATGGAAAAGTCACAGCTTTAAATTTATCCAATAATAATCTGCAGGGAAAACTGCCTGCTGAGTTTTTTGATCTGGTAAATTTGGTAACTGTAGATTTGCATAAAAACAATTTAAAGGGAGAACTATCAGCTGAAATAGGGAAGTTGAATCAATTACAAATTCTGTGTTTGTCTGATAATGAAATTGAAGGAATACTGCCTGATTCGCTTTATAAAATTGCAACTTTAAAAGTACTTCTTTTAAACAGTAATAAATTTTCGGGTAATTTAAGTTCTGATATTATGAATTTAAGTGTTTTACAAAACCTGAGTTTATTCAACAATAATTTTGAAGGAAAGATTCCAAAAGAATTAGAAAAGTTATCTAACTTGTCTGAATTGAATCTTTCTTACAATAAATTCAAAGGTTCGGTCTCAAGAAGTTTAACTGTGCTGGATTCTTTGAATATGACAATGTTTGACGAGAATGGAAATCCATTTTTGCTGGACATAAACGAAGAAAGAAAAAATGAAAATATTACCATAAATTAATCGTGCTTATGAATGAATTTTACTCGTTGAAACAAGTTGATTAAATATATTTAGTTAATTGCGAAAAAGCCGTAGAAATACGGCTTTTTTATTTTTAATTTATCCGGACTTTAAAATATATTTTAACTTTGCATCAATAAATTTGACTTTAGTTTTAAAGCAGTCAATTTTTTTTATAACTTTAAAATTAGATTCAATTCTAAATTAAGCTGAGAACAAAATATTAACCTTTTACTCTAAAATTATGACACTACAATATCAGGGTGAACAATACGGAAAGGCAACAACATTTACACTAAGAATTATTGGAAACAACCTTTCAAAAAGCAGTTCTAATTATCAAATTGATTTATTGGTTGGAGATAAAAAACTGCCAACGTTTACAAGTGAAATTCACCAAAGTCTTTCAAACTGTTTAAAAGAAATTTATTTATTTAGAAAACATAACGGAATAAAATTTGACGAATCATCAGAGAAAATTGTTTCTCTTTATGTTCCTTATGATAAGGTTTTATTTAACTACAATAAATATGCTTTGTTTAGAGCGTAGCTGAAAATCTAAAAATATTTAAGATGACCGTTCTTGTTAAGGACGGTTTTTTTGTGTCTGCATTTTAATTTTGAGAAGTATTTTCAGTTTTTTGTTAAATATGGTTATTGTAATAAAATTAGGATCAATTTTTAATTTTTTTTGACTCTTAAATTGTTTGATTTTTCTTATTTTTTATTGTTATATAAATGAATTTTCTTACCTGTAGAAAATAGCTGAACCCTTGTTGCTTATGGTCTGGCAATTTTTTTTTTTATTGTGTGAATTATCTTTATTAATTTATATAAAATATTATTTTTGCTTTTTTTAACATGGAAATAATTACATCCTAAATGTCCCTAAATAAGTTTCTTTTTTTCTTTTTATTATTTATATCAATATCATATTCGCAGACTAAACGCGCTGCTGTTATGGTTAATGCCAGAGCACAAAAAGATAAAATCTTAATTCGCTGGGCTGTTAATTCTCCAGCCGAATGGCAGAAAGCAAATAAAAAAGGATTTATAATTACCAGAAGTACAGTTTTAAGAGATGGTAATGTCTTGTCTAAGCCAGAAAAAACACTTCTTACCCCAAAACCGTTAACCCCGGAACCTTTAGATTCCTGGATGGATGTTGTTCAAAAAGATAACAATGCGGCGATTATTGCACAATCTATTTACGGAGAAAGTTTTGAAGTAACTTCTGCTAAAGAAGGCGATTTGGCAAAAATAGTAAACATGGCAGACGAATTGAATCAGCGATATACATTTGCTTTGTATGCTGCAGATATGAGTTTTGAAGGCGCAATAAAAGCAGGCTGGGGATATGTAGATACAAACGTAAAAAAGAATGAAGTATATGCTTATCAGGTAACCGTTTTTGAAAGTCCGCAGGTTAAAGAGTCTTCTTATATGATAGGTTTAAAAGATTATAGTGTTCTTCCTGCTCCAACTGATTTTATTGCTGTTCCTGATGATAAAAAAGTATTGCTTTCATGGGATTATGAAACCTTTAAAAGAATTTATACTTCATTCATGGTCGAGAAATCTTCGGATGGAATAAATTTTAGTCCAATATCAAATACAGCACTTGTTAATTTAAACGATAAAGATGATCATCCATCTAAAAATATGTATTATGTTGATACACTTAGCGTAAATGATAAAGTTTATCATTATCGTTTATACGGAATCACTTCATTTGGAGAAAAAGGAGAACTAACAAAACCAATTACAGTAACAGGAGTTGCAGCGATAGTTACTCCAGCCAGATTAGTAGATTATAACATTATAAATTCAAACGAAGTTAATCTGGAATGGGATTATCCAAAAGAGTCAGAAAGATTTATTCAGGGTTATGAAATTAATTTAGCGAATAATGATAAAGGACCTTACAAGGTTGTTTCTAAAATTATTCCGCCTGCTGAAAGAAAACTCAACTTTAAAGATAACTTATATCCGTCTAACTATTTTACAATTTCTGTCGTTGGGAAAAATAATCAGAGATTAACTTCTCAAAGTATGCTTGTACAGCCTGTAGATTCTATCCCGCCCGCTAAACCTATTGGACTGGAAGGAGTCATTGATAGTCTTGGAACGGTTCGATTAAAATGGAAACCTAATACCGAAAAAGATTTGCGAGGATATCGAATTTTAAAGGCAAATAATGCAGGCGAGGAATTTGTAGATATTTATCATCAATCTTACGTTGGTACAGAGTACAAAGACAGTGTGAGTTTAAAAATGACTAACAGCAAAGTATACTATAGAATTGCAGCCGAAGATATGCGTTATAATATCTCTGACCCTTCTGATATTCTTGTTTTGGATAAACCAGATAAAATTCCGCCGGCAGCGCCTATTTTTAAAGATTATGAGAATAAAGATGGAAAAGTACATTTAAAATGGATACGAAGCTATAGCGAAGATGTGGTAAGTTATAGTTTAAGAAGAAGGGAAAAAGGTCAGGAAAAATGGCTGGAGATCAAGCAGATAAACGATACTATTCAGGAATTTACAGATGACCGTGTTGAGAATAGAAAAACCTATCAATATGCAATTTTGGCTAAGGATAAAAGTAATCTTTGGTCATCGCTGGATCATTCTACAGTAACAGTCAGTGTATTAAATTTTACACCAGTAAAAATAATTACATTCCTACAGGGAACAGCAGACAGGGAAAATAAAAAAATAGTTCTTTCTTGGGATTATGCTAAAAATAAAAGCAAAGTAACAGGACTAAGTATTTATAAAAATGTAAAAGGAACTCCACCAACTTTATGGAGAGAATTAAACGGCAATATTTTTACATTGGAAGATAAAAATTTAAAAATTAATCAGGAATACGAGTATCATTTAATTCCAAATCTGGAGAGTGATAGTCCGGCAAAAGCAGAGACTTTAACCGTTATATATTAAGCCTATGAAGAAATTTTACTTATTAGTTATTTTATTGATTTCAGTATTTGGGTTTTCACAAACTGTTGGTACATATTCGGTTATCGCGAAATTGTATATTAAACCAGGAGGCGGAAGCTATGGAGGGAGCTGTAGAAATGATGTTAGAGTTAATTTAATTTACAATGATGGTCCAAGGCAGATAATAAGTCAGGATTTAAGCTCTATTCCTTCTAACAGCTATACTTTTTATACCAATACACTTCATGTACTCGCTACAAGTATACCAACAAAAATTCGAGTTACTTCTTCAAGAAACTGGAAAAGAAGTCTGGGAGGCTGTGGAGGTAACGGTTCATTTAATGATGATGCAAAAGAGAGTACAGCAGCTTTTTCATGTTTAACGTCTTATAATGATATTGTTAGATGGTGGGAAGACCAGCTGACAATTGAGAATATTCCTGAATTGAAAGTTATTCAAGGGGCTGATAATGCTCTGCCGACAGATACACCTATTACAATATATTCTAATACAGGTTTTGCACGATCTGAATACAATTGGCAGTATACTTTAAATCCAACTTCAAATCCTAACGATTGGATTGATTTTCCGGCAGGGCTAAATGGTTCGGATAAGGTTACAATAAGCGCTAAATCTCTTTTGGCTGATGCTGGAAAATATCACGGACAGACTATTTATTTTAGACAAAAAGCATGTAATACTTATTCGCCTCCTGTTAACTATATTATTAGACAATCGGCTCCTTTAATGAGTTCAGTACCAGCAGTTGAAACCACTTGTTTTGATTCTGCAGATGGTAAATTGGTTGTTAAGTTTGACAGACCTTTGATTGATAAAGAAAAATTTACTTTTTCTATTATGCAATTAGATGAAAAAGGAGTTCCTATGGAAGTTCTTTGTTCATCACAAGATGATGAAAATATTGTTTTGGATAATACTAACAGCTATAAATTTCCCTGTGATTTTGCTGCTGGAAAATATGCACTTAGTTTTATTGGTTCCATAAACGGAAATAATACCAATCCTCCAATTGATCCACAACATCCTTATATTTTTGATGTTACTTCGCCCACACCCGTAGATTTTAGTTTAACCCCAACAAACGTTAATTGTTATGGCAGTAAAGATGGTACATTAACAATTAATGCATCTGGAGGTAGTAGAGAAGGATACCAATATTCATTAGACAATGGTAATTCCTGGATTCCTTTTACAGACGTGAAAAGTACAAAAGAAGTTTTAACAGGTTTATTTCCAGTTGTAAAACCGTCAATAACTTATAGTGTAATAGTTAAAGACAAGAAAGGCTGTATAGCAAAACAAGGTGCTAATACAAAAGTTTTGACCGAAACCATATCAGAACCTTTATCACCGTTAGCTTTAAATTATACTTTTAAGAAAAATCCAACTTTTTATGGAGCAGAAAACGGTATAATAACAGCATCAGTATCTGGAGGTACAATAAAGGATGATAATTCGTATGATTTTGTATGGAAAAATAGTAAAGGCGATATATTAACTGCCACAGGTCAATATAACTCAACAGATAAAACTTATAATATTACATTAGAAAATATTCCTGAGGGTGAATACAAGTTAACTGTTACTGATAAAAATTATGGAAAGGCTTCTAATAAAACAGGCTGTTCTGTTATTGAAGCATCAGAGAGTTTAACTCAGCCTAAACAAATAAAAATTACATTAACAGAAACACAATCTATTTCATGTAATACAGAAAATCTAGAAACAGATGCTGATAAATTTTCGGATGGAATTTTGACAGCAGCTGTTAAGGGAGGAATTCAATTCGAAAAAACAAAAAATGGAGGTTTACCCTATATATATACTTGGTCGAAGAAACTGGCAGATGGTACATGGGAGGTGATGAGTGAAGTTAAAGATTCAGTTGCAATAAATCTTCCAAAAGGTACTTATGCTGTAAATGTTGAGGATGCTAATGGGATAAAACAAGGAGAATACAGCACTACAGATATAATAAAAGAAATTCCTGAGGTAGAAGAAATTTCAGAGCCTGCAAAACTTGTGTTATCGTTTGATTCTGAAAATGTATCTTGTTATGAAGGTAATAATGGATGGGCAGTTGTTAATGTTACTGGAGGAACTCTTATTGAAAAAAACGGTATTAAAGATTATAAATACTCATGGTATAATAGAGGAAATAAAGTAGCAGATACACAAAAAATATCTCAATTAATTGAAGGGACATATTACATTGAAATCGAAGATTCAAAAGGCTGTATTATAAAAAATAGCATTACAATTACGCAGCCTTCAGGGCGAGTTGAAATAAATTATCCTACAATAGATACTCCTACTTTTGCAGGAGCAAGCAATGGAAAAATTGTAGCCGAGATTACAGGAGGTACGGCATTTGATCCTGCATTAAATGATGGAAGGTTATACGATTACGAATGGAAAAATTCGGCTGGAGTGGTGCAAAACCCAACTGCCGAAGTAGTAAATGGAGTTTATACAATCACTTTAAGCAATGTACCTGCAGATTCTTATTTTTTAACAATAAAAGATAAAAATTACAATCAGGCGACAAGTCAAACAACTAATTGTTCTGTAATAGAATCTGAAATAAAGCTGACACAGCCAGATCCTTTAAAAGTTGTTTTTGAAGTCATTCAAACTATTTCTTGTAATGCAGGAAATGAATATGGAGATAAAACAGATACGACTCCAAATGATGGACAGCGTGATGAATCGCAGGATGGAATTTTGAAAGCACATGTTACGGGAGGAACTCCGCTTGCATCAAATAAAAATGGAGGACTTCCGTATTACTTTTATTGGAAGAAACAGCAAGATGATGGAACCTGGAAAGATTTAGGTGTACAAGATTCAATTATCTCAAACCTTTCTTATGGGAATTATGCTCTTAATGTCAAAGATAGAAATGATGTTATTTTAGGTACTTATACAAATGGAAATTGGATTGCAAAAGATTCTATTCAGTTTATGGACCAGCCTCCAGTATTATCAGTAAAAATTGAAAAGGGAGATGTTTTTTGTAATGGAGGAAATGACGGATGGGCAACTGCAACTGCAGAAGGAGGAAGCGGATATTATACGTACAAATGGTCTAATGAATTTGAATCGGATAAAAATACCATTTTAAAAACGGGAACTTATTGGGTAATTGTTACAGATAAAAGAGGCTGTACTGCTTATGCGGAGGTTTTTATTAATGAACCTAAAAAACCGCTGGCTATAAAGTATAAAGATGTTGTTAACCCAAGTTTTTACAAAGCAACAAATGGAAAAATTGTAGTAGAAGTTACAGGTGGAACTATTGCGGCAGATAATACTTATTGGTTTGAATGGAAAAATAGTAAAGGAGTAATACAAACTACAACAACGACGAGCTTTGTAAATGACATTTATACCATTTCTTTAAACGGACTTGGAGAAGAAATTTATACTCTGACTGTTCGTGATGCTAATTACAATGCAGCAACAAATAAAACAAGCTGTACAGTAGCAAATTCAGTAACAGAATTAGATGATCCGGATCCGCTTGAAGTTACTTTTGAAGTTATCCGTACTATTTCTTGTAATGTAAGTAATGAATTTGGAAATGAGACAGATGCCAATCCTTTAGATAATCAAAGAGATGAATCTCAGGATGGAATTTTAAAAGCTCATGTAAAAGGAGGAATTCAGTTACCTGTAAATAAAAATAACGGATTACCATATTATTATACTTGGAAGAAAAAACAAAAAGACGGTTCATGGACTCTTTGGAATAATACAGGAGATACGGCAGAATATCTTTCAGAAGGAACCTATGCATTGAATATTGAAGATGCCAACGGAATTAAACTGGGAACTTACGTTAATAATGTTTTAGTTGAAGAAAAAGATGCCGAAAAATATATTCCGCAGCCAGATCCATTAAAATTAAGCTTTACCAAGTTTGATGTTGGTTGTACAACTGGTGATGACGGCTGGGCAGAAGCACACGTAACAGGTGGAACGCCGCCTTATACGTATGAATGGACAAACGGTGAAACAACATCAAAAATAGAAAATATCACTACAAATAATTATTTTGTAATAGTAAAAGATGATAAAGGATGTGTGGTTCAGGGAAGTATTTTTGTGGGTGATCCTAACGGAATATTGACTACAGAAACGGTTAAAGATCCTATTTGTTATCAAGGAAATGATGGATCTATCGAACTCAATGTTACAGGAGGAAACCTGCCTTATACTTATTTGTGGAATACAGGAGCAGTTACCAAAGATTTAAATAATCTTACCGCAGGAAATTATGAGGTTACAATTACCTGTCCTGATTGTTGTGTTTACAAGAAAAGATTTGTTTTAAAAGATCCACAACCGGTTATTGTAAATATTGGGGCAGACAGGACTTTGTGTATTGACCAAAGTTTAGATTTAAATGCATCAATTGCTGATCCAAAAGCTCAATACAGCTGGACATCTACAAACGGATTTACTTCAAATGAAGCAAAAATCAACGTGTCAAAAGCCGGAACTTATCGTGTAAAAGTAACTTCAGGTTTGGGTTGTATTGGTGAAGATGAAATTGTAATCAAGACAAGTCAAATGGCAATCAGCGCAGAGTTTTTATTGAGCTCTCAAGCCTATTTAGACGAAGAAGTAATTTTAGTTAATACCAGTAACCCTTTTGGAGAAAGTACAGACTGGGTAATTCCTAAAGGAGTTAAAATTGTAGAACAGAAGGAAAAATTTATAACATTAAAATTTGATGCTGCAGGAGTATATTCAATTGGCTTACAGCAGACACAGGGAGAATGTTATGCGGTATATACCAAGAATATTACAGTTGAAAAGCGAGGAACATTACCAAATACAGGAACAACATCACAATTTGTTCTGGATTTTATAGTTACTCCAAATCCAAGTGACGGTAATTTTAAAGCAATCGTGAATTTAGAAAATAATAGTGCCATAAACTTAAGACTCTTCTCATCTGCAGGGCAGAATACAATGATTCAAAAACAGGAATCAGGAAAGAAAAAATATGAAGTAGATTTTAATACCTCATTATCATCTGGAATTTATGTTTTAGTATTAGAGACGGGACAGCAAACATTGGTTAAAAAAATTATCATCTATTAAAATGAAGAACCTTTTCAATAGCATATACTTATTTGTTGTATTCCTGTTTTTTAATGTAACAGGATATGCACAATTATATCCAGTTCAGTTAACACCAGTTTTTAATAGCCCGTACAGCGTCAAAATATCTGATTATGCCACAAGCATGGATACTAAGATGCAATTATTGATTAACCCTACAGATATTTCTATATCGCAGAGACGAGTACGTTTAAAACTATATATACAAGGTAACGGACTAAATATCCAAACTTCTGATTACGCTCAGGAACAAAGACCTATATATATTAATGGAGGTGAATTGCAAACGTTGACCAATGTAGACATTGCATCACTTTTCAGACTGGAGAACCTGCAGGGAATTTCTCCAGCACAATATGCAAATCCTTTACCAGAAGGAATGTATAATTTTTGTTTTGAGATGTATGATTTTGTAACCAATCAAAAAATATCTCAAAAAAGCTGTGCCAGTTTGTATCTGATATTAAATGATCCGCCAATATTAAATACACCGCAGAAAAACGAACAAATTGCTTCGACGGAGTTTCCTAATATTTTATTTACATGGACACCACGTCAGATCAATGCAACAAATGTGTCGTATAAATTTGAGCTTAAACAGCTTTTCGATCCGTCATTAGATCCTCAGATTGGGTTTCAAATGTCACCGACTTTATATGAAGAAACTTTATTTGGGACTGCATTATTATATAATTTAAGTATGCCAATCCTTACTCCCGGACTGCGTTATGCATGGAGAGTAAGAGCTATTTCTACGACAGGACTTTCAGAGAATGCTATTTTTAAAAATGACGGATATAGTGAAATATACTCCTTTAAATATACTGCTTCCTGTGCCGCACCAACATTTTTGTTAAGCGAAGCACAAAGTTCCAAAAGTGTAAAAATTACCTGGGAAGGAATACCAGAACATACACGTTATCAAGTACAGTATAAAAAGCAAGACGTTCGTAATGCCCAGTGGTTTTCGTCAAATAGTTTAAACAGACAAAGTTTAATTACCAATTTAGAACCGGGAGTTACTTATCAGTTTAGAGTAGGTTCAAGTTGCGATCCTGCCGAAGATGGAGTGCAGTCGTTTACTTACTCCAATATAAGCACTTTTACAACGCCAACAGAAACCAGCGGTGTTCCTGCTTATAATTGCGGTATTGTACCACAAATAAATATTCAGAATCAAAAACCACTTACGAATTTAATTCAGAGTGAAACATTTAAGGCTGGCGATTTCCCTGTAACTATTTTAGAACTGCAAGGACAAAACAGTCCATATTCAGGAAGAGGATATATTATTGTACCTTATTTAGCCGATACTAAAATTGCAGTTGAGTTTAAAGACATTGTTATCAATACCGATTACCAATTAATAAGCGGTATTGTAGAGACAAGTTATAATGCTGATTGGAAGAATATTACAGATGTTGAAGATTTCACTGGTGAAGGTCAGGGAGGACAAATCGAAGAAACTGTTCCGTTTGAAGTAAAAGACATCGTAATCAATGCCAATGGAGATATTCTTGTAAATGGTAAAGACGGCCAGCAAATAACTATTCCAGGCGGAAAAGATACTGTAATTACAGACAGCAAAGGAAATATTTATACCGTAGATAAAGATGGAAACGGCAGCAATGAACCTGCAATAGCAGCGGCAGGAGGAAAACCTACTCCTGAAAATACAGATGGAGTAGATAAAAGTGGTCAAGCGACAGCCTTTACTGCCAAAGGAATTTCGATTGCTTTTTCTGGAAACGGAAGTAAATATGCTTTTGATGTAATGCCTGAAAATGCATCTGCTGCTTTAAAGAAAATATATGCCAAAGCTGGAGATAATGTACTGCCTTATAAAGCAGTATTAAATGGCGATTCCGATACAATGCTGGCTACAGTAACCCTTACAGATGCCAAAATAAATCTGGATAGCATTGTTTTTAAAACGCAGAATGGAGCTAAAATCGATTTTACAAGAAAAGAAAAAATATTCTATCTTACTGTAAAAGGAAATCTGAGTTACGCAGAAGAACAGATATTAGCAACTATAAAACAAGGTAAAAAATGGCAGGTTATTGGCGCATTTATGCTAGTGCATATTTCACCAAAAGATGTCAATGTAGCATTGGTGCCTACAGATGGTAATTCTCAAAAAAAGCTTGATGATATTATTACCAAGACTCAGGAGATTTACAGTAAAGTTGGGGTTAAAATCAACTTTAAAAAAGAAGGTGCTCTGAATATTGACAACGTTGTTTCAGGAAATACAATTCAAACAGAAAAAAACACCCTTACTTCAACTTATAGTACAGACCAACAAGCTATAAATGACTTGTATCAAAGTACGGATAATAGTTATGTGCTTTTTGTAACAGATAAAACTTCCAGTACAGGACAACAGGGTTATATGCGTTTGAATGGTCAGTTTGGTTATGTATTTAATTCAGGGCTGTCAAAAACTCCTGCACATGAACTAGGTCACGGAATTTTTAAACTCGAGCATCCTTTTGAGCAGTACAAAACAACAGATTCTAGTACTGATTTCTTAATGGATTATAGCTCGGGAACAGTTTTAAACCATCAAGATTGGAAACAGATTAATGATCCTGCGTTTAAGTTGTATGCCTTTCAGAGTCAGAGTAGTGGGGAGCTTAATAAATTTGCCCATTTAGCATTAACACCAAGTGGAGTTCTTATAGATGAGTTTTATTTTAATAATGAGAGAATAGTAGTTTCAGTCGCAATTGCGAAAAATTATATTATTAAAACCATTAAATATAATGATAAATATTATGAATGGGATATAAATGCAAAAGTATTCATTAATGGTACTGAAAAGATTGTAGCGAAAAAAGTTTCTAAAACGATTAATGATAAAGTTAATTTATTCAGATCTAGAGGAGATGGATGTGACTATGATTATGTATTAGTTGAATGGAATGCTGAAGATGAAAAGGTTAAAGATGTTAACGCACGAGTTTTAGAAAAAATAAAAAATATTACTGAAAGCGATTGGAAGCTTTCTCCTTTTGACATTAAAGACGGCTCTTGTTATAATAATTTTACACAAGAATTATTGTCAAGAGATCTAAGAGATTGTTCATCTTCTGAAATGAAAGATGGAATTGCAGAATTAAGAGAGGTAATGAAATTAACAGACGGAGAGAAAGTTGCGACCTCTGTTAATAATGCTTGTATGTCAGCTATTAGAAACTTAGCTTACACAGAAATTGAAAGCCTTATCAATACAATTTCAACGCAGTCAGCGTTAAAGGAACGTTCTGAATTGGCGATTTTGCGCTTAATGAGTGCTATTAGAACGGATAACTATACCAACTTTTATGCATTTTTAGAGAAGGACACTAATAAGGTTTTAAAAAAGCTTATAGGAGAAATAGATGATGCTTCTGTTTACTTTTTAACTGATAAGAAAAACTATACAAATTTTATAGGGGCTTTAGTAACAATGTTTAATCAGGCTCCAAAATCTATAGAGAACAGATGGCCTAAGGAAACAGATGATTTTGCAAAAAGAGTAATAAATCTACAAGGAATAGATTATAGTAGTGATACATCATCATTAATTAGTCCAGTATTTACCTCTAAATACAATGAGGGAGTATATAATGAAAGTACAGGAAACGTCACGTTGAATGATAGGTATATTACTTATTTCTATAAGGCATTTGATACTAAAGGTAGTGGAGTAAATAAAGAAGAACATATTGAAATTATAGAAGAAGTTTCTCCTTTGACTCCAATTATAATAGTACCACAACAAGGAAAACTACCTTTGATAGCAACAGCTTTAGGAGATAATGATTTAGGAAATAACCATTATATTGTTCCAGCAATTTTCTTAAAATACCAAGATGATAAAGTAAGGAATGATTATATAGAGAAAGGTATAGTGACCACACTAGATGTGGCTACTATTTATTTTAGCGGTGGTACCCTATTGGCTACTAAAGTGACTTGGGTGCGTCGAGCTTGGGCACTAGGAGAAGTGGCAGGTGCAGTTGGTAATATTGGAATAAATACTCAAACAATAGATCCTGAAAGTTTTTTAGGAAAAGCTGTTACGGCTTATAATCTTGGTATGGCTGTTATTGGAATAAAGAGTATCGCTGTAGGTGGTTACAAATTTGTATCGAAATTGCCAGCAACTACTAAAGCCATTCTACAACAAAATAAAAGCATTAAGGTTCTGTTGCTTGCTCACTATACACAATGGAAAAGTTTAATAACCAAGATAGATAAAATATCATCTGAAGAAAGAAAATTAATCGCAGATCAAGAAGAAGTCTGGAGAGTGCTTGGGTTTATTGATGAGGTAGGTGACATGGTCTATAAAAATGTGAAATTTAAAGATTTTGTAAATTCCGTGAATGATTTTGCAGGTGGGGCTAAACCAGAAATTGCAGAACAAGCATATAAATTATGGGGTGAGAATAAATGGGACGAACTTTATGATCTATTTAAAACGAATGATCTTAATCATTATAATGGAATTAATTGGCCACCATATAGTGGGTTTTCTAAAATAAAGCAGATTATTAGTGGGAAAAATTATAAGTTTAGAATTGATAGATTTCAAAAAGAATCAAGTTTGGGAGGAGGATTTGGAAGTCCTATTTTAAAAAATTCTGCAGGAGTAGATGATTTAGTTTACACTTATGATTCAAGGATGTTGAGTAATGATATTAGCGAAGGAAGTTATTATTTTGTTTTTGAAATGAGTGATAAAGCTGCCGATGTAGATCTTAAAATAGGCGATGTAGCACCATGGTTTAAAAAGGAAGCAAATTTAGCAGGAGAACAAATAGAATTTTCTAAAAAACTGCATAGTATGAGTGCCGACTATTTCAAAAATTTAGAAGCTAAAATATATTTAAATGGCAAGTGGAGAAACTGCGTTGTAGAAGGAAAAGAGGTAGTAACCGATTTGCAAACAGCGTTTAATAAATTACCTTTAGATGTTTCAGATGATATAGTAGATTACATAAATGCATCTTCTAAGATACTTTCGGATTTTAAAGATGCTCAGAAAGCTGGGAAATTAGATGAAATGATAGAAGCTTTCGAGATTTTTAGAAAAAATAATATTAAAAAACCATGTTTATGAAATTAGATAGTCAACACTTTTATAAAGCTTTAAAAAGTAATACAGAACTTACAGCAACAGAATTAGAAGAACTTAATTATGGTCGAATGTTTTGGAAATTCGATTTTTTTGTAAATAATGAAAAAATCGATATTCCATTGTTGCAATGTGAATTTGAAGGACTTTTTGTAAATCTGGATCATTTTAAAATGGAATCAGAAAATGGAATATATATTTACATTCCAAAATATAATCCCATAGTTTACAATGTAGAATCTAAAGAATTTAAAGAATATAAATCTCCTATTGAACCGAGGAATAATGATTTTGTGAGAAATTATTTTTTTGATAATAATTTGATTATTCTTCATGAAAGAAGTATTTATAAAATCAATTTGGAGACAGGTGATATTGCACACATTTCATTCGAATTCGGAAGTGTTCTGTTGAATGATATTTATTTTTTAGATGGAAAATATGTACTAAAGTTTAAGAATTTGAGCAATTACGAAGATGAGGAAAAAGAAATTAAATTGTAGTATGATGAAAAAAATTGTAATTCTATTTTTTGTATTGCATTCGTGCTTTTCTTATTCACAATGCCTTAAGTTTTTGATGGAAGATTTAGCAATAAATGGTAAAGAATTTAAAGCGCTCGTTAATGAAAATTCAGGTTTTAAGGCTTGGCAAGTTTTAGCAGAACATGCTCCATCGCTTCGTACAGATTTGAATGAGTTAAATTTAGTGTCTAAAAATTTAGAAGCTATTGAAAAAGCTGGAGGTTATACAAAATGGAAAGGATTGCAAAGTGGTGGAAAGATCGAAAAACTATGGACAAAAATAGATGAACACGATGGTGATTTTCATGGAAACCATGCGACTTATTATGATGTTAATGTTACATATCAAGTTTATAGAGAACAAGTGGGAGTGGCCTTTTCTAACAATAATATCTTAGAGTTTCATTTAAATATTCCTGAAAAATTGCAAGGACAAGGAATCGGTTCGGTTATATTTAAACAGGCAATTGAAGATTATGCTCCATCAAAAGTAAAGGGATGGTGGAAATCATCAGATATTTATACGGGAAATGAATCGATAAATCTTACCATTTTTAAGCAAAAGCTAAAAGACGGACTATCTCCCGAACTTGCTGTTTTTGAAACTCCAACAGGCAAAATTCTTAAAGCAAATAATTTTGATGGAACTGTTGAAATAATAAAAAACACACCAAATGAAGTTATTATCTATTTTAACCCTAAAATGTAAATAATGAAGTTCTTTTATATATTAAATAATAAAAATGAGGCTGTAGAATTTGGAAAAATAACATCTGAAAGATATGCGATATTAAAAAAAATTAGTTCAGTTTTTGATGATCAGAAAGTCCATCAATTAATAGATTTCAGTGTTTATCAAATTGAGAAGTTATTGGAAGAATTACTTAAAGAAAGAAATTTTAGACACTCAGAGGGTTCAGAGAATAATAAATTTCATCAAGAGATTAACCTTTTTATAACTAAAACCTATAAAGAGAAAGAATTATTGCTTTGCCAAACAGGGTTTGATAATAAAATTATATTCTTAATCAATATAGTTAATGCTTTATTGAAGAATGAAGGTCCATATTATTTATTATTTACAGAAAATCACAGAGATTTTAGAGAATGGCAAAATTAAATGATTCAGATAACTCAATGTGGTAATGAAAGAATTATTAAAACAATTAGAAATTACAAATTCGACGGATAAAAAGGTCGAAATTGAAACCTTATTAAGTAAAGCGTATACTAGCATCTGTAATTTAAGAAAGCAAACATTAGCTAAAACTTTAACCCTTGAATCTATTGAAGAAATAGAATTTTTTTTTCAGAATAATGAATTGAATATTGAAATGCTAAATTTTGAAAATAGATACTTTTTAAAATATGTAAAGTGTTTGAGTTTGTTTTGGGAAAGTTACACTTACTATGGGGAAGGACAAAGAAGTAAAGGGAAATTTGATTTGTTTAAATCACTAAAAGAGAATGATTTGGTTTTGAATATTCACCATTCAGAAAGTGATTGTGCAAAGGTTTTACGAAAAATGGAAAATTATTGGATGGCATCAAATCAAATTTACACTAAGTACAAAATTGATTTAATAAATAAAGAATATATCCGATAGTATTTGGGAATAGTATATTTAGATAAGAAGTGAAATTTCAGAAAAATTATAAGAGTATATTATTGTTACAATTTGATTAAGAGGTAAAAGTGAAGACATTGATAGGCAATGAAAAGAATGCAGATGGTTCATATAAATATGTTACATCAGTAAAATTCGTAAAATAATGTTTGAAGTATATGTAAGTAAGCAGAATAATGATCAAGTAAAAAGATTTATCATACCTAAAAATAAAGGATATAATATTTCTACTTGGATCTTAATAACTATTAAAGGGAATAAAGAATTCATTATGGAAAGATTTTTTAAAGAACTGGAAATAGTACAAGAAGAATGGGAATTAAAAACAAATTATGCTTTTCCATCAGCACTAATGAATGAGTTTTTAAGGTTGGATTTCGATGATGAAAATCTTAAAGTTCATTTATAATGTGCGATATCAATAAAGAAAGAATAACACAATGAATAATACTAAAAAAAGCTTTTTTGCTCTATTAATTATTTTAATAAGCATTCAAAGCTTCGCACAAAAAATAAAAATAGACAAACAAGAAATAAAATTAGACGATAAAACAATAGGTTTTATAGAAGGCAAAAAGCCCTTTTTTAAGATTTTAAGTTTAGACAAAAGTTATGCAGTTATAGTAGAATTAAAAAAAGCTCCAAATGAAGAGTCTTTAGTATTGCCTTGGATTGAACTGCAGGATGAAAAAACAGGAAGATATAATGAATTAGAATTCAAAAGCAGAAAATTCAGCGCTTTCAATTATGACCGAAGCGTTGTGTATGAGCTATTCGACAGAAATTATATCAATACAGAAGGTTTAAATAAAACAGCCTTTGAAAATTTTATCAATGGAGAATTAACTGGTATTTCTGCCAAAAGATATGGAGTTCAGGATCAAATAGAAAACGCAGAAAATATTGCAGACACATATAAAATAGGAATTGATGACTTTGGTGTTATTTATAGCATAAAAGCACAAAATCCGGATCCGGAAGATAAAAGAATTGGATTTATAAGAATGATTTCACCTTCTTCAAACGGAGACTTAAAATATGAAGTTATAGACCTTGATAATAATTTAATAGCGACATGGTTTGCCAGAGGCGGCACATTCAGCGGATATGAAAAATTATTAAATCAAGAAGTGATTACATTCAACGGAAAAGTGTTTAAAGCAGCTTTTGAAAATAGAGGAAACCCAGTAGGTTATAAAATGAGTAATGATATTACTGCAATGAATATCGTAAGAGTTTTGGTTGGCAATGGTAATAATTTAGGAAGTCACCTTAAACGCAATTAAATAACGAATTAATATAATAATGATAAAAATGAAGAAAATTATTTTAGCAGCAACAGCATTACAGTTTTTGTTGATTTTAAATAGCTGTTCAGGTTCCGATAGTGAACCAGCAGTAACTCCAGAAGAAAAAGGAGAAATAAAAGCAGATTATATTTCAAATGGTTTTATTAATGATTTTGTTATTAATGCCGACAATACGGTTTATACAATAGGACAGAATCAGAACGATAAAGGAGGAATCTTTACAAGTTTAAAAAAGGTTGGTCTTGACGGGAAAGAAACTACACTTAATTATCTTGATTTAGGAACTTATAATTTCGCTAAACTTGCCTTAACAAATAACGGAGATGTTCTACTGGTTGCAAAAGGTAATGACAGCCCGGATCAGGATAAAATAATGCGTTTTGAAAATAACTTTTCAGAGTTAAAAGCATTTTATACCATGAAACCAATAAGCTCTCCATTTGCCAGTAAAATCAATCTTTTTAGTATCTGTAATAATAACGATAACACCTATTTTGTTTTTGATTATAACGCAAAAAATATAAAACGAGTTTTGCCAGATTTAAATGGTGACGTGTTTGTTGCAGGTTCAGGTAAAAGTGAAATAAAAGATGGAGCAGGATTAGATGCAAGTTTTAATACTGTAACAAAAATAATTAGTATGAACAGTATTTTGTATTTAATTGATGATGTTTATGATCCAAGTACGGGAACTTACAAAAATTCTGCAATTAGAAAATTAGAATATGTGAATAATGAGTGGAAAGTAACAACTCTAGTTTCGGCAGCAAATGGCGATCATTTTTCTGATATTACTTTTGATACAAAAAATGATTTATATGTAGTGAGTGAAGGAAAAGGAATCTTCAAATTAAATCTGCAAAATAATACTTTATCTCTTTTTAATGATGGAGAGTTAAAAATAAGAGCTGGTGGAAACAGGACAGGCACATCTTTCAAATATGTTCATATGGTTAAGTTTAAAGGAAATGATATTTATTTAATGTTCCAGAGTGAATTAGTGAAAATTTCTGATTTCCAAACAAAATTTGCCGACGCTCAAAAATAATACATCAAAAACACTGCAGTCTTTTTATTAACTGCAGTGTTTTAAAATGCACTGAATGAAAAAAACTTTACTCTTATTCTTACTTATTATTGCTGCTTCATGTTATCAGGAGACTGCTATAGCTATAGAAGGTGATTTTACGACTTCGTATGCCAATCAGGATGAATCCATACCCGTTATTATTGAAATAGATAACAAAATAACTGGTGCAGATACTTATGAATGGACATTTGAAGGAGGAAACCCTTCTGCATCAAATTCTAAAAATCCGGGCGAGATTCTGTACAATAAACAAGGCACTTATACCATTAAGTTAAAAGCTTCAAATGTAGATGGAGAGAGTAGAGAATTCACCAAAACTGTTGTAATTAAGGATGGAATCAATATTGAGTTTACTCATGAAATTGTAAAAAGCAATTATTCTCCTGTTGAGGTAATTTTGAAGAATTCTACTATTGGAGAAGGACTGACTTTTAAATGGGAATTTCAAGAAGGATCGCCCGCATCTTTCACAGGAAAAACACCTCCAAATGTGATATTTATAACTCCGGGAGAACATACTATAACGTTGACTGTTTCTAATGGTTTTGAATCTGAAAAACAAACAAAAACAATTACTGTTGATCCCTATTTAGTAAGCTTATTTACCTACGAGCCAAGTTTTGAAGATGATGATTACGAAGCTCCAGTAAAAATTATTTTCACTAATAAATCAGTTAGTGCGACAAGTTATAAATGGACTTTTGAAGGCGGTAATCCAGCCGTTTCTACAGAAGAAAATCCAATTGTTGTATTTACAAACCCAGGTACTCATGAAGTGACTTTAGAAGCTTTTAACGATAAAATAAGTCAGATTTTTAAATCAACTATTACAGTTCTTCCAGATACCAATCTGCGTACTTTAACGAACATAAAATTGGGAATCAATTCGGCGCATAACAATAATAATATTGGTGCAATGTTCTCAACAGTAACGCGTCAGGTTTATAAAGCAAACGAGATTAATGATGAGAACAGCAGTTTAATAGATATTGTTTTTCAAGGTTTAAACAGCAATTTTACTTACAATAGATTTGTATCACCGGATCAGGCAAATAACTATGGTTTTTTAGCATTAAAAAATGCACAAAGCACCATTTTTGTAAACTCTCAAAATTTATGTAACTGCGGTTTAAATTTTACTGAGTCGCAATTTGATGCCATGGTAAATGATACACCAATTAAATCATTAAACATAAGTTATACTGCTGCAGGAGCACAGGAATTCGGTTTTACTTATCCAAGAATAATTTTATTTAAAACACAAGACGGCAGAAAAGGCGCCATTAAAATTAAAGAAATGGTAAAGAACGGCACAAGTTCTTACATTTTATGTGATATCAAAGTCCAAAAACAATAACCAATAAATGAAGATAAAGAATAATAAAATCTTGTTTTGGTTATGTATTGTTTTTGCCTGTTGTTTTTGCAGGAAAGGATATGCACAGGATGTAGATTTAGAGAATTTTTATAAACCAAATTTTAAAGTAACAGGGAATATCAATGCCAATATGATGTACTATACTTCTAATATGGAAAATTCGCGTGAACCTTTTACTTACCTGTTTTCAGGAAATTTAAACGTTAGTGCTTTTAATTTTAGCGTTCCGGTCTCTTATAGTATTACCAATCAAGGGAATAATTTAGGCTACACAGCCCCATTCGATTTTAACAGATTAAGTATTATGCCCAAATACAAATGGGTAAAAGCCTATATAGGAAATGTGAGCATGACATTTTCTCCTTACACATTAAGCGGTTATCCGTTTAAAGGAGTTGGATTGGAACTTACACCAAGAAGCCCCTTTAAAATATCCTTAATGGGAGGGCAGCTGCTTAAAGCCGTTTCAGAAGAAAATGCTTTAGGAGGAGTTCCGGTATACCAGCGTTTTGGATATGGAGCAAAAGTAGGATTTGAGAAAGCCCAATACAAACTAGGCTGGATTGGTTTTTATGCAAAAGACGATGTCAACTCACTAAATATGGTAAATGACAGAGGAGTTACACCAAAAGAAAACTTTGTAAACAGTTTAATTTTCAGTACATCATTAGTCAGAAACTTAAATTTAAATGTAGAGTATGCCTTGTCTGTTTTAACAGATGACATTCGAAGTAAAACTATTTCGGGCGGAGGTCTTAGAGATAAGATTTTTTCTAGTAAAGAAACGACAAGTTTTATGAATGCCTTCAACGTTAATTTTGATTATAACATTCAAAAAAGTACAGTAGGATTAACATACGAACGCATCGATCCTAATTATAACACTTTGGGAGCGTTATATTTTAATAACGACTTAGAAAATATATCGCTGCGATTTGCCCGTCCATTTTATCAGGATAAAATTACCATTTCAACCAGTTTAGGATTTCAAAGAGACGATCTTGAAAAAGTAAAAAAACAGGATACAAAACGTGTAGTAGGATCTATTAACATGAATTACAGAGTAACAGATCAATTAAATATTACAGGTAGTTATTCTAATTTCTCAACCTATACCAATAAAAAATTAGATCAGTTTGAGCTAATAAACAATCCCAATGTAGTACCGTCAGATACGTTAGATTATAGACAGTTGTCTCAAAATGCCAATATGAATATGTCGTATGCTTTTGGAAAAAAGAGAAATCAAAATCTGAATTTTAATTACAGCATCGCTGGTCAGGCCAATGAACAGGGAGGTGTAATTCGTAAAGGTCAGGCAAGTACAGTTCAGAATTATAATTTGGCGCATACAGTTAGTTTTCTGGCAGCAAAAGTTGCTTTAAACAGTTCGCTTAATTATACCAATAATCAAGTAAGCAGAAACAATAATTCTTCGATGGGAGCTTCGGTTGGAGCTTCAAAAAAATTATTCAAAGACAAGCTGAATACCAATCTTGGGTTTCTGTACAATAACACGCAGGGAAATATGAATTCGAGTTCTGTGTTTGGAGTTAAGTTTAACAATAGTTACGTAATGCTCGAAAGACACAACTTTAGTTTAAATATTATTTCAATGTTTCGAAGCAGTACAAACACTCAAAAATTCAATGATTTAACAGCAACTCTAAATTATTCCTGTTCGCTTGATAAAATCAAACTGCCTGCTAAAAAAGAACCTAAGAAAGAAAAAGAAACAGTTTTAAACCCTGTTCTAAAAATAAATCATAAAGACAAAACTTACGAAGGCACCAGAGACGAAATTATAAAACAGCTTCAGGATATGCAGTCTGCACTTCGCCCAATGCCCAAAGAAGATTCAGATGATTTACAGCATTTACTTACGCTTACAACTTTGACTCCTGATGATCAAAGCTTCAAAGAAAAAGCATTGAATTATTTAAAAGTTTATGATTTAAATAATGACATCTTAGATAAATACAATAAATATCTTCTTGATACTGCAAAAAGTTTAAGAGAAGAAATGATTCGTAAAGACGAAGGATTTGAAAACGATTATGTTATGGCTCTTGGAAGAGTGAATAAACATAAAATGCACGGCGTAAATGAAAAAGATGTAACTGATAAAGTAAGTTATAATTCTTATTTAAAACTGGTAGAAAGAAAAAATAAAAAGTTACAGCCTTTATTAGTTCATAGGTGGATGATTAATGAAATTACGATACTTTCAAATACACCTGTAGATCAAATTCATCAAAATGATAATCTCTCAGTTTTTAATAAAGAAGAACTTGGGCATTTCTTTAAGATGATGAAAGAGAAAAAGACAGAAACAGAAACTATCGAAGAAATAAAAATAAAATTGATTCCTTTTTATCATGATTTAGCACTTAAAAATGTAAAAGATGATGAGGTTGATTTTAAATTTTTAAAGAACAATTAAAGACAAAATAAGTACTCTTAAATAAAATGAGAGTATAAAATATAAAAGAAATAGGTATGCTTTATTTTTCAAAAAAACAGAATTATTTGCTTATGAAAAAAAATTACAAAATACATTTCGCATCGTTACTTATCTTGTTTTCGGTTGTTTTTTCTTATGGGCAGGACATTGCACCTCCAAAAGAATTAGGTGCAGCTTCGAGCTCTATCGAAAAGATCGAAGCATCTGACCGCTGGGTAGATAAATTTTCAAATCAGGATTTGGTAGAACTGCCAATAGGTATTCGTAATACGGTAAATAATATTCAATACTCTATTGGGATTACTAAAGCAACTTTTACTCCAGAGTACACAACTTTGACTGTTTTTTGCCGCGTTGATATTCCACAGAAAGATAAAAATGGACAGCCTATGCAGCTTTTCTTTGGTGCAGATAATGTTAAATTATCACATCAGGGAGGTATTATGGGCGAAGCAAAATTAGTGTTACTGGGCAATGTCGATATTCCGTTCAGCGATAATAAATGGCAGCTTTCATTATATGGAGGTTTCGACATGGCAACCGGAAATGTAAATGATCTTACCTATGTAAAAATTGACTGTGATGGATTTAAAGAAATGAAAGTTTCTGGAGCAGTTGAGTTTTCAAGAAATTTAATCCTGCCAATAGATCCATTAACAAAAACGGTTGACGAAGCAAAAACTACAATTCCAAAAACATATTACAACGGAAAAACTGTTCAAATACCAAATAGAGTTAGAGGGGAGTTCAGCTTTACAGCAGGAAGCTGGAATGATATTCTGGTAAATGTAAGTTTGCAGCCTTTTGTTTTAAAAGACAAACGAAACGGAAAAGACTTTGATGGTAATTTCCAATTTTTGGTAAATAATGCAGTACTGGATTTAAGCGATTTAAAAAACGATCCTGTAGTTGTTTTTCCAGAATATTATGCAAAAAATGCACTTTTAGTACCCAGTCAGGAAGCATGGAAAGGAGTATTTGTTCAGACTTTTGATGTAGGTCTGCCAAAAGAATTTCAAACTACAGATACAGCGTCAAGCAAAGAAAGACTTCATGTAGGAGCTCAAAACCTTATTATTGATAAATATGGAGTTTCGGGAACTTTTTATGCAGATAATGTTTTTCCTTTAGACAGAGGTATAACAAGTCAGGAAAAATCCTGGGCCTATTCCTTAGACCATATCGATGTTACAATTGCGGCAAATACTTTTGTAAAAGCAAATTTAAAAGGACAGATTCTTTTACCAATTAGTAAAGCAGGAACAGAGAAAAAAGAAACCGCTGCCACTCCGGCTGCAAATGCAAATGCGTCAGGAGATGCAGCATCAAATACTGCGGCTAAACAAAAACAGACCAATAGAGCCGGTTTAGAATACAACGGATTTATCTCTATGGAAGAACAGCAATTAGTTGTTATTACAAAAGATTCCATAGCCTTTGATATTTGGAAAGCAAAAGCCTTATTACTGCCTAACAGTTCGGTTGAATTAAAATTAGTTAACGGACGTTTTTTACCCAAAGCAAACTTAAATGGTTCCGTTTCTTTTGGGACCAATAAAGGAGCAACAGACGATAAAGATGTAGAAGGAAAACGCACTGTAGATTTTAAAGGTATTACTTTTGAAAATCTGCAGTTACAAACCGTTTCGCCTATTATTTCGGTTCGAAATATGGGTTATAAAGGCACAGTTGCCTTTGGAAACTTTCCGGTTTCTATAGGAAATATAAATGTTGCCATTAATGGAGATAATTCCAGAATCGATTTTGATTTAGGAATTAACCTGATGGAAAGCGTTGGTGCCGGAGCTACAGCCCGAATTGGGATAAAAGGTAAAATGTATGACGACGGATACAGGCAGCGAAGCCGATATGACGGTCTCGACCTTTCTGCCATTAATATTAACTGTAAGTTTAGTGGTCTAACCATTAACGGAGGTTTGATTTTAATGGAAAAAGATCCGGTTTATGGAGATGGTTTTAGTGCTAATCTTGCGGTTGATGTTGCGGGTGTTGTTAATGTCAAGGCAAAAGCTATTTTTGGCCGTACCACTTTTAGATATTGGTATTTTGATGCATCGGTTAAATGGCCGGCTACTCCAGCTCCTTTTATGATTAATGGTTTTGCAGGAGGAGCATATTATAAAATGCGTCGAAATGAAAATGTAGCGGTGGGTACATTTTCTGACTCAGGATTAAATTATTCTCCTGATGAAAAAATAAGTTTGGGAGTTAAAGCTTTAATATTTTTTCATATTGGTACAGAATCTATTTGTGATGGAGAAGCTGGATTTGAAATAGCATTTAACTCAAAAGGAGGAATAAACAGATTAGCTATTTTTGGTAAAGCAAATGTAGTTTCGCCAATTCCTCCAGCGTTAAAAAACATGGACAAGTTAATGGAAAAAGTATCTACAAATGTTACAGCAAAGAAAAGTTTCTTAGGAGTTACAGATAATGATCTTAAAGGTTCCTTTGCCAGTAAATATATTCCAGAGGCAAAAGAGGCAATTCCAGGTGATCTATCAGAAGCTATAGGAATAAAAATGGCTGCCGCTATCGAATTTGATTTTGAAAACAAATCGATGCACGCCACAACAGATGTCTATATTAATACACCAGGAAATTTCCTTTCAGGAATAGGACCGGGGGGACGAGCAGTTTGGGGCGTTTTTCACAAAGATCCAAAAGACTGGTACATGTACATGGGAACACCAGATGACCGATGCGGTATAAAAATAGGAGTAGCCGGAATGTATTTAAAAACAACAAGTTACTTTATGGCTGGAACAGTACTTCCGGGAAGTCCGCCGCCACCGCCTCAGGTTGCTCAGATTTTAGGTGTCGATTTAAAAGAACTGGATTATATGCGCGATGAAAACGCATTGGCAAACGGAGGAGGTTTAGCCTTTGGAGCCAGTTTAGATTTTGATACAGGAGATTTAAGTTTCTTACTTTTTTACGCACGTTTTCAGGCAGGAATGGGATTCGATATCATGCTTAAAGATTATCAGGAAGCAAGATGTTCGAATACAGGAGGTCGTGTAGGTATAAACGGATGGTATGCTAACGGACAATCGTATGCTTACCTGCAGGGAGAATTAGGAATTAGAATTAAACTATCATTCTTAAAATTAAAAGTGCCAATTATTTCAGGAGGAGCTGCAGTTTTATTGCAGGCAAAACTGCCAAATCCGGTTTGGATGCGAGGATATATGGCCGGAAATATGAATATACTGGGAGGACTGATAAAAGGGAAATTCCGCTTTAAATTTGAATTAGGAGAAGAATGCCAATTTGAAAACGCATTACCATTAGGAGGAATTAAACTAATAACCGATGTAACGCCAAAACAAAGCTCGACAGACGTAGATGTTTTTGCCGTACCGCAGGCGGCGTTTTCAATGAAAGTAAATGAAGCTTTTGTAATTCCTGAAGACTCAGGCGATGTAACTTATAAAGTAATTTTAGAGAAGTTTAAAGTATTTGACGGAACAAAAGAAATTCCGGGTGTTTTTGAATGGAGTTCTATGAAAGACAGAGTTAATTTTGTTTCAACAGATATTCTGCCTCCGCATAAAGAATTAAAAGTTCAGGTTGAGGTAAGTTTCCAAAAAATGGTAAACGGTACTTTCCAGCCAGTAAAAGTAGATGGAAAAATAGCTACAGAATATGAAGAAAGGTTGTTTACAACAGGAGGTGCGCCAAACCATATTCCGCTTACAAATATTAAATATTCGTACCCAATTGTAGATCAAAAATATTTCCTTGAAGAAGAATATCCAAAAGGTTATATTCAGCTGAAACGAGGTCAGGATTATTTGTTTGAAGATGCAAATTGGGAAACCAGCATAAAAATGGATCAGGACGGAACTTCTAATTCAAAACCTGTTGCCTTTAATTATGATACAAGTTCAAACGAAGTGTATTACAACCTGCCAAACATCGATCAGGACAAGAAATACAATTTTTCAATTGTGAGTAATTTGAAACAAAATACGGCGAAAAGCACAACATTAAATACAAAAACAAATACAATCAGCGATGAAGGAAATGATATCCAGATAAAAGAAAATCAAGCCGATGCGTTGTCTAAAGCCGAAGGAAGTATTGACCGTTTGAACTATTCGTTTAATACAAGTAAATACAAAACGTTTGCTTCTAAAATGAATGCAATAAATACGCAAAACTATAATTTTGGAGTTCTGTATTCAGATGTTATTTATTTAACCAATACCATTTCGAGCCAGGAAGCATTTGATTTAGTTGAGTTGAGCGGCGTAACGTACAGCGATGGTAAAGCACTTGTAACGGCAGAATCGAAACTAAACGATCAATATTATGCAACAGATATTTATCCTTATTTATATAAAGATTATCCTTTAAACGGTAGTTTCGCGATAAGTAACAGAGATACAAGTGAGTTAGGCGTTATTCCTGCAAAAGCAATTCCGCTTAATGCTTATTATATGACAAGTATAGAAAATGACGTTAACCAGTCGTGGACAAAAGGAAATTTCCCATTTAAGTATAATATGCCACTGCTTTACAAACAAGACTGGGTTGATTTAAGCAATCAGATTGTAAACTCTTATGTAAATGGCGAAGCAGGTGCCACGGCAATTGCTCAGCGTTTTATAAACAACAATTTCCAGTTTATGCGATACGGAAATTACGAAATAGTAATGAAGTATAATTTACCGGGAAATAAACAGGCAAATGAGTTTGTTTACAAATACAAAAACAATAATAATTTTAGGTAAACTAAAATTATTCAATTAAAAAGAAAATGCCGCTTAATTTTTAAGTGGCATTTTCTTTTTACACTTTTTTATTTTCTTGATTATCATATATGATAACCGAATTGAATTAGAATATCATCAAATTTGTTTTTTATAAAAAGATAATTTTAATCTGATAAAAATGAATGAAATTAAAAATTTAGAAGATATTAAAAAACTAACAACAGAGTTTCTAAATACTTTAAAACCAGCAAAAGATGAAAAAGATTGTTATACCGCAGAGGTTAAAGTATTAGATTATTATGAGTTAGGCTGTGTTATAACAAATATGCTGAAACTTTGTATTTTAGCACTAGAACATGAGGAACATAAAATCTTGGAAACAAGAAAAGATCAATCTATTAATGTAGCATTAATGCTCGAAGTAGTGCTGCAGCTTTTTCCTTTAGACGAATTTGAGTTTCTAAGCGAAATAAAACAACTCGTTTAATATAAAACCAAAATAAAAAGGCTTCAGATTTTCTGAAGCCTTTTAAAAATTGTAAAAACAGAAATGTTTTAAAAATTAGTGTTTACTTTTTTAGAACGTTCTGCTATAAATGAGATAAGCCATGTTACTTGTCCTTCTTTTACAAAGTATATTTTCTTTGTATCTAAGTTTGGCATAGCTTCCAGACAAGAAACAAGAATATTGTTTGCAGAGATTAAGTATTTCTGTTCGTAAGTACTTAAAACTCTTGCTGCTTCTGAATTGGTTTTTGCGAGAGCAGTAAACTTACCAAAATTATTTTTTAGAATTGCATCATAATCAATAACGTCTTGCAGAGTTAAAGCAATATAATGTTCTTTTACGTTTTCATTGTAGTATAAGGTAGAAAATGCCCAAACAGCACCACCTGATAAATACATTTTATCTTTTTTGAATAAAAGAGGATTTTTGTCAAATAAGTCTTTTACTTTTTTACGAAGAACGGAGTTAAAGTCAAAAGATTTTTCCTGATAAGCAGACATGTCATTTGCCTGAGATGGATTTACAACTGTTTTTTGTACAGCATCTGTAAGTGTCATTGTTCCAAAATCCAGTTCAAGAGGAATAAACTCTAATTTGTTGTCTTTAAGTTCGTCGATATAACCGCCTTTTGTAGTTTGAGCACCAATATCAAGAAGGAAAGCATTAGCGTAATCAACCGGAGGAATAGCACCTTTTACAAGTGTTTTTGCTTCTTCGTTAACATCTAGAACTTCAAGTTGTTTATTTGTAAGAGAAGCGATTTTGTTTTTTAAAACATCAATATTACGAGCAGATTGAAAAACCGGAGCTGCAACGATAAAAATGTTTTCTTCAAGAATTTTATATTCAGATCTTATTTTTTTTAATTGATCGCTGACAATAACGCTTGCTCTGTTTATATCTTCCTGAGGAAGTGCGTTTGATGCAGCAATATGATCAGCAAAAGGAATTCGTTCTGTCCAGAAAGAAAGGATTTTATAGTCAGCTTTTTTGATATTGTTTACATCAATAACTGAAACTTTTATAGCTCTTCTTCCAATTTCAATTCCTGCATAAATACTTTTTTGAGAAAATGCATTGATGGAAAAAAATAAATTTAAAAGAATAAAAAATAGAATCTGGGGGTTGTGTCTTTTAAGCATTGTTATTACGATTATATTATAATTTTAAATAAATTATTGTTTTTTATCTTAAGAACGCAAATAAAACCAATCAAATATTTATCAATTTTGAGATGTTTTTGGTTTTATACAAAAAAAGCTTCAGATTTCTCTGAAGCTTAGTCTTAGTAGCGGGAACAGGACTCGAACCTGTGACCTTCGG
>NZ_JBQEMU010000023.1:0-4205 GCF_052044235.1 Flavobacterium sp. 22659
GTTTTAAATACAGAAATTACCTAATAATTTAATTATAAAGGAGATACTAGAAAACTCTGGCAAGATTAAATCCAAAAAATATATCTCCTTTTGTCCAGTCGCCAGTAGTTCTTCCAAGATATCCGGCTTCATCAATTGCTTGTGAACTGGTAAAATGCATTTGAAAAACATGTCCGCCAGTTTCCAAATCAAAACCTATAGATAGCGGATTTTTATAAAGCGAGTTTGGTGCTCTGTTTAAATGCGCCGCATAATCCATATTTAAAGACCAGCGCTTAGCAAATTTATATCTACCTCCAAATCCTATGGCATATTGAGTATTGCTTTGATCTACATCTTCAACAAAATTTTGATGAAAGAATGACGGCACAATTTCTAAAGACAGTTTTTCAGAAAATTTTCTGGAAATCAGCAGCTGTGCAACATAAGTAAGTCTGTCTTTAAATTGAAGTTTCGGATACAGACTTTCTTTTAACGTGTTATTAATAGACAAACTATTAAACCCGGCAATAGTAACTGGGAAACCATCTTTTATTTGAGGAAACAACATATATTTTGTTGCAAAATCGTAAGCAAATTCACTTCTGGCAGCACTTACGTTGAGTCCATTTGTTAAACCGTAAATAAATTTTATTTGTGTATTGGCGTTATCCAGTCCGTAGAAACCTTCAAAACCATCTTTAATAGAACCAAATCGGTGTGCAACAACAAAATACAAATCGCCTTTTGCGGCCAATTTTGTAGACTCAAGATTAACGATTTTTAAGGCTTTGAATGCAGAAGTCACTTTTTCTTTTGCAGAAGGAGTTTCTACTCCAGACAATAAATCGGTTTGAGAGAAGGTTAAGAGCGGAAATAAAAAAAATAATAGAATAAAGTTTTTCATGAGGTTAGTTTTAAATTGTTATTTGTATTAGTGTACAACTGAAGATTGGTCTATTTTAAATTCCTGGAGCAGTTCGTCATATCCTAAAAAACGCCCTTTAATCTTGAGGTATTTTCCAGATATAATATTTTGCGGCAAAGGTTTTTTGAATGTGACAAATATTTTTTCGCTCATAACAATTCCATTACTGGCTTTATCAATACTTGTTACTCGTGCAGATAATTCAATTGTTTTGTCCTGATATTTGATGTAAGCCAGACTATCGTTTGAAGCAAACTCTCTTTCCAGTCCGCTGACCGTTACAGCATAATCGGCAGTTTCTGATTCTATATCTCTATGCCCTTTGTAGATGTAGAGGTACGCCGAAATTCCGATTATTATAAAAAGTGAAATTGCAATTAGTATTTTTTTTTTCATAACTGGTTTTTAGTATTTCAAATTATCTACGTTAAAAAATACCTATTGGATTTAAAACATTAAATATGCCTCTTGCCAAATCTGTATTATTCTTTTCAACGTATATGATTTTGAAATGCCTGATGATTCTTAAAAAAATCATGCATTTATTTATAACTAAAAACCAATCTTATGAATTTAAAAACCCTTCTGGCCATCTCATCATTAGCTTCAATTTTTGTAAGTTGTGCCAACGATGATCCAAGTACTTTAATTGACTCTACACCAATTAATGGTTTGGCAACATACAACCAAAATGTAAAATCTATTATTGATAATAACTGTGTTGTATGCCATGCCGCAGTTCCTAAAAATGGCGCGCCAATGTCTTTAGTTACTTATGAACAGGTGAAAAATGCAGTTTTAAACCGAGGGTTGCTTACACGAATTTCTTTAGAAAATGGAGATAGTTCCTTAATGCCACAGGGTGGCCCAAGATTGCCTCAAGCTACTATCGACATTATAAATAAATGGAATCAGGATGGATTATTAGAAAAATAATCTATAACAGCAACATGAAGAAAATCATAATAATGCCAATGATATTGGCTTCTTTTATTGTTTTTTCGCAAGAAAAAATAGTAACTAAATCTGCAGCAATAACTCTGGAAGCTTCAGTACCTTCTTTTCAGCCGGTTGCAGGAACTAACAGCAATGTAACTTTTGTTTTGAATCCTGCAACTGGAGAAGTGGCAAGTTTGGCTTTAATGAAAGGATTCCAGTTTGAAATGGCATTGATGGAAGAACATTTTAATGAAAATTACATGGAAACCGATAAGTATCCAAAAGCAGTTTTCAGGGGACAAATTGAAGGTTTCGATATTAAAAGCCTAACAGAAGATTATAAAGATTACACCATAAAAGGAAAATTAGAAGTGCATGGAAAATCCAAGGATATAAGTGCCGATGCAAAAATTACAAGATCGGGTTCCCGAGTCACCTTTATATCTGATTTTGAAGTAAATGCAAGTGATTTCAATATTCCAATTCCAGCGCTTATTAAATATAAACTGGATAATAAAGTCAAAATTCAAATTATTGCAGTTTTAAAATAAGACTGCACAAAACAAAATGATTTTATAAAAAAATAAAGGCAAAATAATGAAAAAAACAATACTTATTGCAATGCTGTGTGTTTGCGCCATTGGCATATCACAAGAAAAAATGATCAGTAAATCGGCAAAAGTCATTTTTGAAGCTTCCGTTCCTTCTTTTGAAGAAGTTAAAGCAGTAAATCAGAATGTTACTTTTGTTTTGAATCCAGCAACGGGAGAGATTGCAAGTTTAGCCCTGATGAAAGGTTTCCAGTTTAAGGTTGCTTTAATGGAAGAACACTTTAATGAAAATTATATCGAAAGTGACCAATATCCAAAAGCCGTATTTAAAGGAAAAATACAAGGGTTTGATCTTCAAAGCCTGACAGTAAATCCCAAAGATTTTATCATTAAAGGCAAATTAGAACTTCACGGTAAATCCAGGGATATAAATACTGCTGCAAAGATAAGCAGATCACTATCAGGGCTCAGCATTTCATGTAATTTCAGCGTTAATGCCAGTGATTTTAATATTGAAATCCCAAATTTGGTTAAAAGCAAGCTTTCCAATAAAATAAATATCCAGGTTGCCGCAGTCTTAGAAACCAATAGACAATAACCTCCTAAACACTATCTTGAAAAGTCAGTAATTTTTATATCAAAAAAATGGAGGAAGAAATACAAATTGAAGACGGCCTTACCCTTATCCGTTTCCAGAACGACAGCTCAGAAGCTTTTTCTGCACAGCACGAAATAGATGCCGGCCTGATACAGTTTCATTTCGGACTAAAAGGCAATGCATTTTTTTTGTCCAGTCCGGACCATTGCACTTTAGAATTGAAAGAGGAAAAATCACTGATTTTGTGCAATCTGCAGCAGCAGTCATTGCTTAAGTTAGAACTTTCTCCAAATTCATGGGTTATTTCTGTTATTGTTTCGATTAATAAATTTCACTCGTTATTTTCCGTTCAGGCAGATTATATTTCTATTTTAAGCCCCGATAAGAAGAAAAAAAAGTATTATACCGAAGGGAACATCAGTCCTTCTATGGCTGTTGTTTTGAGCCAGCTGTTTCATTACAGCCTTCATCCTTCCCTAAAGAACCTTTATTATAAAGGAAAAGGATATGAATTATTGAGTCTGTATTTCAGTAAAATGGAAGATCCAAACGCAGTGCAATGTCCATTTTTGATTGATGAAGATAACGTGCTGAAAATCAAAAAAGCCAGAGAAATACTTATCGCCAATATGGCCGAACCGCCAGGGCTGCAGCAGCTGGCAGATGAAATTGGACTGAATATGAAAAAATTAAAAATAGGCTTCAAACAAATTTATGGTGATACGGTTTATGGTTTTCTCTTTGACTACAAAATGGATTTTGCACTAAAACTATTGGACAGCGGTTCTTACAATGTAAATGAAGTCGGGCTGAAAATAGGATACAGCACCGGAAGCCACTTTATTGCGGGATTCAAGAAAAAATTTTCCACAACCCCAAAAAGATATCTGATGTCCATTAATACCAATCATAAAAACAGTATCGCTTTTATAGATTAGGGCATAAATAAAAATATATTAATTAATTTCTAAGAAGCGGCAAGCACTGAGTTTGAGCAAAATTAGAACAAATCTTAAAACAAAAAAGATAATGAAAGGAGTATTATTAGTAAATTTAGGATCTCCCGAAAGTCCCGCGCCAAAAGATGTCAAACCGTATTTAGATGAATTTTTAATGGATAAATACGTGATCGATGTTCCGTATTTATTAAGAGCTTTACTAGTTCGCGGCATTATTTTAAGAAAAAGACCAGAAGAATCTGCGCACGCTT
>NZ_JBQEMU010000023.1:4255-101630 GCF_052044235.1 Flavobacterium sp. 22659
AATTGAGCGATAAAGGAGTTACAGATGTAATGCTTTTTCCACTGTATCCACAATATGCGATGGCTTCGACTTTGACTATTTTGGTAAAGGCTGAAGAAATTCGCAAGAAGAAATTCCCGCACATGACATTTACTGATGTTCCGGCATTTTATAATAAACCAGATTACATCAAGAATTTGGCCGATTCAATTCAGAAACATGTAGTTGGTTTTGAATATGATCATTTGTTGTTCTCTTATCACGGAATTCCAGAACGTCATATCCGCAAAACCGACGTAACAAAATCGCATTGTAAAATTGACGGATCCTGCTGCACCACGCCATCTCCGGCGCACGAATTCTGCTATCGCCACCAATGTTATGAAACTACAAGACAGGTTATTAAATTATTAGGTCTTTCCGAAGATCAATACAGTCTGACATTTCAATCGCGTTTAGCAGGAGACAAATGGTTAGAACCTTATACTGATGTTGAAATTGACAGCATGCCGGCAAAAGGAATCAAGAAATTGGCAGTTGTTACTCCGGCTTTTGTTTCAGACTGTTTAGAAACACTCGAAGAAATCGCTATGCGTGCCAAAGAAGATTTTGAAGCAAAAGGAGGAGAAGAGTTTTTGGCAATTCCATGTTTGAATGACGACGACCAATGGTGCCGGACAGTGAGTAAATGGATTCGGGACTGGTCTGAATAATCCTCAAAGGGCACTTCTATCAATCCATTAAATTAATCTGATGAGATTTGAAATATTTCTGATATGCTTTATACAACTGATTAATTCCTAAACCTATAAAAAATAAAGAGATCATATTACAAAATACAGACTGGAGCTGCCTTCAATTTTGCCACAAAAGATTAAAGCGGTTTTAAAGATATTTTACCATTCTAAGTTTTGTGGCAGAATTGTGGCACATAGCACTTTTGAAAACCAAATAGTCAACAAAACCAGAGATTAAGCTGTTTAGGTTCGAAACTTTTAGATAACACTGGTAAGAGCACTTAGGAGTCCCCGCGAGATATATTCTTTTCAGAAACAAAAAATAAATTTTTAACCGGACCCAATAAAGCTTTGGCCCAGTGCAGAAAGAAGACCTTCTTTAGTACCAGTACAAAGCCATTAAAAGAATTGGGCTTCTGGACATAGAGGTCCGCCCCCTTATCAAAGGTATCTTCAATATCTGCAGGATGATCCCAGGTGGACAGCATAACGGCAGGAATGTCCCGAAGCTCTTTATCTCCCTTTATTTCTTCCAGCGCCTGCTTTCCTCCTTTAACGGGCATATTGACATCGATAAAAATAATATCGGGATCGCTCTGGGATTCATCCCTGAGGGTATCGAGGAGCTCCTGCCCGTTTTCAACGGTCGTTACCTCAGAAGCAATCTGCGCTTCATCCAGGGCATCGATAAACAATTCCTGATCGTCTTTATCATCCTCGGCCAGCAGAATTTTTACCGGCTCTTTTTCTTTTGGGCTTTCAGCATCCGGATTCTCAGCACTTATCATATCAAGCGGTTTTGCAATGTCCAAATGTACTAAAAATGTCCAAATGAAATTATATGCTGCAAAAGATGCTCCCAGGATCTCATTTTACAAACCCTTTTAAACTGCAGAATATTAAAAATAAGACTATACCAGTACAATACCCTGCCGTAATACAGTCCGGTGCCAGCCCATGTTGTCCGCTGTATCCTTAAATTAGTTTTTTAAGCATTCCATCAAATATAAAACCATGGAATGGCAAGACAGAATACCAATATATTTTGCCCATAAGTTCGCGCGGCTTAAAAGTAGCAGCCTGATATAAGGTATTGTTGATTATTTTAAATTCCAGCCAGGCTTCACCCGGAAGTTTCATTTCGGCATATAAAATCAATTTACCTTCCTTTTTATTGGCGTATACAACCCTCCAGAAATCGAGTGCATCTCCTGCATGTATTTCCTTTTTATGTGTTCTTCCCCTTCTGGTCCCCACACCGCCAAAAATCTTATCGATGAACCCACGCAAATCCCAAAGCCAGTCGGCATAATACCATCCTGTTTCTCCGCCTATTGACCAAATTCTTGCAATTGTATATTCCCTGTTTATAATTGTTCTTTTTCTTCTGTCTATATAACAGCCTTTTTTAGGAACCTTTAAATATTGAGAAACATTTCCTTTGAATTGCCCGCTTACTTGTGAATCTTTCCAGCTTGAAATAATATCATCATCACTAATCTTTTTCAAAGCCCTTTCTAATGCCTGTCTGTAAGAGATAGGTGTAACTGCCAGTAAACTATTAATCCTGTTATCGCTGCAGACGACTTCCACTTTCATACTGCTGACCAACGCCGAGGCCAGCTTAAAAGAAGTTGACGTCACAAAATACAGCCAGTAAGACGATAATTTTGGAGTCATCACCGGTACTGTATAAATATATCTTTGGAGTTTTTTTGCTTTGGCAAACTCCAGCAGCATTTCTTTGTAGGTCAATATATCAGGTCCCCCGATATCAAAACTTTCATTATACGTTAATGGATTTAACAGTGATCGGATTAAAAATTCTAAAACATCGCTGATCGCAATCGGCTGGCATTTCGTATTGAGCCATTTTGGGGTAATCATAATGGGGAGTTTATCCACCAGATCGCGTATTATTTCAAAAGAAGCACTTCCTGATCCTACTATAATTCCCGCTCTGAGTACAGTTGATGGAACTGCTGCGGTTTTTAAAATTTCTTCTACAGCCTTTCTTGAGGATAAATGTTTGGATAATGATTGGTCATTTACAATTCCGCTCAGGTAAATAATTTGTTTTGCATTTGTCTGGTTTATTTTTTCAATGAAATAATTTGCAGAAATACTTTCCAGTTCATCATAATTAGAAGCTCCTGACATCGAGTGGATCAGGTAATAAGCGGCATCTATATCATTGGGAATATTCTTCAGACTTTCCGGATCCAGAAAATCAACTTCGATAACCTTTATTTTATTTTTAAACTGTTCAGGAAAACAAAACCTGTTTTTATCCCTGACACAGCAGATTACTTCATTTCCATGATCAAGTAACAAGGGCAAAAGCCTCTTGCCGATATAACCTGTAGCGCCTGTTAAAAGAATTTTCATTTTTGAGCTGTTTTACAATTTAAAGCTTACCAAACCATAATCCATTGAGAGAACCTGACCTGAAATTGATGCTGCATCTTCAGAGATAAGATATCCTGCCATACGGGCAACCTCATGGGGTTTGAGGTAATTTTTCAAAGCGTGTCGTTCGATCATATTTTCTTTCATCCGGTCGTTTCTTAAAATAGATCCGGACAAAGAAGTTTCTGTAATAGTCGGCGCAATACCATTGATTCGGATTAACGGGGCAAGTTCAGCGCCGAGTGATTTAACGAGTCCCTCAACGGCAGCTTTCGCTGTTGCTACACTGGCATGAAAAGGCATTCCTAATTTTGCCGCAACAGTACTGAATAAAACAATCGAAGGATTTTTTCCTTTCTTTAATGCAGGCAGATAATGCTGAATCACTTTGACGGCGCCCACCACATTAATTTCAAAATCATTTCTGAAATCATCAAGACTTAAGCTCAAAATGGGTTTCAGGTTTATGGACCCCGGACAATACACCAGGGCATCAATACTTTCAAATTCAGGCAAAGGATCCCGGAGCACATCAACTGAAAAATGAATTAAGTTTGGATGGGTAATATCGGGAGCTGCCCTGCTGATATTAATAACCTTATAATTTTCCAGCTGCTGCACTAAAACACCATTACCGATTCCTTTACTGCCGCCAACAATTACAATAGTTTTCATTTTTTAAAGATTAGAATTAAAGAACCGTTCTGATTGTTTCTGCTATGATTTTCAAGAAAATAAGATATTATTTATTAATTATCAAAAAAGCTAAAGGGGTATTTCATATAAGATGATATCTTAATGTTAAAGGTAATAATTGTTTAACTATTTTAAATAAATATTAAACAAAATAAAAATTATTTTATCTAAATTAGCTATGCTCTGCTTAATTCCCTATTGGGAATCCCTCAAAAAATACAATTATGAAAAAATTAAAACGGCAATTTCCCGATCGTGACCTGGACCGAATCATTGAAATGGCATGGGAAGACAGAACCCCTTTTGAGGCCATTGCATATCAGTTTGAGCTTCAGGAAGCTGATGTAAAAATTTTAATGAAGAAGGAACTCAAACCCGGCAGCTATATACTTTGGCGTAAAAGAGTAGAAAACTGTCAAACAAAACATAAGCGGAAACGCAGTGACGCAATTAAACGCTTTAAGTGCAGCGAGCAGAGGGTCATTTCCAATAACAAAAAATCGAAGCAGAAACAATAGAAACAATCAGCTGTATTATTGGAATTATGATACAAAATGCAGAATTCATGTAACCATAAACATTTAAAAGCCAATAGCTTCGCCATTAAAACTATACCAATCAAATCTAACGCTATGTACCGTAATCCAGGGCTTCTACAAAATATAATTGATGCTATCCCTCTTCCCGTCGGAGTGTATGTGGGAGATAATTTAGAAATTGCACTGGCCAATGATGCCATGATCAAAACATGGGGAAAAGGAAATGATGTACTTGGAAAAACCTATCTCAGTGTCGTTCCAGAAATTGAAAACCAGCAGATTCTCGATGAGGCGCTTGGCGTTCTTAAAACCGGAACTGCCTTTCATGCTGTAGGAAAAAAAGTAGATTTGGTCATGCAGGGGATTATGACCGAACATTACTTTAATTATAGTTTTATTCCGCTCTTTGACGAGCATGGAAAAGTCTATGGCGTGCTTAATACCGGCGCCGACATCACAGATCTGCACAAAGCAAAAGAAGAAACCCTGAAATCGAATGAAAAATTAACCATAGCCATAGAAAGCTCCGGGATAGGAAGTTATGAAATAGACCTTGAGACCAAAAAAATCAAGACTTCAGCAAATTTCAATACGATCTGTTCCATTGGAAGCGAAACAACCAATGACGATTTAATTGCAAAACTTCATCCAGAGGACCTCCCGGCGCGCGAAAAAGCACACCAGCAGGCTGAGGCAACCGGAAAAATATGCTATGAGGCGCGGATTTTAAATGATGACGGCTCCTACCGCTGGGCTAAAATCAATGGAAAGATTATCAAGGACAAGGACGGGTCTGCAAAGACCATCATCGGGATTGTTCAGGATATACACGAGCATAAGGAATTTCAGGAGGAACTAAAAAAGCAGGTCGCAAGCCGTACAAATGAGCTCACGCGTTCTAATAGCGATCTGATGCATTTTGCCAGTGTAGTGAGCCACGATCTTCGCGAACCGTTACGAAAAATTAAATTTTTCAATACCCTTTTACGAAATGATATTGAAGACAATGTTAATGACAAATCTAAAAAATACCTTCATAAAGTAAGCCAGTCTGCCCAGAGAATGGAAAACATTATAGAAGGAATTTTGAACTATTCGACCCTGGATAAAACTTTACAGCATATCGAAACCATAGATCTCAATGAGGTGATTGAAGATCTAAAAATAGATCTAGAACTGATTATAAAGGAAAAAGGTGCTATTTTAGTTACTTCTGATCTTCCCGAGATTCAGGGAGCGCCGATTTTAATTAACCAGCTTTTCTATAACCTCCTGCAAAATGCCTTAAAATTTTCCAAAGCGGACCAGCCTCCAAGAGTTATAATAACAAGCAGTATCATCAATAGTAACGGCCATGATTTTGTACAGATAAAAATAAAGGATAATGGTATTGGAATTGATGCAGAATTTGCAGAAAAGATTTTTACGGCATTTGAAAGACTTCATTCCAAAGATGAGTATGAGGGAAACGGCCTTGGACTTGCCCTGTGCAGAAAGATTGCCGAAAGGCATAATGGTAAAATAACTGCAGCCGGGGAAAAGGACAACGGCGCTGAATTTACGGTTACCCTACCCTTAAGGCAAACAGAGGATACAATTTAAGAAACTTTCTTTGTATTTATTTTTCATTGTGCATTATTGCTAACTTCAGATGGAGTTTATAATGGTGATGGTCCAATATTGGTTAAGATGTGTTTCTACAAATTATGTAAAATAAATTTATTTAGCTTTACAGCTAATCACCTAACACCATTTTCATATATCAAAATATTAGGATCTTATAAGATACAACTGGCAGCATAGATCTGAGATGATCTTCTGCATTTTAAAGAAGCCCTAAGCCATAGCTTGAGGAAACCGGTAAACAGATCTTGAGCTCATCATAAAAGCAGAAAGGAGAAAACTAAAGCTCATCAGCAAATCTAAATGAGCAGTTAGATCCTTAGCTCTTTATAAATTACAATTTTGCCTATGACATCAAAATCTAATTTATAATCAACAGTAAATTGGTAATTTTTATACGTTAATACAATGTCCATAGCATTATAGATAATAAAGTCTAAATTTAAGACTGGTTCTTTAGACAAGATGAGATATAAAGGCAAAGAGTTTTTTGGTAATTACTTATTAATTCGTATGCCAATATTTTCTGTATGACTTCTTTCCACAAATTGATTACTTGGAAAATTTATTGGTCTTTCAATTATATAGGATTGCTATTGATGTAGTTCTACCTTATCAAATGGAATTGCCTGAATAGTTAATTACGCTTCTGGAAGCTCAAAAAATGCTTAATGATGAAGGAATGAATGTGACATTTGAAGAAGCAACAGATATTTTGAAATTTTTTGCTAAAATAGCAGATGTAGCAGTACGAAAATTTTTAAATGAAAAAGAAGAAAATTTATAACCAATTTAGATTTTGTAGCAATCTATTTTAATATTTAAAATCTTGATAATAGTAATATTCGTGAGGATCGGTCGAAATTTTATTAGCATAAAAAGTTCGTCAAGTTATTGCTTTAAGTTTTGTGGCAGAATCGTGGCACATTTGGATTTTAAAAAGTTAAAACTTCAGCAAAATAAGGCTCTAAAAAGCTTAGTTCGAAACTGTATTAACATCCTACTGTCTTATATATTTCTTGTTGTTCAACCGATGCCAGAAATTGAGTTATTTCATGGCTTGTTTTTTTGAAACTATAATTATAAGGAAAAAAAGAATTAAATTTATAGTTTATGAAAAAGGCAAGAAACAAGCACACCGGAATTTAAGATTCTCATGTCCTCCATGAGCATCATCCGCCTTCAGACGAAACCAGCCAGTTCCCTCTTTTTTTTCCTGATTAAAAAAGCTTTTTTACCTTACTTACTATAGGACAAATTTACCCTAATGCTGCTTCGATTCCTTACAGTTTATGATTTTAAATTACATATTTTTTATATCCATCACACTGGCACTTCAAAACAGCAAACAATATCAGCTGCGGATCCGCACCCCGGTTAATTCTTTTTTGCCTCTCGCTGAAAGTCCCAGTTCCCGCATATAATTTCTAACCGTTTTACTAGATATCTTATGCCCGGCATGCCTTAGTTCCACAGCAATTCTTTCGCTCCCTAACGTCTTTCAAATGCAAAGAAGAGTCTGGTTATTTCCTGATGCATCAAGATCTTTCTGCGCTTTGTTTCATTAAGCGGATTTTTTTTCCATTTATGATACCAGTACCTGCTGGCTCCTAAAACTTCGGTCATTAACCGGATGGAGTAGCGCTTTTCATTCTGCAGGATGAAATCATAAAGCACGTCTTTCTTCTTCGAAATGCAGCTGCCGGCATTTTTCAAGATTTCAAACTTCAGTTCTGCTTTTTTAATCTCTAGTTCCAGACTGGCAGCATAAAGATCTGCAGCACTTATTTTATTGTCCTGCTTCATATTCTAATCCCTGTTTCTAAGTAATAATCGTTATTAAACTGCTCTATCGTTTTATTATTCAGAGAGGTGTGAATTCTCTTTGTATTATACCAGTTTTCAATAAATTCATATATTTCCTGTCGCATCTTTCTGCGGGTAAATAAGCTATTTCTCGGATCTATTAACTCTCTTTTCAGCGAACTGAAAAAGCTTTCCGATACAGCATTGTCACAGCTGCATCCTTTACGGCTCATGCTTTTTATAAACTTATAGGAAGACAGCTCCTTAGAAAAGGCTCTGTTGGCGTACTGAACACCCCTGTCAGAATGAAAGATGAGCCCCTCAGCTGCAGTCCGGTTTGCCGCCGCCATTTTGAGAGCCGGCAGAGTAGTATTTTTACCGGCGAGACTTGAGCCCAGGTTCCAGCCTATTATTTTACGGTCATACAGATCAATAATGATGGTGAGATATAAAAAACCTTTTGTAGTCTGAAGATAGGTAATATCAGATGCCCATACCTCGGAGTGGGAATGCACCTGAAAGTTTCTGTCCAGGATATTTGGAGCTGTGTAATAAGTATGTTTAGAAGCCGTAGTAGGCTTAAATTTTCTTTTTTTTATGCGGCGCAGGCCTAACTCCCGCATGTAGAAAGAAACCCTTTCCTGACATATAACATAACCAAGCTTATGAAGTTCCTTTGTAATTTTATTGCGTCCGTAATGTTTTTTAAAATAAAAAAAAATTGATTTAAGATCTTCTTTAAAAAGAGCTGTCTGCTGCTGTTTTAAAGAAATGCCGTTTTTCTTCCACCTGTGGTATCTGCCGTAACCCACCTCCAAAATGCTGCACATTTTTAGTATGGAATAACTGCGCTCATTTTCTCTTATGAACTCATAAATCATTAAATTTCCCTGATAAAGATATGGTGATGCTTTTTTTAAAATTTCATATCTCAGGGCCGCTTCATTTAATTTCTTTTTTAAATTAAAAACTTTATGATCATCGGGATGATATCTGTCATATCCTATACCTGGAAAACTTCCCTGTCCGAATTTTTGATATTCTTTTCTCCATCTGCACAGCATGCTGGATCTTATTCCAAGTTCATCTGCTGCTGCTTGCAACGTATTTTTTTCATCGATTAAACCAACAGCTCTCTCTTTAAAAATGCGGTCATATCTTTTATATATTTTTGCCATAACTTAAAAATTTTTATCAGATTTCCGGTCAGTTGAAAACTAAGTTGCTAAAATACATCATACTTTATCTTGAGCTGCTTTTAATTTTGCCGCAAGAAGCTAAGAGTTTTTTTATTTGAATTTATTTAGACATTTTATACAATTTAAAAAAAGGACAAAACAATCAATTTTATAAAAAATTACTTATATTTACAGCATAAAGAATTACAGCAGCAAAACAGCAGGACAAACCATTAAAAATCAAAACATTAGCAAAATAAATTAACAGTTTTATTTTTATGGCAAAATCGTGGCAACAACAGTTTTAAAATAAACATAACGCAGCAAATAAGCGGGATTCCAGACTTAAGTTCGAATCCTGCTCTCCCCACGAAACCTGCAAGTCTTTAGATTTGCAGGTTTTTTTATTTTATAAGATTGGCTCATTTTACAACTTCTCCAAAGTTTGCTGCAAAGAAAAATGAGTTTTTTACAAAATGATTTACAATTTAGATTATTTTTTTTCATAAGATTTCAATAATATGTAAATTAGTGTCTAAAGTATTTCGTTAAATTTAGATTCCTGCTTCAGTCATTTTGAAGTTTTTTAAAGGAGTAATTTTCAATATTAGATTAACATCCATAAAACCATTATTATGAGAAGGCTTGGTATTTATATAACAGCATTTTTGTTTATAACAATGAGTTCCTGTGAATCTTCAAATGCAGCTGATTTCAAGGAGTCGATCAATCAATCAGAACGCAGAGCTTTTGAAATTATTCTTGGAAAAAAAGGTTCAGGAGAAAAAAAGCTTAATTGTCTGGCAAAAGATGATTTTAAAGGAGCTTTAACAGCCGTGGATCAGCAGAGTAAAGAGTTTGATATCCTTATAGGCGATATCAAAAAGCTTTCTACACAAGGCATTCCAAAAGGCGAACCTCTTAAAACTGCCTCTCTTGAATACTATCAGTCCCTTAAAGAACTTCATGTATTTGATAGAAAAGAAATAGAGCAGGAAGCACTCCTGCGAACATTAAAGAACAATGAATTAAAGAATACTCAAAATAACCTTATAGTACTGGCAACACAAAAAAAGATGCTTTATAACGCAGTATATGAAAAGGAAGCTCTACTACATACTGCAACTCAAAATTTTGAGGCTGCCAATGGCTTTTAACAAAGATTTTTTATGAATACCCAATATGTTATTTCCATTTTTTAGATAGAAATTGATATACTTTCTGCAAAAAAAGTCAGTTGAAGGTGTCTATGATTTTCGACAAATACTAAAAAGGCTGCATTTTTAGTATCAAATATCATAGAGTACTCAAATACCCAAGAAAAAACGAATTATCTTTTTAAAATTATTCATTGAAATTATGAAATATTAGCCAGTCTTGATATAACATCTACACTTTGTTTGATTTTAAATTTGTAAACAAAAAAAATATCCGCCATGTATGATTATGTATCGCTGTTAAAAAACATTGTGGACAACACACCTCTACCAATAGCTGTTTTAATTGGTCCCGAACTTAAAATCGAGCTTGCTAATCCTGCAATGATTTCCGTATGGGGAAAAGGAAACGAGGTAATCGGAAAAAACTATTTTGACGTAATTCCTGAATCTCCCAGACACGAAATAATGACGCAGGCTCTTGAAGTATTAAACACAGGAATACCATTTTATGCAAAGGATAAATTGATAGATTTAATAGTTGATGGAAAAATAACACACCATTATTTTAATTACAGTTTTACTCCTCTTTATGGTAAAGATGGAAAAATTTACGGTCTGTTAAAAAATGGAACCGATATAACAGACATGCACAATATAAAGCAGAAGATACAAAGTGCAGACGAAAGACTCCGCATAGCAGTTGAATCTTCCGGAATGGGAACTTACGAAATAAATTTAATTACTAAGGAAACTGTTACTTCTGGAAATTTTAATGAATTATGGTCAGTTGATGACGCGTCAGATACTGAAATGCTTCTAAAAAAAATGCATCCTGAAGATTTACCAGTAAGAGAAAAAGCACATCAGGACGCATTAATTACAGGAAAAATAGTGTATGAAGCAAGGATTATAAATGATAATCAATCTGAAAAATGGGTAAAAGTCAACGGTAAAATTATAAAAGATCAAGATGGGAATGCTTCCAGCATCATTGGAATTATACAGGATATCAGCGATCAGAGGCAGTTTGAAAAAGAGCTTCAGGAAAAAATCAAGGAAAACACTAAAGAGCTTAGAAAGTCAAACGAGAATCTAATTCATTTCGCCAATATGGTTACTCATGACTTAAAAGAGCCTGTAAGAAAAATTAAAACTTTTAATGGTTTATTAAAAAAAGAAATTGAATCTGAAAGAATTGAAAATATAAAAAAATATAGTGATAAAGTGGATCAGTCTGCCCAAAGAATGCAGACATTAATAGAAGGTACACTAGCCTATTCAACTCTCAACAAATCAATTCAGCCAGTCCAGAAAATAAATCTGGATGAGATAGTTGAAAATATAAAAATCGATCTAGAACTTATTATACAAGAAAAGAATGCTATTCTTATTACAAGTGAACTTCCTGAAATAGAAGGAGCTCCAATATTAATACACCAGTTATTTTATAATTTAATACACAATGCTTTAAAATTTTCCAAAGCAGATGAACCGCCCAGAGTTGTAATAACATCGAATATTTTAGATAAAAATGGTACAAAACATGTTCAGATAATCATTAAAGATAATGGTATTGGACTCGATGATATTTATGCAGATCGTATATTCAATGCTTTTGAGAGACTGCATTCCAAAGATGATTATGAAGGAACCGGCCTGGGACTTGCCCTATGCAGAAAAATAACAGAAAGACATTATGGAACTATCAGTGCCGCAGGAAAAGAGAATGATGGTGCCGAATTTACAGTCACTCTGCCGCTAATCCAGGAAAAAAAGATTATCTAACAGTTTGACTGGTAGAGTAAATTTGATAAAAAACACAAAAACATTCTAAAAGACTTTATCACAACAAACCCAAAGCTGTTCGAAACCGCTTCAATAGAATTATTTACATTTAGTTTTTACAGAATATTTTGTCTGTGTCTGTTTACAGTATTACTACTGATATTGAGTTTCACAGCAATTTCTTTACTAATTACGCCTTGGCTTATTAATATTAAAATTTCTTTTCCACGAGAAGCCAAAAGATCATCGGGATAAATACGATTATAAATATCATCTTCCCAAATAGAATCAATTGTTGTAAATCCAGACGTAGAAATATCAAAAAACGTCCAAAATTACCCGCAAATATATAGCTCTTATTGCTTGCTAAATATTACAGCACAGCAGCTGAATTATCTAATTTTACATATACTTCGATCATTTTTAAAGCCTCATTTAATGATGCATTATGCTTTTCAGGACTGTCAATTTATTCAAAAGAAAATTTGTCTTCTAAGTTTGAAATTACTATGCTAATTTATATGGAAAGAGATTAGAGTGATTTAAAAAATGGTTATATATAACTATTGCCGTAAAAAACTCAAATTACATTCTTTGTAAATTATTAATAAAATTCAAATTTAAGAAATCATGAAGAGAATTCATTTAGTTTTAATATGTATATGCATAATGACTGTAAAAGGAAATGCTCAAAAATTAACCGCTATGAACTGGCTCAATGAACCTGCTGACTGGGAAATAAAAGACAATAAACTTATTATGCAGGTTACACCACAATCTGATTATTGGAACAAAAGTCATTATGGATTTACAGTTTACGACGGACCATTTTTATACACTGAGAGAAGCGGCGAATTTGAAGTTGTTGTAAAAATGAGCGGTGTTTATAAAACCAGATTCGATCAAGTCTGCCTTATGCTGCGCATAGATGAAAACAATTACGTAAAAACAGGTGTAGAATATGTAGATGGAGTTTACAATATTAGTACTGTTCACACTATTGATAAAAGTTCATGGAGCGTTTTGGGCTTAAAAGAAAAACCTAAAAATGTCTGGATGAAAGCCGTACGCCGACTAGACGCTTTAGAGATTTTTTATTCTATTGACGGGATTAATTATACAATGACCAATACTGTGTATTTTCCAGAATTTAAAACAGTACAAGTTGGGATGATGGCTGCCAGCCCAGATGGAAAAGGATTTACGGCAACTTTTGAAGATTTTAAAATTACGCACCTTCCGGATCAAAGACGTTTAGAATGGTTAAAAAATAATCAATAGTTTTTACAGAATTACAAAATACAACTGCTGAACCCGATAAGTTCAGCAGTTTTTTATTATGACCGTTTTCATTTTTAAATTGAACAATAACTCATCTTCATTTTCTCTCGTTCATCCAAAAATATAAAGGAGGAATCAGTATTGGAGCAAAAAATAATGTACTAGTCAATCCGCCTATAATTACCGTTGCAAGAGGCCGCTGCACATCTGAACCAATTCCTGAAGATGTAGCCGCAGGTATAAGACCAACAATAGCCACAACCAGAATCGACAACAAGGCTCTTAACTGCTCTTTTGAAGCCGTTAGTACATTTTCCTGCAGATTATCATTCTTAAATAATGTTTTTCTATTTAAAGCCGATACAAGCAGTACTCCCGACATTACTGAAATTCCAAAAATGCTCACAAAACCAACACCCGCAGAAACATTAAAGTAATAACCTCTAAGAAGTAGAGCCATAATACCGCCTCCAAGAGCAAACAAAATACAACTCATGGTAATCATGGTATGCTGAAAATTTTTATACAGCATAAAAAGGAATAAAAAAACCATAATAATTGTTAACGGAATGGTGAATGCTAATTGTTTTCCTGCTCGTTCCAGATTTTCATATTGTCCTCCGTAAATGATGCTGTATCCTTTAGGCACGGTAACATTTTTATCTACTTTTGCTTGTAATTCTTTTACAAAACTTCCCTGATCCCTTCCCCTGATATTGGTTCTAACAGTAATCATGCGTTTGCTGCCGTAACGATAAATATTAGTCTGACCTTCAACAAAATGTATGTCTGCCAGTTGATCCATTGGTATTAATGCTCCATTTGAAGATGGAACTAAAATAGCTTTTATTGCATCAATAGAGTTTCTGTACTGCGGTAAAAAACGAACTACAATATCATAACGTTTTGCTCCATCATACAAGGTTGAAACTGTTTTACCGCCAATTGCTACTTCGATCATGTTTTGAATATCAGCTACATTAATTCCAAATCTTGCTGCTTGTTCCCTATTAATATCAATTGCTAATTGCTCTTGTTCTCCTTCTTGTTCAATGTTGACATTCTCAGCTCCTTGTGTATTTTTAGCAATTTGTGCAATTGTTTCTGCCTTTTTTCTCATCATTTCCAAATCATCGCCTACGACTGAAACTGCCAGGTCTGCCGCACTTCCGTTTACAATTTCCATAACCTGATCGATAATTGGCTGTCCTGAAGAAAATTGCACTGATGGAATTTGCTGCTGCAAATCTTTTTTAATTATTTCGACCAAATCTTTTTTGGCAATGGTATCACTCCAGAGTTTGTAATCTTTTAATCCCACTAAAATTTCATTTCTATTAGCTGGAAACGGATCGGTGCCATCGTCATTGCGCCCGGTTTGTGTTATTACGTAAGATATTTGAGGATATTTAGCGATTATTTTTCTGATTTTAGGAGCATATTTAGCATTTTCCTGTATCGAAATCCCTGCTGGAAAATTTCCTCTTAAAAAGATCGATCCTTCATCTAATGTTGGTAAAAATTCGGTTCCTAATTTTAAGCCGCATAAAATAAATATAGCTACAATCGAGAAACCAATTATCGTTGTTTTTTTATAATTATTTAAAAATCGGGATAATGTTTTTTCGTAAGATCTGGTTAAATAATCCAACACTACATTTTTATGCTCTTTTATAGGTTTATCTACATCAAGCATTGCCTTTCTGTAAACAAATGAAATTAGAACCGGAATAAAGGTAAGCGCTCCCAGCATTGAACCGATAACCGCAAATGCCAAAGTTAAAGCCATCGGAGAAAACAATTTTCCCTCTACTCGAGTCATTAAAAGTATTGGCATATAAGCCAATATAATAATAGTTACGGAGAAGAAAATCTCTCTTCCAACTTCCTGAGCAGCCTGAAGTGTAATTTGCACAATGCCTTCTTGTTTTTCTTCTGGTGTAGTTGTTCTGTATTTCCTTATGAGATGTTCTGCCATCAAACAAGCGCCATCTACAATAATTCCGAAATCTATTGCACCAAGCGAAAGCAGATTGGCAGGAATACCCGTAAGCCGCATTAAAATAAAAGCAAACAATAATGCAAACGGAATCGTTAAAGCTACAACCAATGCACTTCGTACACTTCCTAGAAACAGAATCAATAATATAATTACAATCGAAATCCCTTCAAATAAGGTATGTGCAACAGTTTCAAGTGAATGATCAATTAGGAATGTTCTGTCGTACATCGGACGCAGTTTTACGCCTTGAGGTAAATCATTTTCCTGCAGCTCAGCCATTCTTTCTTTTAACAATTTTAAAACTTCGCTTGGGTTTTCATATCGCCTTAAAAGAATAATACCTTCAACACCGCTGCTTACATCTTTTTTGTCCTGGGTAACCGTATAGCCCATAACACCGCTTGGCGGAGGAGGCGTGATTTCTACGGTTGCCACGTCACGAACAAAAATGGGCATTCCATTTTCTGATTTAAGAACAATGTTTTGAATATCGCGTTCTGTCTTAATCGCTCCTAAACCACGCACCGCAAAACCTTGTCCGCCTCTTTCAATTATATTTCCGCCTGTGTTTTGATTGTTTGCATCTACTGCATCCATTACGTTTTGAAGCGTAAGATTGTATTTTCTTAACTTTTCCGGCGAAGTAATAATATGAAACTGTTTTAATGGTCCGCCAAAAGTTGTTACATCGGCAATTCCCGGTACTTGCAGCAAGGCAGGTTTTATTACCCAGTCCTGTAAATCTCTAAGTTCTGCCTGACTGTAATTTGACGGTGCTTCTACAACATATCTGAAAATCTCGCCAACGGCGGTAGAAAGCGGTGCCAATGAAGGTGTAACTCCATCCGGCAATTCAGCTTCTGTAAGTCGTTCTGTTACCTGCTGACGCGCAAAATAATCATCTGTACCGTCTTTAAAAGTAAGTTGAACTACAGACAAACCAAAAATAGTTCTGCTTCTGCGGTCTAAAACATTTGGCGTATTCTGCAAAGCACGTTCAATAGGAACCGTAACCTGTTGTTCTACTTCCTCAGCGGCTCTTCCGTCATACTGCGCTACAATAATTACATTGGTGTCTGCAATATCCGGATATGCTTCTATTTTTAATTTAGTAAAACACCAAAAACCAACTGCCATTAAAACAAGGCTGATTGCAATTATAACCCATCGGTTACGAAGACTGAATATGAGTAAATTTTTAATCATCTCTTTACCATTTTTCTACTTGATTCGTAACTATAAAACCTCCTTTATATACTTTTCTTAAAGCTGTTAAAACAGATTTTACCTTTTCATCCTCATCTATAAAATTGATCAATAAGGGTATTTTATCAAAACTGAACAAATCATGCGGTCTGTTAAGATAGCGGCTGGCTCCATACCCTATTTTGCCATAAAATACTGTTGCTCCCTTAATTTTGTGTTCAATCAAAAATCTTAAAATGTACTCGTATAAAGGCTGTGTTCCTTTTAACTCGTCTTTATCTATATATACTTGTGCCTGAATCATTGTTTTTTCTTTAAGGTGTTAACAAATACAATTTCCACTCTCTTTTTTTAAACAGCATTTTTGTTTTTAATATCCAAAACTGAGTCCTTTTAACTGCATAACACCTTTTACAGCTATAGCATCACCGTTCGTTAAACCATTATAAACAACGATTCTGTCTCCAATCTGATTTCCTATTGTAACTTCTGTTCGTTCAAATTCTTTACTCCCTTTTTTTACAAAAACATAGTTTTTTGCCTGAACCGTAACCAATGAATTTTTATCGATGCTTATATTATCACCTTCGCTTATGCCAAAAGAAACCGCAGCAAACATGCCTGCTTTAAATTTACCGCTTGAATTGTTTAAGCTTATTCGAAGTTTAACCATTCTGGTAGACTGATCAATCATATCGGCAATAGCATCAATTTTTCCAGAGAATTTTTCATTGGGAAATGCTGTAAATTGCACCATACAGTTGTCTCCATTTTTGATTCTGCTTATCTGGTTTTCCGGAATATCACAAATAATAAATGATGTTCCTGCTTTTGCTCTTTTGAGTGCTTCGGGTTCAAATCCTCCGGCTTTCAAGTCTGTTTCGAACTCAATCAAAGCTGCTTTTTCATTGGCCAAATTAGTCTGTTCGACAGATAACGCTGTCTGCGCTTCCAGCAAATCTTTTCCTGTTGCTGCACCATGCGCCAGTAAGTCTTTAGCACGGTCCACTTCTATTTGTTTTTGTTTAATGTTTTTATTCTGGATTTGATTTACATTAGCCAAGTGCTGAATAAGCTGTGTATAACTGGCAGCCAAATCAGGGTTTTCGAATAATATAATATTCTGCGATGCTCCTTCCTGTGATTTCATAACCGTTGCCGAAACTTTGGCTGGAGCAGTAATTTGATTATTAAGAATTGAATTTCCAATGGATTCTGTTTCAAAAAAGACGGCACTGCTGTCTGTAGGAAATACAATTGTTTTTCCATTATTTTTTACCTCAGGCATGTTGTTTACTGCCTGATTTGGTTTGTTTTCTTTGCCTCCGCAGGCATAAAGAAACAATACTATAATGCCGCTATACTTTAATAAATGTTTCATAAGTAGATAGTATTTGTTTTTTTAATGAATCCCGATAATTATCGCAGATCATTATTGTGCTATTTGATTAATTAACCCTGAAGCATAAAGCAGTTTGATATAACTAATTCTATACTCCTGCATCGAATCATAATATTGCTGTTGTATATCGAGCCAGCTGCGCTGTGCTTCAAGAAAATCAATAATGGTAGTACCGCCTCTTAAATAAGAATATTTTACACTCTTTAAAATACTTTCTGATCTGGATACTAATGCGCTAAAACTTTCAAGATTGCTTTTTTGAGTCTGGTAAGCATTAAATGCATTGGTTATTTCTGTCTTAATCAGTCCTTGTGTAGCTATCAGGTTTTGTTCTGCCTGCTGTTTTAAGTAATTTGACTTTTTTATTTCACCCTGATTTCTTGTAAAAAAAGGAAGCTCAATTGTACCATACAAACCTACATACGGAATTGTGTTTTGCGGATTGTAAATTAATCCCAGTTCAGGCTGCGGATAAGCTAATGATTTTTGAAGATTGATATTAGTATTAGCAACATCTAAAATTGATTTAGAAGCCAAAGCATCTGTTCGTTTGTCTAAAGCTTCCTGTAAAAAATCTTCTAAATTAGAAGGCAGAACAAATACAAAATCATCACTAGAATCAATATTTATTTCTTCCTGAGCGCCCAGTAAATATTTCAGACTGACTAATTCGTTTTTTAAATTTTGTTCTGCTTTTCTTATTTCTAATGTATATTGATTTGCCAGCAGAGTTGTACGGTTTAAATCTGTTTCTGTAATTACCTGATTTTTTAAACGTACTTTATTTATAATCACCAAGCTGTCTAAGTTACTGCTTGCTTTTTTTACTATTTCCAATTGTTTTTGCGCAGCCCACACATCAACCCATTTCAAACCTACATCCTGAAAAAGGTTACGTTCTATTTCATTGTAGTTTTTTTGAGTTAAAACTGAGTTTTGACTGGCAAAATCAATTTTATTTTTGCGTGTTCCTGCAAGCTGAAAAACTTTGCCTAATTGTAAATTCGTCTGCGTATTAGCACTATTAAAAAAACCGGTATTAGGCGCATAGTTTTTTTCTGCCGCGATGCCAATATAGTTAAAACCGAAAATTAGATTGGGTCTTAATTTCGCCGTTACAATATCACTTTGAGCAATATCTACGTCATAATGCTGGCTTTTGAGAACGGGATTGTTGTTTTTTGCTGTCTGGAGAGATTTTTGAAGACTATAATTTGTTTGTGCTATTCCTGTTATGGAAAATAAAGTCAACAAGACAAATAAAAGAAAGTAATGTTTCGACATAGCTTTATTCTTTATTTATTGCCTTATAAAAATACAAAAAAATACAATTATTAAACTATTACGTGTTAAAAAAATACTAAAAAACTTACCAAAAGTCAATTTTATTTCTTTTTCTTCTCTTTAATTTTGATACTATCAAGTAATGTATCACTTAATAATAATTAGAATGAAAAAAAATAACCGTTATTACAGCATTAACTATTGTTCTCTTTGTTACATATTCTGCAAATGCTCAGAAAAATTCACAGCAGCTTGTTGAAGACTTCCAAAAATTGTCTGGCAGCTGGAACGGAAGCTTGACTTACTTAGATTATTCTTCCGGAAAACCCTATACAATGTCAGCAGATGTTGAAGTTAAAAGAATCAATAATTCTAATGAATTTGAGTTCATTAATACTTACCCTAAAGAAAAAAGTGCCAACTCAACCCAAATTATTAGTATTTCACAAGATGGAAAATACATTGGTAAAGAAGGGGTAATCTCAAGAATGGAACTCGCCGATGGTCAAATACAAATTGTTACTCAAAAACAAGGAAAAGACGGTAATGATAATAAGGAAGCCGTAATCAAGCAAACTTATACAATCAGCCAGACTGCATTTTCTATACGCAAAGACGTTTTATTTTCTGGAGATACTAAATGGATAAAGAGACACGAATATGCCTATTCAAGAAACTAAAACTGCCTTCACCTAAGGCTGCTCCTATTTAAAGATTGTCAGCTGGATAAGATTATCTTTATATTAACATTAGATTTTCTCTTGAGATTATAAAAATATATTTAAAGTCTTTACTTTTGAATAGAATTAAAATTGATACAGAAAATGAAATTACTAGATGCTCTAAAATGGCGCTATGCAGCCAAAAAAATGAACGGACAAGTTGTACCGCAGGAAAAAATCGATTATATACTAGAAGCTGCAAGATTAGCTCCTTCTTCATCTGGTTTACAGCCATATAAAATTTTTGTAATTACGAATAAGGAATTACAGGAAAAAATAAAAACTGTAGGTTTTGAACAAAGCCAAATTGTGGATGCTTCTCACGTATTGGTTTTTGCTGCATGGGATGGGTACTCTTTAGAAAAAATCTCAGAAGTTTTTGAAAGAACAACTGCTGAAAGAGGAATTCCGGCAAGTGCTATGGATGAATATAAAGAAAGACTTTGGGGTATGTATAAAGATCTTGGTCAGGAATGGCATGCCAATCATGCAGCAAAACAAGCTTACATTTCGTTTGGTTTAGCTATTGCTGCAGCTGCAGAACAAGAGGTTGATGCTACACCAATGGAAGGTTTTATCCCAGCCGAGGTAGATAAATTATTAGGTTTAAACGAGCTTGGTCTTAAAAGTGTATTAGTACTGCCTTTGGGTTACAGAGATGCTTCTAACGATTGGTTAGTAAACCTAAAAAAAGTAAGAACTCCGCAAAGCGAATTCATTACAGAAATAAAATAATTTCATTTCAAACATACCATAAACCAATAATTGAATCACTGCCGCATGAACGGTATATCTTTTTTGGTTTGAAATGGGATTTACCCATTTCAGCTTATTTAAGGCAGTAATAAAACAAAAAGATGAACAGTGATGTTCATCTTTTTGTTTTATTGATATTTATTCTATTTGAATAGGCTGAAAATCCTAAAACCATTTACAAGCTTTATGTCAGTGATAAGAAATAGATTCTAAAAAAATTCCCGTCGCATTAAAAACTTTTCTGAGCTTATTATTTTAGATTTACCAACGAAATATCGTTGGCGGTCAATTTTCTGAAATTTTAAACTTACATACATAATTATCAATACCTTCGTATAACCAAAGCCCGTTTAATCATACGAAAGATGTTTCCTAACCAATTCAAAGCACTTTTGTTTCTCCTTGTTATACTTACAATTGGAGACCAAACTGTCTGGGCTTCAGCCAAAAATGGAAAACAAATTGAAACCACAGAAAAAAGCCTGCCTGCTCAAAAACACAATACAAATCAAGAACCGCCTTACAGCGAACAACAAGTTAAAAAAGCTGAGAGACTGCTAAGCAGTTTACCGGAAAACGTAGATAAAATCAAGATTTTATTAAAAGTAAGCGACTGGTATGAAGCCTCTTATAACAACCCTAAAACATTAGAAAAAGCTTTTCAGTATGCAGAAGATGCCCTAAGGATAAGCCAGGCAATTCATTCAAATATATATTCCGGCAAATGTTATCTGCAGCTTTCAATGATACATGAATTGAGAAACCACAATTCGATGATAGAAGTTACAGCCAGAAAAGCAATAGCAGTATTAACCCAAACAAATGATTTAGATGATTTAGCAGAATCCTGGGTTATGGTCTGGTCATCAAAAATGAGAACCAATGCACCTATAACAGAGAGATTAGAACCAATTTTTAAAGCTGCTGCCCTATTTGAAAAAACAGGAAATTATAAAAGGATTGGTGACTGTTACAGGGAAATTAGTGAATTATATTTTTCCTCATCTAATTTTAACAGCTCCTTAAACTACCTCAAAAAAGCGATATTTTATTATAGGGCCGCAAATCTCAAAGAAGAAGCTATCTATCCTATTTCAACAAGACTTAATATTATTTATGAAGCAGAAAAGAGAAATAAGGACATTATAAGGCTTAAAAACAAAACCCTTTTACAGCAAAGCAGACTTAACAACGAAGTATTTTTGCGTAATTCGATGTTCACCTTTGTGGTGCTTTTACTTATAATTCTTGGTTTGCTGTACAAAAGTTTCATGTTCAAGAAAAAAACAAATAAAATACTCGAAACCCAGCAAAACGAAATCAATAAAAAAAATACCATACTGCAAAATCTTGTAGTCGAAAAAGAATGGCTGCTGCGTGAAATTCACCACAGGGTAAAAAATAACCTGCATATGGTGGTTGGCCTTTTAGCAAGCCAGACTGAGTTTTTAAAAAATGAAGAAGCAGTTCAGGCAATTAACAGCAGCCAAAACAGAATTCAGGCTATGTCGTTAATTCATCAAAAATTATATCAATCAGAAAGCTTGTCGATTATTGATATGCCTTCATACATTTTCGAATTAACAGAATATCTAAAAGATTCTTTTGAAATACGAAATACCATCCGATTCACTTTAGACATAGATAGTTTTAATCTTCCTTTATCACATTCCATTCCCATAGGACTTATTTTTAATGAAGCAGTTACAAATGCAATAAAATATGCATTTCCAGATCATGAGAACTGCACAATAAATATTACGCTTAAAAAAAGGGACAGTGGCAATTATATATTAATCATTCATGATAACGGTATAGGGCTTCCACCCGATTTCGATCCTTATAATAATCCTTCTTTGGGTATAAAACTAATGCACGGTTTGGCTGCTGATATTGAAGGAAAGTTTTTAATATCAAATGCAAACGGCACCAAAATAACTTTGGAGTTCACTCTTAACGAAAGTAATCTTGATTAATTTAATTCTATAAAATGGCAAAACCTTTAAAAATACTCATTGTTGAAGATCAGTTTGTAGAAGCAAATCATTTGCGATTGATGCTCAAAAAAGCAGGACATTCAATTATAGGAATGGCCCGGTCAGTTTCTGATGCTAAATATTATATTGCTCAGGAAAAACCAGAACTGGTTCTTTTAGACATTTTTCTTTTAGGAAAAGAAACCGGAATAGATCTTGCCGAAATTCTCAAAGAAAACAATATCCCGTTTATATATCTTTCTGCAAATTCTAACGAAGAAGTTCTCAATAAAGCTAAACTGACACATCCGTATGGATTTTTGGTAAAACCTTTTCGTGAAAAAGATTTATTGATTACGATCGAAATTGCAGAATATCATCAAGAGCACGGAATTGAATCTTCTATTCGAAAAGAACTTTTGTTTCAGAAACAATTAAAATCAATAGTCAAAAAAAGCGGCACCTGGGATGATCGTGTTCTAAACATAATTACGTCTTTGCAGTCACTTATTTCTTTTGATCTTGTAATGGCCGTGTTTTATATCGATAATAAATTATCAAATCGGGTTTTAGGGTATGCCAGAACAGGTTTACATGAATATCAAAAAATAGGAATTGAAGAACTGCAGAATATTACGGCATTAAAAGAATCTGAAATTAATGAATTAAGAAATAAAAGTAAAGTAGAAACCAATGCAACATTTTATAATGATCTGGATTTTGTAAAAATATGCGAAAAAACACCCATCAAAAAAATGATTGCCAATTCCATGAACATGAAGTCCAATTTAATGCTGCCAGTTCCTTTATCCCTTCATGAAAACGGCGGGCTTTATTTGTCTTTTTTCAGCAGACAGCCAAACAATTACAACAAAAATCATCTTACACTTTGCGAAAGACTTCAGGAACCTTTAATTTATGCTATCGAAAATTTAATACATGCTGATAAAAAATTAGATCAAAAAAAATCTTCTGCAAATAATACCGGAAAAAATACAAAAATATTTGGATTTGAATCTATTGTGGGCAAAAGTCCCATGCTTTTAAAATTATTCGATCATATTATACAAGTAGCTCCGGCAGATACAACTGTTTTAATTACAGGCGAAAGCGGTACCGGAAAAGAAAGCATTGCTAACAGTATTCAACAATTATCTGGCAGAAAAAATGATCCATTCGTAAAAATTAATTGTTCTGCTCTGCCTCCTAGTCTTATCGAATCAGAATTGTTTGGACATGAAAAAGGCTCTTTTACAGGAGCTACAGAAAAACGAATTGGTAAATTTGAACAAGCCAATAACGGAACTTTATTTCTGGACGAAATTGGAGATATGCCTCTTGAAATGCAGGCAAAATTACTACGCGCCATTCAGGAAAAAGAAATCGAACGTGTTGGCGGCAATCTGCCTATAAAAGTAAATGTCAGGATAATTGCGGCAACCAATTGTAATCTGGAAAAAGAAGTTGCAGACGGACGTTTTAGACTTGATTTATATTATAGGTTAAATGTATTTCCTATTCAGCTTCCGCCGTTAAGAGAACGCAAAGAAGACATTGGACTTCTGGCACGTCATTTTATAGCAGTATACAGTGCTAAAACGGGAAAAAATGTAACCGAAATAGCAGAAAGCGCATTAAAAAGTCTTTTATCTTACCAATGGCCCGGAAATATTAGAGAACTCGAAAATCTTATCGAAAGAAGTATTCTTTTAGCAAAAACAGATACTATTGAACATATTCCGCTTCCGGCTTTTGACGAAATAAAAACAAATAACAAATCTAATGAATGGTTCTTTAAAACGATTCAGGAAAACGAAAGAGAACACATTATCAATGTTTTAGAAAAATGCAATGGAAGAATCAGAGGTGCCGGCGGTGCGTCTGAAATACTCGGCCTTCCTCCTACTACACTGGCATCAAGAATGCAAAAACTCGGCATCAAAAGAAGTCATTTTTAATGGTGAATTGTTAATTATGAATTGTTAATTAACAATTATCAATTCATAATTAAAAAAACGGTATTACGTTGCTCTTTTTTCGTTGTACGACGAAATATAGTTCGCTGAAAATCAGCAAAAAACATTTAATTCATTAAAAATCAAATAATTACAAAATAGGTTTGATTTTAGTTTATAGTTTGGCATAACACTAAAACACGTATTATGCTGACTGAAAACCCTACTACGATACTTTTTATTACAGGTGCATTTGTAAGTAATAAATGCTGGGACGAATGGAAAGTTTTTTTTGAAAACAAAGGCTTCAAAACTTTAGCTCCTTCATGGCCTCACAAAGACGCTCCTGTAGAAGTTTTACGCGAACGTCATCCTGAACCGCAGGTTGCCAGTTTTCGATTGTCTCAATTGATCGAATATTTTGAAGGTATTGCTAAAAATCTGCCTCAAAAACCTATTATCATAGGACATTCTATTGGCGGACTTACAGCACAAATACTGTTGCAGCGCAATTTAGCATCTGCTGCAATTGCAATACATTCGGTTCCCCCACAGGGAATTATGACTTTTAAATTCTCCTTTTTAAAAGCTGGCTGGGGTCCGCTTGGCTTTTTTACCTCGACTAAAAAAACATTTATGATGAGTTTTAGTCAGTGGCAGTATGCTTTTACAAACGGAATGCCCGAAGAATGGCAGGAAAAAGCGTATTGCGATTTTGCAATTCCTGAATCAAAATTAATCGTTAGGGACACCATTACATCAACAGCAAGAGTAGATTTTAATGCTCCGCATAAACCATTGTTACTAATTGCAGGATCAATCGATCATACTATTCCTCAATCTCTTAACTATTCTAACTACAAAAAATACACAGACAAAAATTCTGTGACAGATTACAAGGTTTTTCCCGAAAGAAACCACTTTGTTTTAAATCAGCCGGGCTGGCAGGAAATCGCGCTTTACATACAAAACTGGATCGAAAAACTTCCGGTACAAATTTCATAATAACCAATTATTTTTTAACTAATTAAAATTTTAAAATCATGAAAACGAATTTATTAAACATGTCATTCTTAAACTTCAAAAGTAAATCGGCACAGTTATTTGGCTTTGCAATTTTACTCCTGACATTCATTTCCTGTAATAAAAAAGCAGAAGAAACTCCTGCGGCAGAATCTAAACCTGCAGAAACAACCGAAACAACACAAACTGCACCGGCAAATCCTCCAGAAAACTTTAAACATGCCACTGCCACTGTAAACGGAATCAAAATTCATTACGTAATTGGCGGTAAAGGAGATCCATTAGTTTTAGTTCACGGTTTTGGGCAAAACTGGTATATGTGGAATCGTTTATTACCAGAATTATCCAAACATTTTACTGTTATCGCTCCAGATTTAAGAGGTGTAGGAGAATCTGACAAACCAGAAAGCGGTTACGATAAAAAAACAATGGCATCTGATATTCATGAATTAGTAAATCAGCTTGGGTATAAAAATATCAATCTGGCCGGACATGATATCGGACTTATGGTCGCTTATGCTTATGCAGCACAATATGGAGAGAGCGTAAAAAAAGTCGCTTTAATGGATGCCCTTTTACCTGGAATTGAGCCAGTTTGGTCAAATGTTAAAGGATCTGCGTGGTGGTTTGGATTTTTTGCATGGCCGGCATCGGGAGATATTGTAAAAGGAAAAGAAAAAGAATTCTTAACTAATTTCTGGCCGGTTGTAGGACACGTAAAAGATCCTTTTACTCCAGAAGAATCTGCAGAATTTATTAGAGCTTATGCTGTTGAAGGAGGTACAACCGCTGCTTTTAAATGGTTTGGCGCATTTGACCAAGACGGAAAAGACAACTTAGTTTTTGCTAAGAAAAAGCTAAAAATGCCATTATTGGCAATGGGCGGCGAATATTTTGCGGCGGCTTTTCTTAAAGATCATTCTAAACTGGTTGCAGAAAATGTTACTGAATCTAAAATAGCGGGTGCTGGCCACTGGCTGGTTCAAGAAAATACAGCTCAGGTACAAAAAGATTTACTAGCCTTTTTCTTGGCTAAATAACCCGTTGTGTTTTTTATTTAACACATGGAAACATAGAATTTTATTTATAGGAAAGTGATTAAAAAGAAACTAGTTTCTAACACATAGCCAACTATGTTTGTTTTAAACAAGTGAAACGCCTTTTTTAAACCTCCAAAAAACTATGTTTCTATGTGTTAAAATAATTACCCTCAAAGGATTAAATAACTAAAATCATGAAAAAATTATTATTAATTCTATTGCTTTCTGCGGGCTTGTCATCTCAAGCCCAGCAAAAAGCAGATCTGATTATCTACAACGGAAAAATTGCAACCATGCAGAAACAAAACGAATTTGTTCAGGCAATTGCAATAAAAGACGGAATTATTCTGGATACAGGAACTGAGAAAAGTATTCTCTCAGCATATAAATCTTCGGCAACAAAACTAATTGATGCCAAAGGAAAAACAGTAATTCCGGGATTGAATGACAGTCATATGCACGTCATTCGTGAAGGTTTGAATTATAATTCTGAATTGCGCTGGGATGGTGTAAAAACCTTAAAACGCGCCATGGAAATGCTGAAAGAACAAGCAGCAAGAACTCCAGAAGGCGTTTGGATTAAAGTAATTGGCGGCTGGAATGAATTTCAATTTGAAGAAAAAAGACAACCTACAATTGACGAAATCAATGCTGCCGTTCCTGATAAACCAGTTTTTATAACCTATTTATATGGAAAAGCTTTCCTTAATAAAAAAGGAATTGAAGTTTTAAAATACACAAAAGATACGAAATACGAAGGAAGTCTTCTGGAACAGGATGCAAACGGAAATTTAACTGGTTTAATGTACGCCAAAGAAACACCTAAAGCAATTTATACTACATTAGGTTTAACCACAAAATTAACTCCAGAAGAACGCATTAACAGTTCCATACAGTTTAATCACGAACTTAATCGTTTTGGACTTACAAGTATAATTGACGCGGCTGGAGGAAGTCAAAACTTTCCTGCTGATTATGTTACATCTTTAGAACTGGCGAAACAAAACAAACTGAGCCTGCGAATTTCATATTATTTATTCGCTCAGCAAAAAGGCAAAGAATTACAGGATTATGAGAAATGGGTTGCCGAAACTCAGATCAATAAAAATGATAATTTAATAGTTCCAAATGGTTATGTAGAAGAAGGCGCGGGAGAAAACATCGTAGCTTCGGCAGCTGATTTTGAAAATTTTCTGGAACCGAGAATTGTTTTGTCCGATGAAATGGAAAAAGATCTGGAACCAATTATCAGATTATTGGCTAAAAACAAATGGCCTTTCCGACTTCACGCTACTTACGGCGAATCGATTGACAGAATGCTGAATGTTTTTGAGAAAGTAAACAAGGAAATTCCGTTTAACGGATTACGCTGGTTTTTTGATCACGCCGAAACAATTACGCCATCTGAACTCGAACGTGTTAAAAAATTAGGAGGCGGTATTGCAGTGCAGTTTAGAATGTATTATCAAGGGGAACTGTACAACAAAATGTACGGAGCTCCAAAAACGCAGCTTCCTCCTATCAGGAAAATGCTGGAATTGGGAATTCCTGTGGGAATGGGAACCGATGCAACCCGAATTTCAACTTACAATCCGTGGATGTCTTTGCATTGGCTTCTTACTGGAAAAACAATTGGCGGCATACAGTTTTGGCCGAAAGATCAGGTTTTAGATAAGTTCACAGCTTTGCAATTGTACACTTCTGGAAGTGCATGGTTTTCGGGTGAAGAAAAAGACAAAGGAAAACTGGTAAAAGGAATGTATGCTGATTTAGCCATTATTTCTGATGATTATTTCTCGGTTAAACCAGATGACATTCGAAAAATAGAATCGGTTTTGACTGTTGTGAATGGCAAAATTGTTTACGCTTCCGCGGAATATAAAGACCTGAATCCTGAGATTCCAGCCGTAATTCCGGATTGGTCTCCTGTGAAATATTTTGGCGGATATCAGAGATAAATATCAATGGCAAAATTCAATAACAATATCAATTAAAAAAACAACCATGAAAAAGATAAACCCTATTATAATATTGATGATGCTGTTTTTAGTGCAGCATACGTATGCACAATTTCCAATGCCCCCAGAAGTGCCAATTTGGGACGCTAATAAAGTGACCTTACAGCTGCATAAAATTTCGGATAATGTGTATGCAGTTTCACCAGCAACGACTGAAACCGAAACTACAAAAGGGATTCCGCAGGCAACTTCTGCGGGTTTTATTGTGGGTGATAAAGGCGTTTTGTTAATAGAAACGATGCTGAGTAAAAGATTATACGATCAATTGTATAAATTGATTCGTTCTGTTACTCCAAAACCTATTGTTTATGCTGTAAATACTAGTGATCACGGCGATCATTGTTTTGGAAATTACCTTCTTCCAAAAGAAACTATTTTGATACAAAATGAATTCTGTAAAGAAAATCTCGCCAAGAACTACGACGGAATTAAACAATTTATGATCATGCTTTTTGGAAAAGACCGCGGTATTGAACAAAGTGTATATCGTCCTGCTGATCTTACCATAGCTGTAAATCAAAGCTTAAAATTGGATTTGGGCGGCGGTAAAATTGTAGAAATTATCAATGTCGGAACAGCACAGTCTCCCGCAGATTTGTTTGTTTTTCTGAAAGATTCAGATAAGAATGTTTTGTGGGCTGGAAATCCTTTTATTGCCGAAAGTCCAGCGATTCCGTGGCTGTTTGACGGTTATTTTTTAGAGCCAGTCCGCAATCTTCAAAAAATTTACGACATGGTTGGCGACAATGATGTTGTGGTTCCGGGTCACGGCAGAATTACAAACAAAAAAGGCATAAAATACACGATTGATTATGTAAATGCTCTGAAGACAAATGTAGAAGTTGCCGTTAAAAAAGGCGAAACTTTAGACCAAGTAAAAGCCTCTCTAACAATGAAAGAATTTGATAAAGGTTATGTTCTTTTTAACTGGCTTCATTACAATTTCAATATTCCAAACGCGTACAACGATATCAAGAAAAACAGTTTAGGCAAATAGCCATGAAAAAAATTATCCTATTATTTCTTTTTTGCATACAGCTTAAGGCGCAGCATTATCCTGATTTTAAACCACTGCGTTTTGATGAAAATTATGAAGTTTTGCAAAAAGATACGGTTAAAAATAATTGGTATAAAACCATGAAATACCTGCCGCTCTACTCCTCGGGGAAAACGTATTTGAGTTTTGGAGGAGAGATTCGGTATCAATATTTTTATGCCAAAAATGAAAAATGGGGCGATGATCCACAAGATCCAGACGGCTATATTTTAAATCGTTTACTGCTTCATGCTGATTTTCATTCGAGCAAATATTTCAGGGCATTTATACAATTACAAAGCAGTAATGCTAACGGAAGAATTGATCCGAGTCCGGTTGACAGCGACCCGCTAGAAGTACATCAGGGTTTTGTAGATATTAATCTTATTTCAGAAAAAAATAAACAATTGATTTTTAGAGCCGGAAGACAGGAATTGAGTTATGGTTCTCAACGTTTGGTTGCGGTTCGGGATGGACCAAATAACCGTCAATCGTTTGATGCCATGAAAACTGTTTTAGGTTTCAATAATTATCGAGCCGATTTATTTTACAGTCATTATGTTGCAGCACAAGACGGCATTTTTGATGATTACTCGAATAAAAAAAGACAGTTTTGGGGAAGTTATTTTGTTATCAATAAAATTCCGGCAATCAAAAATATTGATTTGTATTATCTGGGATATCAAAGGGCAAATGCGAATTTTGATGATGCGGGCGGAAAAGAATTACGGCATTCCGTTGGAACCCGCATTTGGGGAAAATATGATGAATGGCGTTACGATGCCGAAGCGGTTTATCAGTTTGGCAATATTGAATCTAAAGATATTAAGGCATGGACGGTTTCTCTAAATACCGGATACCGATTTACATCGGTAGTTTTAAAACCCGAATTTGGATTTAAAGTAGAATTAATCAGCGGTGATAAAACAAATGGAGATAATCAATTAAATACTTTTAATCCGTTGTTTCCTAGAGGTGCTTATTTTGGATTGGCTTCGGTAATCGGGCCTTCGAATTTGGTTGACTTCCATCCTTCTATTAGTCTAGAACTGGCCAAAAATATCGATTGGGTTATTGATTATGATATGTTTTGGAGATACAGCAATCAGGACGGAATTTATGGTCCAAACACGATTATGATTTATCCTGGCGATGCAACCGACGCCAAAGAGATTGGAAAACAGTTAGAAAGTGAAATTATCTACACTCCTAATCAATATTTATATTTCCGTATTGAGGCAACTTGGTTTAAAGCTGGGGATTTTCTAAAAGCTGCTGGAACTGGAAAAAATATGTTTTTTACGGGGGTTACGGCACAGATTAAGTTTTAACAACTCTTTGCACATCATTTTTTAAACACATAGAGACATAGGTTTACTGTATCTATAAAGGCGTTTCGCTTGTTTAAATAAACATAGCTTATTGAATTATTTCACGCAGATTTAAAATGATTTAATCAGATTAACACAGATTTCAAAATATTTAATCTGCTCAAATCTGCCGAATCTGCGTGAAACCAAAAAAATCAACCAAAAGTGTTGTTGGAACTATGTAACAGAGATATATTTCTCTTTCGTATTCTCAAATTATATCAAAATCTATGTTTCTATGTATTTAAAACTTTTTCAATAATATATACTTAGAGTTTATTTACAATTAAAATATTCATGCAATGACAACTAGAAGAAATTTTATAAAAATGGCGGGATTGACAAGCGCGGCGATGATGGCAAATCCTGTTGAGGCTTTTTCAACTCCTATAAATAAAGAAAAAATGGAATTAGAAACACCAAATAAATGGTTAGACGGATCTAGATTAGTAGTTTCTGTCTCTATGCAGTTTGAAGCGGGCGGACAGCCTCAAAATGCTGAAAGTCCGTTTCCGCAGAACATGCAGAAAGGCTATAATGACTTTCCTGCCGAAACCTGGTACCAATACGGTTATAAAGAAGGAATTCCGAGAATGCTGGACAACTGGGACAAACACGGAATAAAAGTAACTTCGCATATGGTAGGCTCGGCTGTTTTGCAAAATCCACAGCTGGCAAAAGAAATTGTACAGCGCGGACATGAGGCAGCGGCTCACGGAATGAACTGGAGTTCGCAATATGCCATGTCTTACGACGAAGAGAAAAAGTTCATCAAAGCCGGAGTTGATGCTATAAAAAGTGTTACAGGTTTTACCGCTGTTGGATATAATGCCAACTGGCTTCGACGTGGAGAAAACACTTTAAAAATTCTTCAGGAATTGGGTTTTACCTATCATATAGATGATTTAAGCAGAGATGAGCCTTTCATTATTCAGGTTAATAAAAAAGATTTTACAGTTGTTCCTTATACAATTCGCTGTAATGATATTGTTTTGATTGAGGGCAAAAACTTTTCTTCAGATCAATTTTTTAATCAGGTTAAGGCTGAATTTGACCAGCTTTATGCAGAAAGTGAATTTAAGCGAAGACAGCTTTCTATCAGTTTTCACGACCGAATTGGCGGTACACCGCAAATGGTTAAAACTACTTCTGATTTATTAGAGTATATCAAAAAACATAATGGCGTTACTTTTAAAAGAAAAGATGAAATAGCAAAAATGACACTTCAGGATAAAACATCAATTCGTGAATAAACACACTTTTTTGGGTTTCTTATATTCGCAGCAAAACGATTCTTTTTAATTCTGCTTAATTAACATAAAACCTGCAAGTCCTTACGATTTGCAGGTTTACTTTTTATGGTATTTTATAATACGGACTTAACCAATTTACAGAATCAGAAGAATAAATCAGTTAAAAATTCTTCCATACCATAAATAAAGGCGGCCAATTGGCCGCCTTTTTGGTATTTTAAAAATTAAATAAAGAGATTTAAATTTTACTTTCGTCATCAACAGCATCCTGCCATTTATCCCAAACTTTTACTCCTGCATTATATCCGTCATAACCAAAATTCTGGCTTAACTGACCTCTAATGTTAGGCTCGATTGCAAGTCTAAATGGAATTGGCCAGTAATTGTTGCGTTTATCCATAGAATAAAACTTTACACCTGGTTTTAAAGAAATACCTCCCGGATATTTGTTGTAAAGGGTATAATGAACAATACGCTGCCACCAATAACTTCCTCCAGATGCGTCTTTTCCTGCTTGTTTATCCCAAGTGTCTTTGTTATACGTATTTCCCCATTCATCTGGTTTTCCGCTTAGCGCAAGACAATGTGAAATACGTTTTAACTCAACATTTCTCCATTCTTCCATATAAAGCTCTCTTCCTCTTTCTGCACAAATATCACCAATAGTTACGGTAGTATACATTTGTGAAGCTTTTGCTCTTGTTCTTACAGCATTTACGTCCTGAGCTGCACCTGAAACATTGCCTTGATAAAAACGGGCTTCTGCACGTAACAAATAAGTTTCGGCTAAACGATAGATATACATATGCGCACTTGCTCCTGCAGTAGCTCCTTGAAAATCATTTGCTGCCGGATTAGCTTCGGCCACAACATCGTGATAAAAGATTTTATAATGCGGGAAATCAAACCAGTCACGAATAGAATCCTGCGCTAACAACTTGCCAGATGCATCTTTCATTCTAAAATTTTGACCAGCCCACGCTGCACTTCCGCCAGCACCCGGAGCATATTTAAGATCTTCCATATTTACCCAGTTACCAACAGTACTGTTATGTCTAAGATCGACCTTATCTTCAACACCATTTACAACCCACATAGGATGCTGTGAGTAATAAGAACCGCTGATTGTACCAATACCACGCCCTATTGCTCTTTGATAATCATACTTTGCATTATAATTGGTTTTATCCGTCAATGGAAAACGAGGCGCAGCTGTTTTTCCGTCAGGAGTAATTAAGTTGGCATCATTCCAGTTTGGACCAAAAATTCTCATTGAAGAAAATGCTAAAAATGACTGTGCTCCTCCATTTGGTGCCACCAAAATAGCCTCTGTATTTGCAGAAATCACTTTGTTTTCAGGTCTGTGCAAATCCCAGATTACATTTCTTGTAATAGGCCATGCCGTTGGGTTTCCTCCCGGATCAAATATTCCTAAAGTATTTTGTACCAAAGAATAACCAGATTGATTAATCAAAATATTGGCTTGTGCTTCAGCATCGGCAAATCTTCCGGATGCTAAATAACATTTAATCAATAACTGACGGCAGGCACCTTTACTAATCATACCCACGTAACCTATTTTTGCCTGTTCAGGCACCCATTCTACAGCTTTCTCCATATCAGCCGTAATCATTTCAATAATGGCTTCTTTTTTTGTAGAATAATAACTCTGCTTTGGAACTTCCAAAATTTTAGTGATCAGCGGAATATCTCCAAATTGATACACTAGATTAAGATAACGGTATGCTCTATGAAAATAAGCCTGACCGATATATTTATTTTTAACTTCTGCAGATAAACTTGTCACATTACCAATATAGGTCAATACAGTATTAGCATTTTTAATACCTGTATAGGCTTCTGTCCACATAAATCCAAGATAAATAGATTCACCGCCTGCATCTCTTCTAAAATCTCCAGTAGGAACAATAGTATTCGCATAATCAGCAATATTACTGCCCGTGTCAGTTTTTCCATACTGTGCCATATCTGAGAAAAGATATTCTGTACCAATAGGCACACTCACACCAGAATAACCAAAGTGAATATAATTATTACGCAGCTGTTTGTCACACAATGCTAAAGTTGCCTGTAATCCGGCTTCTGTAGAAAATGTAGTTCCCGGTTCGTAAAACGAAAGCGGATCTGAGTCAAGAAAATCTTTTGAACAAGAGCTGGAAAGCACTGCCAATACTGCGAAAGGCAATAGTCTTGTAATTTTATGTTTTATATATTTTTTCATTGTTGGGTAATTTTAAAGTTGGAAATTAAAACCTAAATTAAACTGTCTTGTAGCCAGTCCGCCTGTTTCTGGATCTCCGTAATATTTCCATTCTTTAGAAGCAGACCATGTTGCAACGTTTTGAACCGAAGCATAAATTTTTATACTTTTAATATGTACTTTATCTAAAATATCTTTAGGAAGCGTGTAAGCTAACGAGATGTTATCCAGACGAATAAAACTGCGGTCGTACAATCTTCCCGGTGCAACCGGAGTTCCTGCAGGTCCTTTAGCATCAAGACGCGCCCACTCATTAGTTGGGTTGTCAAGTGTCCAATACGGGTTTACATAAGGATTGAAGTTGAATTTATATAAACTCGCATCGTTGAAAGTATTCATATAATTTGAGTTAAGAGACTTTCCTCCCATATTAGAATACATGCTGATACCCAAATCCCAATTTTTATAAATCTTGAAATCATTACGCAGCGACCATTGTACAGGAGAATTTGAGTTTCCTAAAAACTGTTTGTCTTTTTCATTATAAACTGCTTTTTTATAAGGGTTTCCATCTGCATCTACCGCATCTACATCATCTGCCGTATAGCTGTTGGCAACTTTTGGATCTCCAGGGCGCTGTCCGTATTTTTGAGCCTCTTTCCATTCATCTTTCTGCCAGATTCCAGTTATTCTATAATCCCAAATTTGAGTAATTGATTTTCCTATAAACCATCCATTTGCAGAATCATTTCCTTCTTGTCTTCCAATAACATTACCGTTTTCATCTTTAATGTCTACCATATTGCCATACAATGACACAATTTTGTTCTCGTTGTAAGATATTCCAAATGTAGTACGCCATTCAAAATTTTCTCTTTTCATATTAAGCGTATTAAGACTCAACTCAATACCTTGATTTTGAACTTCTCCAAGATTGGTAGCAATTGATGAAAATCCAGTGAAACCAGGTAATGACTGACTCATAATCATATCATGGGTAGAGGCTCTGTAAGCATCTACAGTAGCAGTGATACGGTCATTTAAGAAACCTAAATCAAGACCAATGTTTGTTGATGTTGTTTTTTCCCATTCCAGATTTGGATTTGCCATACGGTCAAGCGCTAAATATTTCAATTCAAGTGCTTTTCCAGAAGGATCTAAATACCCCATTGTTCCGGTATTTACAAGATTTGCCAAAGAAATGTACGGATCTGCAAGCGTTCTGTTTCCATTTTTACCCCAAGACAAACGCAATTTACCAGTACTCATAGCATCCCAGTTGAACCATTTTTCATTTTTAAAGTTCCATGCAACCCCAAAAGAAGGGAAAACTGCATAAGGATTTGAAGCTCCAAATGCCGAATATCCATCACGGCGAATAGTCGCTGTAAGCATATAACGATTATCAAACGAATAGAAAAGTCTTGCCATTAATGCATCTGCCGTTTCATGTGTATCGTTTGATCTAATTGCACTATTAGCCATTGTTGCCGTATTAACAAGGTGAAATCCCAGAGCATCTGAAGGCTGAATATTATAAGCATCCATTCCATCTGACCAAAAACGGCGTTCTTCAGCTTCCTGAACAAAAGTGGCTATAATATGATGTTTTTGAGCAATCGTATAATCCCATGTTAAGTTATTATTTAGATTATAATCAAATCTTGTTGAATTGTTTCTGTTTACACCTGTAGTAGCTGCAGGCCAGTTTGGGTTCTGCGTAGATCTGAAATAACGGTCATGAAAAAACTGATAACGAGGAGCAATGTTAAAAGTATAAGTAATACCTAAAGGCAGACTTACTTTAGCATTGAAAATGGTATTTAATGTTGTATATCCTGTCTCTTTTTCAATAAATTGACGCTCGTAGTAATAGTTATAATTTTGTCCTGAGACATTTTTTCCCATCGGCTGTCTTTCATAATTGCCATTTGCATCTATAAAAGTTCCAAACGGGCTGGTTCTCATCATATTATTATCTCCGGGGTTTGTTCCTAAAGAAGGAGTTATATCTCCATCTGATCGATCCTGAAAATTAACGTTTAATCCAAGGTCAAGCCAGTCCGTAACTTTAGCGTCAACTTTCATGTTAGAACGAGCTGATTTGTAATCATTTCCAACAATCGCTCCTTCTGAAGTTAAATAACCAAAAGACATATAATAATTTACTCGGTCACCTGCACCCGAAATACTCAAATTATTATCATGATTAATTCCTGTTCTAAAAGAACTGTTACTCCAGTCGTGTGTTTTATCAGCCAGGAAATTTGCCATCAGCGAAGGATCAAAATTTAGTCCTAAACGGGCTCCCCAAACTTCTTTGCTGCTTTTCCCGACTGTTTGAGCTGTTGGCTGATAAGCCAGCCATTGTGCTTCGGTAATGCCCCATTTTGACAAATCATTTGGATTTGAAAAATACCCAGGTCTGCCATTTGCAACTGTTCCTGTTATAAAGGCTTCGTATTGCCCTGTTGCAGTATTAACACCATACGTTTGGGCAGTTTCCCAGTCTTCTCGATATTTTAAGTAGCCTTCTGGAGAATACACTTTACGATAGGCACTTTTATTGCTGATCGTTGTGTTAGTAGTAAAACTAACCATAGGTTTACCCGTTTTACCTTTTTTAGTTGAAATAAGGATAACCCCAGCCGCTGCTCTCGATCCGTATACAGATGCTGCCGAAGCATCTTTTAAAATATCAAGCTGTGCAATATCGTCAGGATTAATTTCTGAAAGTTCACCATAAAACTGCATTCCGTCTAAAATAATAAGCGGGTCATTATGAGGTCCGTATTTATCATCCTTATTATTACTTGCAGTATATACAGAAGTCTGACCACGAATTTGTATTCTCCCGCCTCCTTTTGCAGAAGGATCATACCCTACTCTTACTCCAGGAGTACCTCTTAAGATATCCTGAACCGTCTGCGGATTTTGGTTTACCAATTTATCAGGCGAAACCTGAACAATTGCTCCCGTTAAATCCTTTTTCTTCATTTTACCATAACCTACTACAACTACCTCATCTAATGAAGTTGTTGCTTTTTGCATTTTTACAGTAATTGAAGTTTTACCTTTTAGGCTGACTTCGGCAGTCGTATAGCCTAAAAAAGATATTAGTAATACAGAATTAGGATTCTCTACTTTTAAAGAAAACTTTCCGTCAAAATCTGTTAACGCAGCATTTTTACTTCCTTTTTCTAAAACAGTAACTCCCGGCAATGGCATACCGTTTTCGTCATTTACCTGTCCTTTAATTTCTGTTTGAAGTACATTTGAAGATACAGTTGTACTTGTAGAACTAATGGCGTATCCAGAAACCTGAAATAAAGAAAACAATAGAGATAATATCATCATTTTCTTTTTCAAATTAAATTCAGATACACAATTAGAACCTTTTTTAATCCTAAAGTGATTTTTCATTTTTGGTTTGAAATTTTGGTTATTGATAGTTAGTTTTGGAAATCATTATTGTGCCGGCTGAATCACATTATGATTTCACCGCAAATTTGATTTAAAGTAGGGATATTAAAATACGTTTTTGGGTATACTAAAGTCTTGAAAATACATTAAACGCAGTATTTTAGTATTAAAAAAACATATTAACCAAAAAAGACGGTAAATAATAGATATTTAATTAACCGAATGAGTTAGTAACACTCTTCTTTAAAATTGAACTAAAAAAACGGCTCCTTATTTATTGCCAAAACTCCTCTTTCAAAATCTTAAGAAAATTATCGGGTTTCATAACAAAAAAATGGTGCTTTAGAACATTTTTTTTAACCAGCGAAACGAAAAATAGTAGTTTTAAACTATAGAAATCTAAAGAAGTTGTGCGGACTTTTTTTAAGTCGGCAGCAAGATGCTTATCTCTCGAACTTCATTCCTCTTTATTATTTTATTAACCCCTAAATAAAAAAACTATGGAACTAAAAGATCGTCTTTATAATCAAATTCAAATTAAGGCTTCACATAACAGTTATGTTGATGCATTGCCGGCTCTGCCTACTCAATTATTGTTTGATCCAAATGATCCTGCAAAAGATGGATGCTTGGGACTCGAACTCGACATTTGGAGGCATTCCTCAAAATATGTTCCGTATAGCTCTATACAGGAAGGATATTTTACTGTAAGTCATTCAAATGGACGTCAAACCAAATTGAAATATTTTCTTGACATTCTAAAAACCTGGCACGAAGCCAATAAATTACATTACCCGGTTTTTGTTACTATAGACATAAAAAGTAAATTCGGAGGATATGCCAGATTTCATGAAGAAATCGATACGTATTTGCAGCAGTATTTTGGAGATGATAAAATCTTTATGCCAAATGCTATGATGCCAGATAGAAAAGCCGGATTATATGATAATGCCAGAGTTTACGGCTGGCATAAAATTGGTGATATGTTAGGCAAATTTATTTTTTGCCTGAGCGGAAACAAGGGATGGAAAAAAAGATACTCTAATACTGATATTTTAGACCGACGCTGTTTTAGTGATATAGATATTGATGATGAAAAGGATATTAATAATATTGTTGTTTATAATATGTCAAAATCAAAAGGTTTAAAGTATTCTTACAGCGGACCTTCAACCCGCATTACGCGTGTGTACGATGTTGACAAAGAGAAAGACTGGAATGATATTTTAAGATTCAATCATTCAGTAATAGCAACAAATAAAGTCAATGATACTAAATGGGCAAAGGTTAATAACACCTCTCCTATAAATGTTAAAACAGGAGTTTAACTAAATAAAAAACATGCTTAAAAAATTAAGCATGTTTTTTATGAACCTGAAAGATTAATTGCGATTCGCGTTATTTGCTTGTCTAATTCCTTTTGGATCCGTTAAATTAAAACGATACACAAAACTAAGTCTGTATCGGGCCGCATTAGGTATACTATTCACATTTAGGTAATAATTGTCACCAATTGTAGTGCTTTTGTTTTGACGCAGATCAAATGCATTTGTAACATCAAATACAATAGTCGCTTTATCTTTCAATAAAACTTTACTTAACCCAAAATCAAGCGATTGCAGCGGATCATTTTTGGTTTGTGCATTTTGCTGCGCTCCGCGAAAATTGTAACGTCCCTGAAAACTAAATTTTGCAGGCAGTTTAATCTGTGTGTTTAAACGTCCGGTAAAAGTCTTTCCTTCATAATTAAGGTCTTCATCCTGATAACTTCCTTTTTGTTTAAAATGATAAAAATTCATTTCCATATTTACCTGAAGCCATTTTGCAGGATTATATAAGGTTGAAATTTCAATACCGCTTCGTATTTCATGTTGAATATTAATGGGTGTTGTATAAAAAATATTGTTTTCACGATAGGTAAAATCTTGTATATAACCGCTTTCCCACTGGTAATAAACAGACGGATTTAAAGTAAATTTTTTCCATGTTTTAAGAAAAGCCAGCTCAAAAACATCTGTATAAGATGGATTAAGATCTGGATTTCCAACATATTGTGCATTTAAATCTGTTACTTCATTAAAAGGATATAAAGCATATAAGGGCGGACGATTGATGCGCTTACTGTAATTTAACTGTAAAGTTGATGCATCAAACTTATAGCTCAAATTAACGCTAGGAAATAGTCTGTTATAATTTTTATCATCACTATATGTGTTTTTACTATCTGTAATCGAAATTTTGGTAAACTCGGTGCGCAGTCCAAACATATAGCTGAATCGTTTAATCTTACTGCTGTATTGTGCATATCCGCTGGCAATTGTTTCTGTATACTTTAAGTCGTTATCAATATTTTGATAGATTTTCCAAATATCATCTTCTTGCTGTTCTGCCAAAAATTGACTGGAAACTTTACGAATCTCAGTTTTAACACCAACTTCAAATGTTGAAATTGTATCTATCGGCTGTACAAAATCACTCTGAACAAGCAGATCTTTACTATTTCCTACTGAATTAGTCCGAATACCGGGATAAGCCAATGTTTCTGGATACAAACGCTGTGTCGAAAGATTCCAGTTTTTATCGCTGTTCCACCAATCATACTGAACGTCAATTGTCCATTTTTTTGCCGGACGTTTAAAAGTCTGGGTATAATTAAATTCTAATTGGTTGTAATCTCTTTTTTCTAATGATTTACCTTCTCTTGCTAAAACACTGTCTTTTACATTTTCGGCCTGACCATAATTGTATAATAAATGAGTTTTATCATCATCTTCTGTAGCATTTTTTAAAAACGCAGCTGTAATAGTTCGATGTTCATCTATATAATAATCGGCTCCAAAATACATTAATTTTCCATCGTCATGACGATCCTCATTTTGCACTCGGTTTAAATAATTTGATTTACCATTATCTGTAGTAGTCTGGTTTGTGGTATATAAACCAACATAATCTGAAGAACGTATCCCAAAATTTGAAAAAATATTGATTTTATCTGATTTAAAATTGATGCTTGGATTTAGACGGCTGTCATTTGGAGATCCTGCCACTAATCGAACCTGACCGCTAAAACCGCTTTTTTTGTTTCGCTTTAAAATAATATTAATAATCCCTGCCGAACCGGAAGCATCATATCGAGACGAAGGATTTGTTATTACCTCAATACGCTCAATCTGATCGGCTGCAATTTGGTCAAGAGCATTATTTTGTGTTAAACCAGATTGTCGTCCGTTAATTAAGACCAATACACTGCTGTTACCGCGAAGACTTACGCCGCCAGTCGGACTAACGGTTACAGACGGAACACTATTTAAAACATCATGTGCAGAACCATTCTGCGAAAGCACATCTTTACCAACTTCAAAAACTTTTTTATCAAGTTTTAAGCTCACACTCGATTTTTGTCCTGTAATTTCAACGGCGTTTAATTGAACTGCATCAGAATGTAAATCAATTGTTCCTAATTCAATTTTTGGCCTGCCCGAAATGATTTCAAATGTTCGGCTGTAATTTTGATATCCAATGTAACTAAAAGTGATTGTCATTTTGCCATTTGGCAGTTTTTCAAGAACAAAATCACCTTTATCATCGGTTACACCAACTGCCAATGTTTTTAATGTGCTGTCTTGTATTGATACTGTTGCATAAGGAATCGCTTCTTTATTTGCATTATCCTGAACTTTACCCGAAACAACTGTTTGCTGTGAAAGGCCAAGCATAGGAATTAATAAAATTAAAATACTGGTTATTACTGTTTTCATGTTTATTGGTTTTATGATACAAGATTACTTTATAAAACAAACCAGTGTTCTTTAAAACATTCAAACGGCTCTAAGAGCTTTTGAAATGCACTTCGCAATTCGATATTTATTTTATCTTTATCCTATGTATAGATCAGCCTTTTTTACCATTTTTTTACTGCTATTGTTTACATCATGTAAACAGTATACGGAGTTCGTCAAATCTGATGTAACTTATTATAAAGATGATGATAAACCACATGATTATCTGGGTTCATCACCAGATTCTATATTTAAGGTTAATATTGATGTTGATCTTTATAAACGAGAAAATCCCTCTGCTCCGCTGGGACTGCAGATTAATGCTTTTGGTGCTTTTGACGTTTATTGGGACGGTGTATTAGTGGGAAGCAACGGTAAAATGGCAAAATCTGGTCAGAGCGAAGTACCGGGAACAGAAATGAGCTATTACCAAATACCCGAAAAACTGGCTGGTAAAGGCAAACATATTGTAACCATAACAGGAACACAAATGCAGCTTAGAGAAACCCTGCGCGGCATAGATGTAAAACTCGAAAGTTATTTAAGGCTGCACCGCGCACCGCTTATTGTTATGTCTTTTATGAACCTCATGGCCGGGGCTTTTCTCATTGCATCAATTTATTATTTTTTTCTATACATCAACAGCACTCGCAAAGAAGCAACAGTTTTGCTTTTCGGAATAATCTGTCTGCTCTTTTTCTGCCTGCTTATTATAGAATACATAAAATTTTATATCGACATTCCGTATACCCACTTTTATACACGGCTGCAAATTGTAGGCTTGCTTACTTTTATAATTTCTATATTGGTTCCGTGGTATTTTATGCTGCAGTTTGGCTTTAAAAGAAAGCGGTTATTTCTATTTCTTTTATTTGCAGGTCTTGTAATAATATATGTTAAACATTACGGTCATTACGACAAAACAGCCATATATTTTAGCTATGTAATGTGTTTTGTCTCTATTATTATTGCAGTCGATGCGGCATTTCGAAAAATTAAAGGCGGAGTAATAGTAGTTGTGGGCTTGTTGGCCAGCATTGTAGTAAATAAATTTATATTTTATGATTTTGGATTGTTTATCTCTTTTACCATTATCGTATTGTCAATGCTTTACCTGCATACCATTAAAACTAAAGCTTTAGAAGAAGCTCATAATGCATCGTTATTACTTTCGTCCAGATTACAGCTCGAACTTGTTAAGAAAAATATTCAGCCGCATTTTCTTCGCAACACTCTTACTTCGCTCATTGACTGGATCGAAGAATCACCGCAGCAGGGTATTGTGTTCATTCGGGCGCTGGCAGACGAATTTGATATTATGAATTCAATTTCTGAAGAAACCTTAATTCCTGTAAGACAAGAGATTGAATTATGCAAAAAGCATTTAGAAGTAATGTCTTTTAGAAAAGAATTGAGTTACAAATGGGAAGAAAAAAATATTGATGAAAATGAAGAAATTCCGCCTGCCATTATTCACACCATTATAGAAAATGGCATTACACACAGTTTACCTTCAAACGATGGTTCGATTACTTTCTGTTTAAGTTTTATAAGAGAAAAAAAATACAAACAATATACTTTGCGCACCGTGGCAAAAAATCGAAATAAAAAGAAAAGCGACCTCAGCGGAACAGGTTTTAAATATATAAAAGCCCGATTAAATGAAAGTTATGGCAATAACTGGCAGTTTGATTCTTTTGCTGTTGAAGAAGGATGGCTCACAGAAATTAAAATTTTTGATACAAAATGAAAATTCTAATTATTGAAGACGAAGCGAGAATTGCAAAACGAATCGAAAGAATGACAAGAGGATTTTTTAATAAAGATGTCCAGATTTTTCTTTCTGATTCAGTTGAAAACGGCTTAAATACAATCGATCAAAATGAAATTGATTTATTGCTTTTGGATTTAAACCTAAATGGTGAAGATGGATTTGATGTCCTGCAGACTGTTGTATCAAAATCTTTTCAAACCATTATTATTTCAGCATATACAGACAAGGCTATTACTGCATTTAATTACGGCGTTTTAGATTTTGTGCCCAAACCATTTGACGAAAACAGACTCGCGCAAGCCTTTATCCGTTATACTGCACCAGAAAGAAAAGCGGGAAGTGATATCCAGTTTTTAGCAGTAAAAAAAGCAAAAACTATTAAACTCATTACTATCAAAGATATTAAATACATAAAAGGCGCCGGTATTTATACAGAATTGCATTTACATGACGGTCGTATAGAATTACATGACAAATCGCTGGAATCGCTGGAAAAACTGCTGCCAATAACATTCGAACGAATACACAAATCATATATTCTCTGCTGGAATGAAGCAGAAAAGCTCGTTGTAGAAGCCGGAGGCCGATATCAGATGTTACTAAAAAATGGAGAAATACTACCTGTAGGCCGTTCTAAATATAAAGAAATCAAATATAAATTGATATAGAAAGTCATCTTCTAAAATGAGAATTAAGCAATTCATTTTCATAATTATATAAATTAACAGAAATAAAAAGTTTTACTTTTAAATAATTCTAATTGAGAAAATTAGATAAAACTCAGTCTATTAATTTAAAACTTATATATTATGATTTCTGACAATTACTATTATAATTCTGAAGAATATTCAGGAGATATAACCGCTTACGAAGAACAGCTTTTATTGAATTATGATGATTATCTGCAGGGAAATCTTTCCAGTACACTATCAGCCAATAATCATTACAATCTTGAGTTAGACGATTTAGAAGATGAATTTCTTGAGGATGATATGGAGTCAGAATACGACGAAAATGATTGGGAAGAAGAGGAAGCAGAAAATTTTGAGGAAGATGATACTGCAGATGAAACTTTCTTAATGCAAAGTTGAATGTGGATAGACAAATACTGGTAAAGCCGATGAGTTGTTCATCGGCTTTTCTTTTTCTTGTGTTTTTTTGTTTCTGAATTATTTCTCCAGAATAATTTTAACCTTTATGATAAGGACATCCTGAAGCAGGAGATTCTATTTTATGAGAAGATGGAAACTGTTCTTCCATTAATTGTCTCTGTTCTGGCGAAACATCTTCGATTTTACGAAGTGTATTTACTTGTATATGAGGCCAGCTTGTTGTACCGCCGTCATCTCCAAAATCAAATTCAAAAAATATGATCTGCTCGTATTGCAGCTGCAGAATTTCTTTTCCATTTTCTTCAACAGTTTCAATCCACATTCGCATGTTCATTTCAACTGTAGTAACAAAACGATTTACAAACGGAACATTTAATATTCCGCCTTGTGCTCCCGTTTTATTTTTAGATGACATCTGAATAAGCACATGATTTTTTATAGTTTCTCCTTTTAAAGAATCACGCAGTCTTAAGTCCGGTCTTACTGAATACGGATATAACGGATGTGCCAGAATTCGCTGTGTATAAATCCTGTTTTCCTGAGGGTCATTATCTTTGTTAAGCTTTTCAAATACCCATGCAGGCGGGGCTTTATCAAGATTTATAGGCTCTTTTTTACTTGCTCCTGCACCTCCCATAGTTTTTGAAATAGAAAGGTGATCGTATTCCCACGCTGCATTACCTTCTGGAAATTCAGGTGCAGTATTAATTAAATAACCTGACTTGCCTCTAGTTAGATCTCCTAACAATGTTATGGTGCTTCCGTGCGGAATTACGCCGCTTCGTGAAATAGAATAGTCGGGTATAAAGTAAGGTCCTGTCTGCCCTGCTCCCGGTTTTAACTCTTTAGCAGGAACAATAGAAAGATAAGGTCTTCCTTTTAAATTTTCGAGAGTTACATATTCTTTTTCACCTAAATCATTTATAATCAAGAAAACCGTTTCATCCTGATAACCGCTTTTATATAAATCTCTATTAGGAGCATCTGGTTCTAATGCATGTATGCCTCGATCCTCTTCAATTGTTTTTTCTGTGGCAGCATAATTAAATATATCGCTCAGCCACAAATACATTCCGTTTTCTTCATGAATTGGAGTGTATTTTAAAGCTGATTCTCCCGGCACAGCATTTACACTTTTAATACTTTGTTCATATTTAACTGCACCGCAAAACTGCTCGTTGGCGCCGCCGCGATTGCGGACTCCTCCCGGTACTAAATCAAATGTCAGTTTTTCGATATATTCTTCACATTCAAAACTAAATTTTCCGGGAATAGTTCCTGCATTAGTACCCGGCGAAGGCATAATTGTAGTGTGTATACCGCTTCCTATTAATTCTCTTGAACCATTTCCATTATGATTATAGCTTACCCAGGTTCCTTGTAATGCTCTTAAAATACCATAATCTACATTGTCTACAATTTTCTGCAGATTACTTTCGTGAAAAGGCCTGATTGGAGTTTCAATTTGAACTTTTGAATATCCTTTCATCATACTCGCCAATATACCTTCGGTTTCGGGAGCTCCTTTAAATGATATTTCATTTTGATTTGAATCTATGTTTGCATCTAAATGAGTTAAATTTAACTCATCATCAAAGCCGTTACGTTTTAACATACTATTACTTTTTTAAATTAATGATTTGAATTACTAACAAAAACTTCTCCTTTTACCATCCTAAATAGTAATTGTCAGGAAGCCAGAACGGACGTTTCAGCCCAAAATAATCCTGCAGCATTTTCTCTGCCTCACAAAATGCTCCTTCAACCCAGCCCTGCTGATCTGAATATGCTTCACCGCAAATATGAATCTGTTCATCATGTTTTGGTTTTCTCATATATTTCATGACATCTCCAACAGAAAATCCTGCTTTCCACGCATGATATCCTGCTCCAAAAGGCTCATCTGTCCAGTCTTTAAAATAGGTTACATAAGGTTCTGGTATGGTTACATCTTTACCGTGCAGTTCGCGAAGCTGATTCATCAATTCGTCTACCATAAGTTTTGTAGCCTGTACATCATTTAATTGGTGAAGCTCTTTTAACGAAGCCGATTTAGCCGCTTTAACTTCAAAAAGTACTTTATCATCAGAAAGCGCTTTCCAGAATGTTTCGGTTTCCATATCGCCGTAGCTTCCTAAAAGCATGGAGTTTTTCGTTTTTTTATCGGTTCCAAAGTAGTAGCATTGTCTCATTGGTAAATCGGTAATCGAATGTCCTGAATCTATTCCTAATTCTTTCCACCACGGATATTCAAAGCCCATTAATATTTTGAAAGCCGGCTCCATAATAACAGAACGGATATTTTCATTTAAAACCGAATTTTCATTCACATTGAAAAAGAAATTGTTCTGGTCTAAAAGTTCTAAAGATTTTCTCGGCATAGCCAAAACAATTGAATTAGCATATACATGCCATTTGCTGTTGGTTTTTATATTTAGAAAAGTAAGCTGGTATTTATGTGTTTTTACAGAATGTTCTTTGGTAAAAGTCTCTAATTTGTTTTCTGACCAAATGCACGCACCTTTGTGTTCCATATAAGAATTGGCAACTGCATAAGCAATACTGTCGTAACCTTCTTCAATGGTTTTATAAATTGTTCCTGCAGTAAAATCGCCCACCATATAAGGAAAAGCTTCGGCAGAATTCCAGTTGATGGTATTTGAATAATAACCTCCCGCATTGGCTAAAAACTCATATCCTTCCTGCGAAACCTGATCTTTAATTAAATTCCAGAAACCCAGATCGTTTACTTTTCTTTTATCATAAGGCGATTTTGGAAAATTGTAAACCAGTCTTGGTTTGATTTCATCCCAATCTTCACTCGTTAACTCAAAAGTATAATCGTATACATTATGTCCTTTTTTGATTTTTTTGCCATAGGTTTTCGCAACCCACGGATCAGCCATTAAAACATCATAAATAATTTTATTAAAAAGCTGGTCTGAACTAAAACCTACATCATTTTTATTAAGATAATATCGCGTTGGCAGTTTTTTACCTTTTTTCTGAGCTTCATCCCACGCATCTTGTTTAAAACGTTCTTTTCTAAGATACATTAGTAATTTTGACGACTTGCCCATTGGAAACGGAACCGGTGTCATTTTATCTTTTAAAACAGGAATACGTTTTTTAGGATCTTTTGGGGATACATAACCTTCAATTAAAGTAGTTACGATTTCCTGAGAAGTCAGATAGCGCATTCCTCCTAACTCGCCCCAGAAATCCATTCCCGGCATAATAACAGATTCCAGTCTTCCGCCCAGTTTACTGCTCAGGTCAAAAATCTGCACCTGATCTGCGGTATATTTTTTATCTGTTACCAAACGATAAGCGGTGTATAATCCGGAAGTTCCGGCACCAATAATAGCAGTTTCGATTTTTAAATCAGGCTGCATTCCTGAATTTAAAGGTGTGTTTTTATTCATAGTTTTGTGGTTTATAGCAGTTTTGGGATATACATTTAGACAATACTTGAACATTGTCATGAGTCTAAATTATTGCAGATACAAAATCGATTATAAAAAAATGACACAAAGCGGAAATTATTGGTCACAAAACATACTTTATACAGGATGAAAAATTAAAGCAGAAAAAATGCGCAAATTCAGAGAGATTTGTGCATTTCTAATTGCTGTTTTGCAGTAAAACAAAAAAGGCTGCCTCACGAATTGTGAGACAGCCTTTCTTTATATTCAGCTTAAAATTAGTTCTAATGCAGATTATTTTACATCAAACCATAATTTTGTAGTCAGTAAATCTTTTCCCTGAGCTTCTATCGCAGCCTGATAACTGATCCCATTTAATGACTGCTCTGTACCCGGATAGAATAAACGAGAAGGAATTTTTCCGTCTAAAACAGTATTTGGGCCCGCTGTTAATACTGGATAATCTAATCTTCTCCATTCTGTAAAAGCATCCAAACCTTGTCCGAAGAAAGCAATCCATTTTTGAGTACCAATTGATTTCGCATAATTTGATGCATCGTACTTCACGTTTGCCTGATTCAAATAATTAGAAATAACTGTTGCATCAGTAATTCCAAATTGATTGAAAGATGCCGTAATTGCATTTTTATAAAGCTGTTCTGCATCTCCAGAAATATAACCTCTAGCTGCAGCTTCAGCAAGATTAAACAATACTTCAGAGTAAGAATAAATTACCGCTGGTGATGTTGATGTCAGAAAATAAGTTCCTGGTTTTGATGTTTTGGCAAAACCCTGGCTGTTGGCATCACTGTTGGATAATCCGTTACCGCCGCCAACGTATGTACCAACACTTGCATCTGATGGCAATTGTGCATAAACCGGTAAACGCGGATCTGAAAATTCTTTTAATTTATCTACCATAGTTTTTGAAATACGGAAATCATCACGAGTTTCAAACCAGGCTGATGCAGGGTTTTGTTGAGGCGAGCTGATGTAAGTAAACTTAAATGTATCTGCATTACTGGCTAATACTCCAGCCGCATCACTTGTTGCATCAATAGCAGCTTGTTTAGCTAAAACCGGTTCTCTGTCTGAAATTCTTAATGCAATTCTCAGACGAAGTGAATTCACAAATCTTTTCCATTTTACAACATCTCCCTTGTAAACTAAATCTCCAGTTACAGTACCATTTGCTGCTCCTAATAAAGACTGTGCTTTTTTTAAATCTTCAAGCAGACCTGTGTACACATCTTTTTGACTATCGTATGCTGGTGTTACTTTTTGACCTGCTTCTTTGTACGGAATATTTCCGTAAGCATCTGTCAACAATAAAAATGTCCATGAACGTAAAGCAATAGCAATTCCTTTATAATTTGAATTGGCCTGAGCATCCGGGAAATTAATAATGGTATTCAAGTCTGTAATCAAGGTTGCATAACCTGTATTCCATAAAGAAGTAAAAGACGTGTTCGAAACATCATATCTGTCTGGCTCAGTGTATTGAATTTTAGCCCAATGCTGTACAAATAGTAAAGACGAGTTAAAATTATTAGCATCTCCCCAATATAAGTCAGCTCCTTGTTTTAAAGTTCCTGTTAACAAGTAAGGTGCCAATGGTGTTTCAGTTGCATTTGGATTTTTGTTGATATCATCCAGCGTATCGCTGCAAGAGGTCAATGTTAATGCAAATAGAGTTATATAGGCTATTTTTTTTAGCATGATTCTTTATTTTTAGAATTTAAGATTAACATTAAGGCTGAAATTTCTAGTTGTTGGTAAAGCTAAACTCTCCAAACCTTGTGCATTTCCAGTATTGAAAGCCGTTTCAGGATCAATATTTGGTGCATCTTTGTAGATAAAGAAAAGGTTACGTCCTACTGCAGTAATACTTGCCCCTTCTAATCCTAGTTTTTTAGCAAATGACTTGTTGAAATTGTAAGCCAGTTTAATTTCTCTCATTTTTACAAAAGTTGAGCTGTAAATGTAAGCTTCACTAATGTTGTATGATGCTTTGTAATATTCCTGCGCACTGATTATAGTAGTGTTTGGAGTTCCATTGTCATAAACTCCGTTAAAAACCATACCGTCATCATAAACTGCTGCTCCGCCTGGTGCTGCTCCGTTTACTAAAGTTTTTGTAGTACCATTTAAATAATAGCTCAAACCGCCATTTTCAGCACCACGTCCCGGAAGCGTTGAAGCCAATACACCTGTATAAGTTCCGGTTCTGTTAGTTCCTGAGAAAATTTCACCTCCTACACTTGCATCAACAAGAAACGATAATTCAAGATTTTTATAAGTCAAAGTATTAGTAACACCAGCTAAATAATCTGGAGTGTAATGTCCTAAAACTCTTTTCGTTGGATCTGCTTTTGGTAATCCGTTTGCTCCTACTACAATGTTTCCGCTTGCATCACGAAGGTAAGCTGTTCCGTAAAGTGCGCCATAAGCTTGTCCTACAGATGCTAATACATCAACACCGCCTGATGAACCAATTGTATAGTTTTGGATTTGTTTTGCATAATCTAAAATCTCTACTTTACTTCTGTTTCTAGAATAATTGGCTCCAATATTCCATTTGAAATTTTCAGTCTGAACCGGAGTTCCGTCTAATTGAATTTCTATACCATTATTGTTGACTTTTCCAGCATTGATTAACTGAGAGTTATATCCGCTTGAAGCTGTTGTTTTAATCTCCAAAATCTGGTCGAAACTATTTGTATTATAATAAGCAAAATCAAAGTGAAGTCTGTTTTTAAAGAAAGAAGCCTCTAAACCTACCTCAGTCGAACGAGTTGTTTCTGGTTTTAAGTTTTCATTCAATTTCTTTTGTGAAGAAGTCTGAATTGGATTTCCGTCAAATGCAGTCTGGAAATTATAAACTGTAGACAATTGATAAGGATCTGCATCATTACCAACTTCAGACCATCCACCGCGTAATTTTAAGAAATCAAGTGTATTGCTTTTTAATTTTAAAGCCTCAGATAATATTAAACTTCCATTAATAGATGGATAAAAATAAGAACGGTTACTGCTTGGTAATGTAGATGACCAGTCATTACGAGCTGTAAGGTTTAAATAAGCATAGTTTTTATATCCAAATTGTGCCGAAGCATAAGCACTGTAAACTCTTAATCTTGACAATGTATTTGATGATGTCAATGGATCTCTTGAATTCGTCAAAGTGTACAAATCAGGTACAGCTAAACGTGGTGCTTTTTGATAATTGTTTGCATCGCTGTGGTTACGAATATTAAAACCGGCAAGTGCATCTACAGTAAAATCATCATTAAGTTTTTTAGTATAAGTAAAAATACCTTCAGTATTCTGCTCATTTACAGTGTAAGCATCTTCTGCATAAGAACCAAAAGGCGTTCCGTTTGTACCGTATTTGATAGTGTATTTTCTTCTGTCATTATAGTAATCAACTCCTGTACGGAATTTAAAGTTAAGACCTTCAGCTAATTTTGCATCCAAATGCACATCACCAATAATACGGTTACGCTGCTGGCTTGTAGTATTGTAATAAGCATTCCAGTAAGGGTTGCTGTAGTAACTGTTGTTCCAGTTAACATCTCTGTTATTTCTAAGCTGATTGATATCAACCTGACGTCCGAACCAAAGGAACTGAAGCATTACACCAGCTGCACGGTTTCCAGATGGACCACCTGGTAAAGCCGGAGCATTAGTTGTAATATAATTAGCTGTAGCACCAACTCTAATACCTTTTGAAATTTGGTAATTAGTATTAATAGTAAAGTTTGTTTTGTTTACTTCACTATTTGGCACTGTTCCTAATTGTTTTTGATTGTTTACTCCTAAACGAAAATCTGATTTTTCATCTGATCTTGCTACAGAAATACTATTGTCATACGTAACACCAGTATTAAAGAAGTCTTTCACATTATTTGGATGAGCCACAAAAGGTACAGCTTCACCGTTTGAGTAGAATTGAGGAATCAAACGTCCATCCAATCTTGGTCCCCAGCTTTCGTCAACTCCATCATTTACGCCGCCTCCTTTTCCGTCAACAAAACTAAATCTTCCGTTTGAACCTTGTCCGTATGAATTTTGAAAACTTGGTAAAGTAGCTACCTGAGAAATTGTAATACCAGAACTGAAGGTAATTCCAAGTCCCTTTTGGCTTTTTCCAGATTTTGTAGTAATAAGTACAACACCATGCGCCGCACGCGATCCGTAAAGTGCCGCTGCGTTAGGACCTTTCAATACTGTTAACGTTTCAATATCATTCGGATTTAAATCGGCAATTGCATTTTTAAAATCACGAGTTGCCCCTCCAACGCTTCCTAACTGCGAGTTGTCTACAGGAACTCCATCTACAACAAATAAAGGCTGATTGTTTCCTGCAATAGAAGTTTCTCCACGAATAATAATACGAGAAGAACCCATATCACCCTGAGAGTTTGTAATACGCACCCCGGCTAATTTACCGCTAAGACTGTTTAAAAAGTTAGTTTCTTTTGTATCAGCGATATCTTTGTTTTTAAGTGCCTGAGTTGTGTATCCTAAAGATTTCTTTTCTTTTGAAATACCAAGTGCCGTAACCACAACTTCTGATAATTGATTTTGTTCTTCAGTAAGTTCAATAACAACCGGATTATCATTAACTACAACTTCTGCTTTTTTATAACCTAAATAGCTTACTATTACAGTATAAGGAAATTTTTGTCCAGTTTGAAAGAAAAATTTACCGTCAAAATCTGTTTGAACACCATGTGTCGTGCCTTTAATAACAACAGAAGCACCAATAACAGGGTCTTTTGTAACAGCATCAACCACCGTTCCTACGAGTTTTGACTGGATCAACGGCTTAGTCTCCTGAGCGTTAATCCCTATGGAAATCAACAAAATACATAACCATGTATATCTATTTAATATTTTTTTCATTACTTTGTTTTAGTTTAATAAATCAAGGCAAGCAAACGGATATACTCCATTCCCGCTTTCCTTCTAAGAGATGTACAATTTCTTTAAGCTTCGCCATTTCTGCTGCAACAGAAATGGTTTTTTATTTATCTGCAACACATTCGTTTTTTCATTTTTCTTTTTATTTTGATTACTATTTATTTTGAATTGGCTTTTATACAATTTCAACCCTAAAATGTAAGGCAGTGTTTTTACTAAAAATTGGTATGAATTTGTGATTGAAGAATTATTGACATTGAAAATTCTAACAGAAATTGCAAATGATCACTCGCCTGTTCAAATTGAAATCTCTTTGAAGGCCTTTAATCTTTAACTATTTTTTAAACTCTACTAATTTGATAGAACAAAGATATATTTAAAAACAATAATCAAAAAGTTTTAAGAGAACTTTTTGCAAAAAAAATGTTAACGAAATTGTTATAGTAATTATAAACACCTAAAAATAAGACAATTAAAAAACAAGTATTTTTTGCACATCATGTAAGATTTTTTTTAACTCAATGCCGAAAAATCAAAAAAATAAAGTGTTTAAAAAAAATAACGCCTAGCTTTCAGACAGAAATTAGGCGTTATTTAAGAGTAAATCTTAAAAAAAATGAAGACAAAAAAAATCCAAATTCCTTAAAAATTGGAATTTGGATTTTAAAATATTTAGATATTTATAGACTTAGTCTAAAACAAAACTCACGCTTACATTAGCTGTAATTTCGATTTCTCCAATTGCAAGAGTTTGATTTGAAGCACCAGAAGCATCCATCATTTCTGTTTTCATTGCAGCATACATTGGTCTTGGGTGGTAAACCTGAGAGTTATCAGAAATTGTAAATGCTTTACCTACTTTTTGACCTAAAACAGACACGTATTCTTCTGCTTTTACTTTAGCATCTTTCATAGCAATTTTTCTTGCCTCAGACTGGTATTGTGCCAATTTAGAAGATTCAAAAGAAACATTATCAATACGGTTAATTCCTTGTTGCACCAAACCTTCCATCAACTCATCATATTTGTTTAAATCTTTTAATACGATTTCAACTGTTTGAGCAGCATTGTAGCTTGTTTTCTTTTTCTCGTAATCGTACTGCGGATTAAGAGCAACTTGTTTAGTTTTAAAATCTGTTGTTGGAACATTCATTTTTTTAATGAATTTTAAAACCGCATCCATTTTTTCGTCATTTTGTTTTTTGACGTCTTTAGCATTATTCCCTTTAGTTTCAACCGTAGCTGAAATACAAACCTGATCAGGGGCTACTTTTACTTTTCCTTCTCCATTAACGTTAATTAGAGGTATTTGTTTAATTTCCTGGCCGTAAGACATAGTCATAAACATGATTGTTAAAAATAATACTAATTTTTTCATTTTTTGTGATATTTTAAGTTATTTGATAAAGGCATTTCAAAAGTTATGCCAGCATTATATTTTTCCTGATTTTGCCAATACAAAAAGTACAATAATTGGAATTGCCAGTAAAATGGTCATCAAACTATGATCTACAATTAATGAAGGTACTTTTATCAAAGTAATTAAGTATCCGCCAACTGCGCCTCCAAAATGCGCCGTATGACCAATATTGTCATTTTTGGCTTTCATTCCATAAATTGAATACAATAAATATAAAATTCCAAAAAGATAGGCTGGTATTGGAATAACAAAAAATATTCCCAGCATCATATCCGGATGCAGTAATATAGCCGAATACAAAACTCCGGTAACCGCTCCAGAAGCTCCAACTGCACGATAACTGTAATCGTTTTTATGAAACAGCATAGTAAGAAGGCTTCCAAAAATCAGACTTCCGAAATAAACCAAAACAAAAGAAAAATTTCCGAGCGAATCAATGACAACTGGCGCAAAAAACCAAAGTGTAAGCATATTAAAAAATAAATGCATCATATCTGCATGCAAAAATCCAGATGTGAGCATTCTAATTTGTTCTCCGGCGCGAATACTTCCTACGTGAAATTCAAATTTTCTAAAAAAAGCATAATCATTAAAACCTTTATAGCTTATAAGTATATTGGCTACTATAATTCCAATTAAAATGGTATTCATAAATAATATTTAATGTGAAATGTAAATATAGTCAATATCGAACATATCTTGATGAGAATCCAAAATATCGATCATTTCTCATTTTTGCTTTATATTTGTAAAAAAAATATACATGCAATTTCTCGTTTATATATTAGCCTACCCATTATTATGGCTGATCTCTATACTTCCATTCCGCTTATTTTATTTATTCTCTGACTTTGTTTGCTTTTTAGTTTACAGAGTAATTGGGTATCGCAAAAAAGTCGTACGCGAAAATCTGGCTCTTACTTTACCGCATTTAAGCGATGCTGAAAGAAAAACAATCGAAAAGAAATTTTACCACCACATGTGCGATATGTTTTTGGAAATGGTAAAAACGATGAGTATTTCGCCGGAAGAAATGGAAAAAAGATTCCATGTAACGAATATCGAATTGGTACAGGATTATTATAAAAAAGGCAAAAGCGTTATTCTTGTAGCCTCTCACTATGCAAGTTATGAGTGGCTTTTAACAATAAATCCAAAATTAGGTTTTCAGGGCGTTGCGGTTTATAAAAGATTAGCCAATCGTTATTTTGATAAACTGATTAGAAAAATACGATCAAAATACAATACAGAAATGATCGAAACCAGACAAGCAATTCCAACAATGGCACAAAACCAGCGCAAAGGATTTGTAAGCATGTACGGTTTAGCAAGTGATCAATCGCCAAAACTGGACCGAATTTTTCATTCGATGAAATTTATGGGTATTGAAGTTCCTGTACATACAGGCGCCGAAATGCTGGCCAAAAAATACGATCTAAGCGTAATTATGGTAAAAGTTAAAAAAGTAGCCAGAGGTTATTATGAAGCAACTTTTCTAACCATTGCAGATGATCCTAAAGAATATCAAAATTTCGACATCACTGAAAAGTATTTAAAAGAAGTTGAAAAACAAATTTATGAAGCGCCAGAATATTATCTGTGGACTCATAAAAGATGGAAACATCGAGTTGAATAATAAAAAAAACACCTCTTTCAAAAAATATGAAAGAGGTGTTTTTTTTTACGTATTGCAATCTTAAAATTAAATTCCTGCAATAACTTTTATTTCATCAATAATTCGAAGAGCCAGTTTATCTGCTGCATCTTGCGAAGGTGCTTCAGTATAAATACGAATAATTGGTTCTGTGTTTGATTTTCTTAAATGAACCCATTCTGCAGCAAAATCAATTTTTACACCATCAATTGTCGAAATATCTTCGTTTTTATATTTTTCAGTCATGGCTGTTAAAATCGCATCAACATCAATCTGCGGTGTTAATTCGATTTTGTTTTTGCTCATATAATACTCCGGATAAGAAGCTCTCAAAGCAGAAACAGATATTTTTTTATTTGCTAAATGAGTTAAAAATAAAGCTACTCCTACCAGACTGTCACGTCCGTAATGCAATTCAGGATAAATAATTCCACCGTTACCTTCACCGCCTATAACTGCATTATTCTTCTTCATTAATTCTACAACATTCACTTCTCCTACTGCACTTGCCTCGTAGTTTCCGTTATGTGCATTTGTCACATCACGCAATGCACGCGAAGACGACATATTTGAAACGGTATTTCCCGGAGTTTTACTCAAAACATAATCAGCGCAGGCTACCAAAGTATATTCTTCACCAAACATTTCTCCATCGTCGCTGATAAAAGCCAAACGGTCAACATCCGGATCAACAACAACTCCTAAATGTGCTTTTTCTTTTACAACTAACTCAGAAATATCCGTTAAATGCTCTTTTAAAGGTTCCGGGTTGTGCGGGAAATGTCCGTTTGGTTCACAGTACAATTCTACCACTTCAACGCCCATTTGTTTTAATAATTTTGGAATAATAATTCCTCCTGATGAATTTACTCCATCAACTACTACTTTAAATTTTGCAGCTTTTACAGCTTCAACATCAACCAAAGGTAAGTTTAAAACCTCGTCAATATGAATATCCATATAAGCATCATTTGGAGTAATTTCTCCTAAATTGTCAACATCAGAAAAATCAAAAGCTTCAGCTTCGGCAATTTCTAAAATTTTAGCACCATCGGCACCGCTTAAAAATTCACCTTTTTCGTTTAACAATTTTAAAGCATTCCATTGTTTCGGATTGTGAGAGGCTGTTAAAATAATTCCTCCGTCTGCTTTTTCTAACGGAACTGCAACTTCTACAGTTGGCGTTGTCGAAAGTCCAAGATCAATTACATTAATTCCTAAACCTATTAAAGTATTTACTACCAGATTATGAATCATTGGTCCGGAAATTCTGGCATCACGGCCAATTACAACCGTTAGTTTTTCTTTTGAAGTATTGTTTTTTAGAAAAGTTCCGTAAGCCGATGCAAACTTTACAGCATCAACAGGAGTCAGGTTATCTCCAACTTTTCCACCAATAGTTCCTCGTATTCCTGAAATCGATTTTATTAAAGTCATTTTTGTGAGTTATGGTTACCAAATACAAATATAGAAAAGTTACGAAGGTTCTAAGATACTAAGCAGCTAAGATTTTTCAGAAAAGGTCCTAAGATTTTTTGGCATGAAGAATGAAGCTATCTCTCATTGCTTGAAATGAAGTCAAAAAGTTTTCATACTTTTACTAAAATAAGCTTATAGTCTTAACCACTTAGTTTGTTAGTAATAAAAACTTAGTGTCTCAGCAACTTAGAACCTTAGCATCTTAAAAAGAATGAATTTCTTAGCCCACATATATCTTTCCGGTGAAAATGACTTAATTAAAATTGGCAATTTTATGGCCGATGGAATTCGCGGAAAACAATTTGAACAATTCCCTGATGATGTTCAAAAAGGAATTCTTTTACATCGTTTTATTGATACTTATACCGATTCGCACGATATTTTCAGACAAAGCACAAAAAGGCTGCACGAAAAATACCATCACTATTCTGGCGTAATCGTTGATATTGTTTACGATCATTTTTTAGCCAAAAACTGGACAAATTATTCAGATGAAAAACTCGAAGATTTCATTAACCGGTTTTACAATTCCCTGCATGAAAATTATTCTATTTTAACTGAAAAAACGCAGGGCTTAATGCCGTATATGATCGAAAGAAACTGGCTTTTAAGTTATAAAACCGTCGATGGCATCCATCAAATTTTAACCCAGATGGACAGAAGATCAAAAAACATCTCAAAAATGCAGTTTGCCAGCGAGGAATTAAAAGAATTTTATAACGAATTTGAACAGGAATTCACTGTGTTTTTTGAAGATCTCCAACTACATACCGAACAAAAATTACTCTCATTATAAATAAAACCGATTATGAAAAAAATTTCACTTCTATTTTATTTTATCTCAATTTATAGTTTCGCACAGCATACGGCACCACCAACAGGATTAGTTGCCTCAAAAGCAATGGTGGTTTCAGCCCGCGAAGAAGCCTCAAAAATTGGCGTTGAAATCATGAAAAAAGGCGGTAACGCTTTTGATGCCATGGCAGCAACTGAGCTGGCACTTGCAGTAGCATATCCATACGCAGGAAATCTTGGCGGAGGCGGCTTTATGGTTTACAGAAAAGCAAACGGCGAAGTAGGCAGTTTGGATTATCGCGAAAAAGCACCTCTTGCTGCAACAAAAAATATGTTTCAGGATAAAGACGGAAATGTAATAAAAGGCAAAAGTACCGAATCGGCTTTAGCGATTGGTGTTCCGGGAACTATTGCCGGAGTTTTTGCAGTTCAGAAAAAGCTGGGATCTCTGCCAATGTCAGAAATTTTAAAACCTGTAATTGCCCTTGCAGAAAAAGGGGTTGTTGTAACCAAAAAACAACAAAAACAATTAGAAGCTTATCACGATGCCATAGTAAAAGCAAATGGGCCCAATACATTAATGGCAGGAAAATTTAAAGAAGGCGATACGATTAAATATCCGGCTCTTGCCAGCACTTTAAAGCGAATTTCAAAAAACGGAAAAGACGAGTTTTATAAAGGTAAAACCGCTCAGGTTTTGGTAGATTATCTAAAGAAAAAAGGCGGTATTATCACTCTGAAAGATTTAGCATCTTATGAAGCAAAATGGAGAAATCCATTACAGTTTGATTATAAAGATTTGAAAGTAACATCGATGGCGCCTCCAAGCAGCGGCGGGATTTGTCTGGCTCAGATCATGAAAATGATTTCTCCTTTTTATTTGTCTAAAATGGGACATAATTCTGAGCAATCCATTCAGGTAATTGTAGAAGCAGAAAGAAGAGCTTATGCCGACAGAAGCCAGTTTTTAGGCGATCCAGATTTTGTAAAAATTCCAATTAAAGGACTTTTATCTGATTCTTATTTAAAAGAAAGAATGTCGAATTTTGATTCGGAAAAAGCTACTTTATCATCAGACATAAAAGAAGGAAAAGTAACGTATAACGAAAGCACCGAAACTACGCATTACTCTATTGTAGATCAGTTTGGAAATGCGGTTGCTGCCACAACAACCATCAACGACGGTTTTGGTTCAAAATATTACTGCGATGAATTAGGCTTCTTTTTAAATAACGAAATGGATGATTTCAGTGCAAAACCAGGCTCACCAAATATGTTTGGATTAGTTGGAAATGAAGCCAACAGTATTGCACCTCAAAAAAGAATGCTGAGCTCCATGACTCCAACTATTGTAGAAAAAAACGGAAAATTATTTATGGTAGTAGGTTCACCAGGCGGATCGACTATTATCACATCGGTGCTTCAGACTATTTTAAATGTTTACGAATACAATTTAAGTATGCAGGATGCTGTAAATGCACCACGTTTTCATCATCAATGGCTTCCGGATCTTATAACTTTTGAACCTGATACTTTCGACAATAAAACGCTGGAAGGCTTAAAATCTAAAGGATATTTAATTAACGAAAAAACAACGCCTGTAATTGGAAAAGTAGATGCAATTCTGGTTTATCCTGACAACACACTTGAAGGAGGTGCCGATTTTAGAGGCGATGACAAAGCGGCTGGATTTTAAATTCAAAAGATTTAAGTAGAAAAATTTGATAAAAACGAATGTTTAGAGTTAAATTTGCATTCTCCGTAATTTTTTAAAATACTAATGATAAAAAAACTGTTTAGACGACTGGAAAGTATTATTGCTTTGGCTCAATCTATTTTGACACCAAAACAATTCATTTTTTTATCAAGTGTTTTAGTGGGTATTTCCTGTTCTTTTGCAGTAATTATCCTGAAAGCTTTTGCCCATAATGTTTTTTCTTTTGCAACTTATATAAGCGGAATTTTAAAATTAGGTTTTATTAATAGTATCCTGCCTATAATTGGTATTCTGCTTACAGTTTTGGTTGTAAAAAAGGTTCTAAACGGATCGATTCAAAAAGGAACTTCACAAATTTTATACGCAGTTGCTAAAAAGGCAAGTATAATTCCGAGAAAGCAAATGTATGCGCAAATTGTAACAAGCTCTTTAACTGTTGGTTTAGGAGGTTCTGCAGGTTTAGAAAGTCCAATTGTAATTACAGGAGCCGCTTTTGGTTCTAATTATGCACAAAACTATAAATTAGCATACAAAGACCGTACTTTACTTATTGGCTGTGGTGTAGCAGCTGGAATCTCAGCAGCATTTAATGCCCCAATTGCCGGAGTTCTTTTTGCTATTGAAGTTTTATTGGTAGACGTCAGCATATCGGCTTTTACACCTATTATGATTTCAGCGGCGACGGGTGCTTTGGTATCGGCAATTGTATTAGACGAAAGCATTCTTTTATCTTTTAAAAAACAAGAAACTTTTGATTATCATAATATTCCTTTTTACGTAATTTTAGGCTTAATAACTGGTTTTATGGCTGTTTATTACGCCCGAAATTTTCAAAGGGTAGAACATTATTTCTCAGAACTAAAAATGGGACCTTATAAAAAAGCCCTGATTGGTTCTTCGCTTTTAGCACTTCTTATTTTTATTTTCCCAACTCTTTTTGGTGAAGGATACGAAAGCATCAAAACATTATCTGAAAGTGATCCCGGACAATTGTTAGACAATACTTTATTTGCCACATGGAGAAATAACAACTGGGTTTTACTGCTTTTTATTGGATGCACAATGATGGTAAAAGTCTTTGCATCCGGACTTACGCTTGGAAGCGGCGGAAATGGAGGTAATTTTGCTCCTTCCCTGTTTTTAGGATCTTATTTAGGATATTTCTTTTCAAAACTTGTTACCCTTACTGGTTTATCAAAACTGCCTATTACTAATTTTACAATGGTTGGAATGGCCGGAATTCTTAGCGGATTATTCCATGCACCATTAACAGCAATATTCCTTATTGCCGAAATTACAGGAGGTTACGGCTTGATGATTCCGCTTATGATTGTTTCCTCAATCAGTTTTGCTATTTCTAAACGTTTTGAAAAATATTCGCTTGACGTAAAAAATCTTGCGAAAAAAGGGCACGCTTTTACCAGTAATAAAGATTCTAATATTCTATCGACTCTGGATATTGATACGATTATCCAAACCGATTATTTAACCGTTTCCCCAGAAGATCATTTGAGCAAATTAGTCGACCTTATTTCGCATTCCAATCAGGTAGTTTTTGCTGTTGTAAATAATGATCGGGATCTTGTTGGAATTGTACATTTTAATGATATCCGCGAAATCATTTTTAATGCTTACCGCGTAAAATATACGTTAATTAAAGACGTAATGAAAACGCCTGCAGCAACCATTTCTTCAAATGACAGTATGGAAATTGTCATGACCAAATTCGAAAGATCAAAATCAGCTTTTCTTCCTGTACTTAGAAATGACAAATACTTCGGCATCATTTCAAAATCTATTGCACTTGAAGCCTACAGAATGAAACTGCGTTCTATGACAATAGAATAAGCTTAATATCGGATAAGTTAAAAATTTGCTATAACCGATATTATGAAGTAAATTTGTAGGATTATGTGGAATATTGACTTAACATACCGAGACGAATTTCAATCAACTTTTGATCGATTGTACCAAAAAAGACAGGAACTGCAAACCAGCAGACCACTGCCTAATATTGCTTTACATAAAATCCGCGAAAGTTTATCTCTCGAATGGACTTACAATTCAAATAGTATTGAAGGAAATACAATGAGCTTACGTGAAACCCAAATGGTTATCCAGGAAGGAATTACCATAAAAGGGAAATCACTTCGAGAGCATTTTGAAACCCATAATCACGACAAAGCAATTGACTATTTATATTCAATTGTTGATGATAATTACAAACTTAGAAGTATTGATATTCTTTCTATTCATGGTTTAGTTTTACGTTCCATTGAAGATGATTTTGCTGGCCGCATTAGAAACGGAGGTGTTCGTATTTCAGGAGCGAATTTTACGCCTCCAAATGCTAATAAAGTTTCAGATTATCTAGATGAATTAATTGACTTTATCAATACAAATCCATTAGGTTTAAATGATATTGAGCTGTCAACAATTTACCATCATAAATTAGTCTGGATTCATCCTTTTTTTGATGGAAACGGCCGTACAGTTCGTTTAAGTATGAATTTATTATTAATGCGTTGTGGTTTTCCTCCGGCTATTATTTTAAAAAACGATAGAAAAAAGTATTACGAAGCATTAAATCAAGCCAATAATGGCAATTACCAAAAACTAACGCTTTTGATGTGTCAGGCACTTGAGCGCACACTCAATATTTATTTAAATGCAATGCCCGGAAGCACTTACGATTATCAGCCTATACAAAATATCGTAAGCGAGCCAGAATCTCCATATGGTCAGGAATATGTTAGTTTATTGGCCAGAACAGGAAAAATAGATGCTTATAAAGAAGGCCGAAACTGGTATACAACCAAAGAAGCCATTGAAGAATATATGGCCACAAGAAAAAGAAAACGCTAGTTCTAAACTAGCGTTAATTTGTTATTAATTGTAACATAAACTTTTGCATTCGAGTACAAAAAGAACAAATCAAAGTGGTAACTTTGCGTTTTGCTCATTTTTATGCTAGATAAAGACAACACTATTGAAGTTCTTGGCGCAAGAGTTCATAATCTAAAAAATATCGATATTTCAATTCCGCGTGAAAAACTGGTGGTAATTACCGGTTTATCAGGTTCGGGAAAATCATCTTTGGCATTTGACACTATTTATGCCGAAGGCCAGCGTCGTTATGTTGAAACTTTTTCGGCTTATGCCAGACAATTCCTTGGCGGTTTAGAACGTCCAGATGTTGATAAAATCGACGGACTTTCTCCCGTTATTGCCATAGAACAAAAAACTACCAGTAAAAGTCCGCGTTCAACCGTTGGAACCATTACTGAAATATACGATTTCTTAAGACTTTTATATGCCCGTGGTGCAGACGCTTACAGTTACAACACAGGCGAAAAAATGGTTTCATATTCTGATGAACAAATTAAAGATTTGATTATTCAGGATTATAACGGAAAACGAATTAATATACTGGCACCTGTAATTAAGGCCCGTAAAGGTCATTATGCCGAATTATTCCAGCAAATTACAAAACAAGGATTTCTGAAAGTCCGCGTAAATGGAGAAGTTCAGGATTTAACAGCCGGAATGAAACTGGATCGTTATAAAACACATGATATTGAAATCGTTGTGGACCGAATGGTTATTGAAGATAATCCGGATAATCAAAAACGATTAGCAGAAAGTATCAATACTGCTATGCATCACGGTGAAAACGTATTGATGATTTTAGATCAGGATTCAAATGAAGTACGCTATTTCAGCCGAAACTTAATGTGTCCTTCAACCGGTATATCCTATCAAAATCCAGAACCGAATTTATTTTCTTTTAACTCTCCAAAAGGCGCCTGTCCGCATTGTAACGGATTAGGAACTGTGCACGAAATCAATGTTAAAAAAATAATTCCAAATCCGAAATTATCGATTAAAAGCGGTGGTTTGGCTCCGCTTGGCGAATACAAATCATCATGGATTTTCAAACAGTTAGAAACCATAGGTGAGAAATTTGGATTTAAAATTACAGATCCAATCGAGAAAATTCCGGAAGAAGCCATGACGATGATTCTGCATGGCGGAAAAGATAAATTTACCGTAAGTTCTAAAGATCTTGGTGTTACCCGCGATTATAAAATTGATTTTGAAGGAATTTCAAACTTCATCAAAAATCAATATGATGAAAGCGCAACAACCAGCATAAAGCGCTGGGCGAAAGATTTTATGGACGAAATTCCTTGTCCGGTCTGTGAAGGTTCACGCCTTAAAAAAGAAGCTTTATTTTTTAGAGTAAATGAAAAAAATATCACTGAATTGTGTGATATGGATATTTCAGATTTAACTGCGTGGTTCCATGATTTAAACAGCCACCTAACTGATAAACAGCTTTTGATTGCTTCTGAGGTTGTTAAAGAAATTAAAGACCGTTTGAACTTTTTAATGAACGTTGGTTTAAACTATCTGGCTTTAAGCCGAAGTTCAAAATCACTTTCAGGAGGTGAAGCACAGCGTATTCGTCTGGCAACCCAAATTGGTTCACAATTAGTTGGTGTGCTTTATATTTTAGATGAGCCAAGTATTGGTTTACACCAAAGAGACAATGAAAAACTAATTCATTCACTTGAACAATTACGTGATATTGGAAATTCGGTTATTGTGGTAGAACACGATAAAGACATGATCGAAACCGCAGATTATGTAATTGATATTGGTCCAAAAGCCGGAAAATATGGAGGAGAAATCATCAGTATTGGAACTCCTGCAGAAACTTTAAAATCAGATACTATTACCGCTCAATATTTGAATGGTAAAATGAAATTAGAGATTCCGAAAGAACGCCGTAAAGGAAATGGAAAATTCTTAAAACTAACCGGAGCAACAGGAAACAACCTTAAAAATGTTTCTATCGAAATACCTTTAGGTCAGTTAATTTGTGTTACGGGAGTTTCAGGAAGCGGAAAATCAACTTTGATCAACGAAACGCTCTACCCTATTTTGAACGCTTATTACTTTAATGGCGTAAAAAAACCACAGCCTTATAAAAAGATTGAAGGTTTAGAACATATAGATAAAGTTATAGATATTGACCAAAGTCCGATTGGAAGAACACCGCGTTCAAATCCAGCAACTTATACCGAAGTTTTTACAGAAATCCGAAACTTGTTCACGATGACTTCTGAAAGTATGATTCGCGGTTACAAAGCCGGACGCTTCAGTTTTAACGTAAAAGGCGGACGCTGCGAAACCTGCGAAGGTTCTGGAGTTAGAACAATCGAAATGAACTTTTTACCAGACGTTTATGTAGAATGCGAAACGTGTCAGGGAAAACGTTTTAACAGAGAAACACTTGAAATTCGATACAAAGGAAAATCAATCTCGGATGTTCTGGATATGACGGTTGACGAAGCGGTTCCGTTTTTTGAAAATATTCCGAAGATTTACAGAAAAGTAAAAACAATTCAGGATGTTGGTTTAGGATATATTACACTAGGACAGCAAAGTACAACGCTTTCCGGTGGTGAAGCACAACGTATTAAACTAGCAGGAGAATTATCTAAAAAAGATACTGGAAATACGTTTTATATTCTGGACGAACCTACAACCGGATTACACTTTGAAGATATTCGCGTTTTAATGGACGTAATCAATAAATTAGTAGATAAAGGAAATACAATTCTGGTTATTGAGCACAATATGGATGTTATTAAACTTGCAGATTATATTATCGATATTGGACCTGAAGGCGGAAAAGGCGGCGGACAATTAATTGCCAAAGGAACACCGGAAGAAGTAGCCAAAAATAAAAAAAGCTATACGGCTAAGTTTTTGAAAAAGGAATTGGAATAACCAAATTTTTATATGGGGTGGATTAAAATCCATCCCAGTAATATATACCGATCCTATGGATCTATTCGCGTGTATCGTATCTTTTTTTGACGGATTAAAATCCGTCGCTACAAAATGAATCGGCCAAAGGCTCTTTATGAATTGATTCTCAAAAAAAATCTATAGAAACGACAGATCAATAGCAACGGTTTTTAATCTTTTCAAAATATTGATACGTACCAATAAAAAGTTCCATAGGAATGATGCATATTGTAGCAACGGATTTTAATCCTTTGATGATTTTGAAACGTCACACAATTGAGTTCCGTAGGAACGACATATATTAACCACAAACTCTAATTTATTATCAAACACCACATTCATTGTAATCATCTGACAATGAATCAAAAAACTATAATCTAACATTATCTCAACATTACTTTTAGATTATAAATTTTCTTTTTTGTAACAATTCTAGAAAAAAGAGTTAATTTAGTATCCGCTTTTTTAAAAAAATTCAATTTTTTAAGAAGAGTTTTTTTTCAGATAAACCAATTGTTTGTTTGAAACCAAATGCCCTAGCTCTGATGGGAACGGCATTTCCCGATTTACAAAAAAGGCTTTTCAGCCGTAGTTTTTCTAAATTGGAAATATAGTAAACAGCAGGACTAAGCTCCTTCTTTAACTATTATAATAATGACAGCTTAAATAAAAATATAAATAATTAAAATACCTAAAATGAGATTAGAAGATTTTGATAATGATGAGGACAAAGTAATCCAGGACAGTTTAAAACAAAAAACCTGGAATGAAATTAGAACCAATGACAGCTGGGCGATTTTTAAAATTATGTCTGAGTTTGTAAACGGTTACGAAAGCATGGGGCGTATTGGTCCTTGTGTATCTATTTTTGGATCTGCGAGAACAAAACCAGACGACAAATATTATTTATTGGCAGAAAAAATTGCTTATAAAATCAGTAAAGCCGGTTATGGCGTAATTACGGGAGGAGGCCCGGGAATTATGGAAGCTGGAAATAAAGGTGCACATATGGGAGGCGGAACGTCTGTTGGTTTAAACATCGAACTACCTTTTGAGCAGCACTTTAACCCTTATATTGATCACGATAAAAACCTGAATTTCGATTATTTCTTTGTGAGAAAAGTAATGTTCGTAAAGTATTCACAAGGTTTTGTGGTTATGCCGGGAGGTTTTGGAACATTAGACGAAATGTTCGAAGCTATCACTTTAATTCAAACCAAAAAAATTGGAAAATTCCCAATTATATTAGTTGGTGTAGAATTTTGGTCTGGTTTAATCGAATGGGTAAAAACAGTTTTGGTAGAAAAAATGCATACTGTAAGCCCGGAAGATTTAAACTTATTCAAGATTGTAGATACTGAAGATGAAGTAGTTGATGTTTTAGATAAATTCTACAAGAAATACGATTTGAGTCCGAATTTCTAAAATATCTTTTTAATCTTACAAAGATAAATATATTCTGTAAGTTTAAGTATTCTTAAAAAAATCTGCACTTCTTAACCCTACAAGGTTAAATTTGCACCAATTACTATATAAAAATGAAAGCTGTTTTTTTTAACAGCTTTTTTTATGCTATTTTTACAAAAACCAAAACAGCTTTACACACGTAACTTAAGGTATATATAATTTTAAGCCAATTCTTGAAATCATTCTATAAAATTATAATCATAATCTTTGCTTTATTCAATTCAATAAAGCAATATGCACAACATCAGTCTAAGATGGAAGTGGCGGTTAATCTTGAACTCAAAACACTAAACGTAAAACAGGATATTACCTATTTAAATACTTCAAATGATACTTTGGTTTCTATTGTTTTAAACGACTGGAACAATGCTTTTTCAGATAGAAATACACCTTTAGCAAAACGTTTTTCTGATGAATTTTATCGCGGTTTTCATTTGGCAAAAACTGTAGAAAAAGGAAATACCACAATTTTAAACCTGACCGATTCAAACTTTACGGCTCTTGAATGGGAAAGAACAGAAAAAAATCCGGATTTTATCGTTATACGGCTGAATAAAAAACTTCTCCCTGGCGAACAAATTGATCTGCATATTACCTACATTTCAAAAATTCCAAGTGATAAATTCACCCATTACGGATTTGACCAAAACGGGATGAACTTAAAAAACTGGTTCCTGACCCCTGCCCGCTTTGAAAATCATGATTTTGTAAAATACAACAACTTTAATCTTGACGATATTGCAAATGCCGAAGCTGATTATGAACTTGAAATAAAACTCCCAAACAATTATTCTATTATAACCGATTTAAATTCGGTTTCAAAAGACAGCACTAATGCTGCTTACAGCACCTATTCGTTTGCAGGAAATAATAGAACTGATTTTAATTTGTTTATTGAAAAACAAAACAATTTTAGAAGTTATAACAACGGAACAATTGAGGTTTTAACTGACTTGAAAAATAAGAAAATAACCGAGATTCAAAAAGCAATTGTAATTAATCGTGTTGCTGCGTTTGCGAATGAATTTATTGGGAAATATCCGCATGAAAAAATCACAGTTTCGCAGGCAGATTATGAACGAAATCCTTTTTATGGACTAAATCAGCTTCCTTCTATAATTAGTCCGTTTTCTGATGAGTTTATGTTTGAGATTACTTTTTTCAAAACCTATCTCAACAATTATCTAAAAAACTCCCTCCGCCTTGACCCAAGAAAAGACAATTGGGTTTATGATGGAATCCAGATCTATGCCATGATGAAATACATGGAGGAATATCATTTAGATGAAAAAATGCTGGGCAGACTTTCGAGAATGAAACTTTTTAAAAGTTACAATATCACCAATTTGACTTTTAACGAGCAATACAGCTATTATTATATGCTTATGGCACGTAAAAATCTGGATCAGCCGCTTGGCGATCCAAAAAACACTTTAATAAAATTTAACGAGCAGATTGCGAGCAAATACCGCGCTGGTTTAAGTTTAAGCTATTTAGATGATTACCTGAACCATAATATTGTTCCCGAAAGTGTTCAGGAATTTTATAATCTTAATAAATCACAGCAGACAAATCGTTATGATTTTGAAAAAATCTTAATTAAAAAAAGCCCTAAAAATCTCGATTGGTTTTTTAATACCATAATCGATTCCAGAGAAATAATAGATTATAAATTTACAAACGTATCGAGAACTGCCGACAGCGTTCAGTTTTCAATAAAAAGCAAAACTGACATTTATGCGCCTATTCCGGTTTACGGCCTTAAAAAAAATAAAATTGTTTTTAAAGAATGGATTGAACCGAAACAACCAGATTCAGTTTACCAGTTCAGCCGAAAAAATGCTGATAAATTAGTTATCAATTACGATAACGAAGTTCCGGAATTCAATCAAAGAAACAACTGGAAATCATTAAAAAGCTTGGTAATCACAAATCGCCCAATCAAATTTAATTTTGCAAAAGATTTAGAAGATCCTTATTACAATCAGATTTTATATATACCAACCCTCACCTATAATTACTACGATGGTTTTACGCCCGGAGTACGTTTTCATAACAAAACCATTTTAGATAAACCGTTTACGTTTGATATTAATCCTGCTTATTCTTTAAAAGCCGGAACATTATCTGGTTCTTCTGCTTTTGCATGGAGTCAGTATTATCGAAACAGTACTTTATATAATGTAAGATATTCTCTAAGCCAGAACTATTTCCATTATGCGCCGGATGCAACGTATTTGAGACTGAATCCTATGGTGCAATTTCGAATTCGTGAGGAGAATTTTAGAGACAACAGGAAACAGCTTATTATGTTTCGTCAGGTAATTGTAAATCGTGAGGCAAGCGAATTTATTACAGACAATTCAAAACCAAATTATTCTATTTTCAATGCGCGGTATGCAAATACTAAAACAGAATTGGTCGATCATTTTAATTTCATGACCGATGTTCAGTTTTCAAGTGGTTTTGGTAAAGTCTCCGCAGAAGTAGAATACAGAAGATTATTTGAAAACAACAGAAAGTTAAACCTGAGAGTATTTGCCGGAAGTTTTATTTACAACACAACAAATTCAGATTATTTTAGTTTTGGTTTAGACAAGCCGACTGATTATTTATTTGATTACAATATTCTGGGAAGATCAGAAACTACAGGTATTTTCAGCCAGCAGTATGTAATTGCCGAAGGAGGTTTTAAATCTAAGCTGAATCCTGCGTTTGCAAACCAATGGATGGCAACTGTAAATGCCAGTTACGCACTATGGAACTGGATTGAAGTTTATGGCGATGCTGGTTTTTTAAAAAATAAACATCAAAAAGAGTACTTCGCTTACGACAGCGGCATACGCTTAAACCTTGTTCCTGATTATTTTGAGCTTTATTTTCCGGTTTACTCAAATAACGGATGGGAAATATCACAAAATAAATACAACGAAAAAATTAGATTTGTGATAACTTTTTCTCCTAAAACATTAGTCACTCTTTTCACTCGAAAATGGTTTTAATTGAATAAATTTTAATCAAAAACATAAATAATTATCAGAAAAAGAACAAAAACAATAAAAATAACACAAATAAAATACATAGTTTTTTGGTTTTAAATACAAATAATTGAATTATATTTATTTTAAAGAATTATGATTATTGATTGTTTTTAAGTAATTTCGCAGACTCAACATGACCCCTACAAGATTATGATAACAGAAAAAAGCAATACTACTTTAACCTTTGAAGATTTCAGAACTGAGGTCCTGAATGATTACAGAATTGCCGTAACAAGCCGTGAATGCAGCTTATTAGGCCGTAAAGAGGTATTAACAGGAAAAGCTAAATTCGGGATTTTTGGAGACGGAAAAGAAGTGCCGCAGCTTGCTATGGCAAAAGCCTTTAAAGATGGGGATTTTCGTTCTGGATATTATCGTGATCAAACTTTTATGATGGCGATTGGCGAATTAAACGCAAAACAATTTTTTGCAGGTTTATACGGCCACACCGATTTAAATTATGACCCAATGTCTGCCGGAAGGCAAATGGGCGGACACTTTGTAACGCACAGTTTAAATGAAGACGGATCCTGGAAAGATTTAACAAAACAAAAAAATTCAAGTTCAGATATATCACCTACTGCAGGACAAATGCCAAGATTATTGGGATTAGCTCAGGCATCAAAGATTTACAGAAATGTTGACGGAATAAAAATCAAAGACAAATTTACTGTAAACGGAAATGAAGTTGCGTGGGGAACAATAGGAAATGCAAGTACTTCTGAAGGTTTATTCTTTGAAACTATAAATGCTGCCGGAGTTTTACAAGTTCCGATGGTAATGAGCGTTTGGGATGATGAATACGGAATTTCGGTTCATGCAAAACACCAGACAACAAAAGAAAATATTTCTGAAATACTTAAAGGTTATCAGCGTGATGAAGATTCTAAAGGATATGAAATCTTTAGAGTAAAAGGATGGGATTATGCCGAGTTGGTTTCGACTTACGAAAGAGCCGGCGCCGTTGCACGCGAAGAACATATTCCAATTTTAATTCACGTAAACGAATTGACACAGCCGCAAGGCCATTCTACTTCTGGTTCTCACGAACGTTACAAAAGTGCCGAAAGACTTGCCTGGGAAAGAGATTTTGACTGTATCCGTCAAATGCGCTTATGGATGATTGCCATCAATATTGCCTCTCCGGAAGAATTAGCAGAACTTGATGCTGAATTAAAAAAAGAAGTTCTTGAAGCTAAAAAAGAAGCCTGGAACGATTTTATTAATCCAATTATAGAAGAACAAAATAATCTTTTAGATTTATTGGAGCAGATTGCTGAAGCCAGCATCAACCATAAAGAAAGAATTAGAAAATATATTTCAGAATTAAAAGCTATTAAAGCGCCTTTAAAGAAAGAATTACTGGTTTATGCCCGTAAAATTCTTCGTTTTATAGAAGTTCCAAACAGCAAAGTTATTCTGTCAAACTGGATTACGAATTTTATTGAAGCAACTCAGGAAAAATTCAGCAGCAACCTGCATTCAGAATCAGCACAAAATGTATTTTCTGTACAAAAAGTGCTTCCTAAATATGCTGAAAATGCAAAACCGGATTTAGACGGAAGAATGGTAATTCGTGATAACTTTGATGCTTTATTCAATAAATATCCTGAATTATTGATTTTTGGTGAAGATGTTGGAAACATTGGCGACGTAAATCAAGGACTTGAAGGCATGCAGGAAAAATACGGAGAACTTCGTGTTGCCGATGTCGGAATTCGTGAAGCAACCATTATTGGTCAGGGAATTGGAATGGCTTTGAGAGGTCTGCGTCCAATTGCTGAAATCCAGTATTTAGATTATTTATTGTACGCGATTCAAATCATGAGTGATGATTTGGCTACTTTACAATACAGAACAGTTGGAAAACAAAAAGCACCATTAATTATCAGAACCCGCGGACACCGTTTAGAAGGTATCTGGCATTCTGGTTCTCCAATGGGAATGATTATAAATGCTATCCGAGGAATTCACGTTTTGGTTCCAAGAGACATGACACAAGCTGCAGGATTTTACAATACTCTTTTAGAGTGCGATGAACCTGCTTTAGTAATTGAATGTTTAAATGGTTACCGTTTAAAAGAAAAAACACCTTTAAATTTTGGTGAATTCAAAACGCCGATTGGTGTGGTTGAAACTTTAAAAGAAGGTGCAAATATTACTTTAGTTTCTTACGGATCGACTTTAAGACTGGTTCAGCAGGCAGCAACTGAGTTATTAGATTTAGGAATCGACTGCGAAATTATTGATATTCAGTCTTTACTTCCGTTTGATGTTAATAAAGATATCGTGAAAAGTATCGCAAAAACAAATCGTCTTTTAGTAATCGACGAAGATGTTCCGGGCGGCGCTTCAGCATATATATTACAACAGATTTTAGAAGAACAAGATGCTTACAAATATCTTGACAGCAAACCGCAGACTCTTGCTGCAAAAGCCCACAGACCAGCTTATGGAACAGACGGCGATTATTTCTCTAAACCTTCTGCCGAAGATATTTTTGAGAAAGTGTACAGCATGATGAACGAAGTTAATCCTTCTAAATTCCCAAATTTATACCAGTAATTTAAACTGTTTTAGATAATAAAAAAAGCTCCAAAATTTTGGAGCTTTTTTTTATTATACGAAGTCAAGGTCATTGTGAGGAACGAAGCAATCACACTAACAGGATAAACGTCGTGAGATTGCTTCGTTCCTCGCAATGACGAGTTAAATATCCCTAAGCATCGCTCTGGCTCTTTCTAAATCCTCAGCAGTATCAATTCCAATTCCAACATGAGTTGTTTCAACCATTTTAATACGTTTTCCGAACTCTAAATAACGCAGCTGTTCTAATTTCTCTGAAGCTTCTAAAGATTTCATCGGAAGGCTGTAAAAGTCTAATAAAGCTTGTTTTCTAAAAGCGTAAATTCCGATATGCTGAAAATAACGAACTCCGGCATCTTTCTCTCTTGGATACGGAATTACTGATCTTGAAAAATACAACGCAAACTGCGATTGATCTACCACAACCTTAACATTATTTGGATTGTTGATTTCGTCTTCGTTTGTAATTTCACGCATTAATGAAGCCAAATCAATCTTTTTATCTGGATCATTTTTAAAAACAGATAAAACCTGTTCTAAAGGCCCCGCTTCTGTAAAAGGCTCGTCTCCTTGTACATTTACCACAATATCAACATCAAGATTTGCAACAGCCTCTGCAATTCTATCACTTCCAGATTCGTGTTCTTTGATGCTCATAATGGCTTTTCCACCATTAGAAACAATTTCATCAAAAATCAAATCAGAATCGGTTACAACAAAAACATCATCAAATAATTTTGTTGAAACCGCAGCTTCATACGTTCTTAGAATTACTGTTTTACCTCCCAAATTCTGCATCAATTTTGCAGGAAATCGTGTTGAGGCATATCGTGCCGGTATTACCGCTATTATTTTCATTTTAAATCTATTTTAGCAAAACAAATGTAAGTATTCAAAACTTAGATAAAAAACATAATCGAAACAGATCGTTATAAAACTGAATGGCAGTATTTTAAAAAAGATATTATATTTATGAGAAAAAAAAACATCATGAAAAAACCACAGTTTTTGATACCGCTTTTATTGTTTTTTATTTTAAATAATTCAGTTTTAGGCCAAAATAAATCTAAAACAATCAATGCATTTTCAGATCGGGTTTTTAATGGAAAAGAATACCAGCCTTTAGGCGATTTAAAATGGAAATTTAAAACCGAAGGCAAAATCTTTTCTTCTCCCATTTCTCAAAACAATACGGTTTACATTGGAAGTGAAGACGGGTTTCTATATGCTGTTGATGAAAAAACAGGAAAAGAAAACTGGAAATTTAAAACCAACGGGGCAATTCACAGTTCACCGAGTATATCCGGAAATACAATTTATTTCGGCAGTTTTGATGGCTTTTATTACGCTGTCAATTCCCAAACTGGAAAAGAAATCTGGAAGTTCAAAACCGGAGGCGAACACTGGCTGGGCGAAATTGGAATGTGGGGTTTTAAACCAGCAAATCAATATATGGAAGATTTATGGAGTTTCTATTTATCATCTCCCGTTGTGTACCAAAATGGAAAAACGGCTTTAGTTTTATTTGGCAGCAGTGACGGAAATTTTTATGCTGTTGATGCCAAAACCGGAAATCTAAAATGGAAATTTAAAACAGATGGTCCTGTTCACGGAACTCCCGTAATCGATATAAACAAAATTTACATTGGCGGCTGGGATGCTGTTTTATATGCTTTGAATGCAGAAACCGGAAAAGAAATCTGGCACTTTACATTGGGAACTCAAACAGGTTTTAAAGGAATTCAATCTTCTGTCGCTGTTAGTGATGGGAAAGTGCTTTTTGGAGCGCGTGATCCTCATTTTTTTGCTCTTGATTCTGAAACAGGAAAACTAATCTGGAAATACGATGCCGAGAATTCCTGGATTTTGAGTTCTGCTGTTGTTAAAGACAACACCGTTTATGTGGGAACTTCTGATACTTATGCTTTATTAGCTTTGGACCTAAAAACCGGAAAAGAAAAATACCGTCTTAAAACAAACGGTTATGTTTATTCTTCACCTGCAATTGCCGGAAACACGATTTATTTTGGAGATTTTACAGGGAATTTCTTTGCTTTAAACTTACTTTCAAGCGGAAAAGAATTTAATTCTGTAAGTACTGAAAACAGAAAACAATTTGCATCTGCAACTCTAAAAAATGATCTTTTAGATTTTGGATATACAGCCCAAAATGAAGATTTGACATTTTATGATAATAACAAAAAAGTAATGGATCAATTTTATAGATTAGGACCAATTGTTTCCTCACCTTTTGTAAACAGCAACACAATTTACTTTGGAAGTGCAGACGGTTTTCTATATGCTTATAATCTGCAAAAAGGAAAATAAATCCTCTGGATATTACAACACAATTTTCACAGATTTACACTTATCTATATCTTAAAAAATTCGTGCAAATCTGTGAAATTTGTGTTTTTATTCTTCAAAACTTTCGTCTTTAAAACCAATCAAATACAATTTGTTTTTGGCACGAGTCATGGCCGTGTAAAGCCATCGAATATAATCGTGGTCAATTCCATTTGGCAGATACGGCTGTTCTATAAAAACCGTATTCCACTGCCCTCCCTGCGATTTATGACACGTTATTGCGTATGAAAACTTTACTTGTAAACCATTAAAATATTCGTTTTCCTTAACCTTTTGAAATCTTTTGTACTTTGTTGGCTCATCTTCATAATCTTTCATCACTTCTTCATACAAACGATTTGATTCTTCGTATGTTAACGATGGAGATTCACTTTTTATCGTATCTAAAATCAAAACTGTTTCAAAAGGTTTTTGATCAGGATAATCAACCATTCTGATTTTTACTTTCGCAAAAGTAAATCCGTACAGTTCTTTTATTCCAAATAATTCTAAAACTTCAATAATATCACCATTTGCAATAAATCCGGCTTCATCGGTTTCTTTAAGCCAGAAATAATTGTTCTTTACAACCATTAAAAAATCACCAACAGAAAGTTCACTTTCTTTAAACAAAATTCGGGTTCTAATTTGTTCATTGTACTGGTTTGCTCTTTTATTAGAACGAACAATAAAAGCCGTATCTTCAATACTATAATTGCTGTATGCTGTATTTATGGCATCTTGAATATCATAACCATCTGTTAACCGAACGATATCTTTGAACTTTTTGACATTGAATCTGAATTCAGTAATAAAACTTTCTTTTAATAATTCCCTTAATTCAGTTGCGTTAAATAAAATTCCGGAACTTTCTTCCTGACGCATAACTTCGTCAAGTTCGATATGTTCAATTTCTTTATCATAATGAACGCCCAAAGTATGGGTATCTAAGGCCGGACTGATGTCTAAATTTACCGGCGGAAGCTGTGCCGTATCTCCCAAAAGAATCATTTTGCAGTTGTTTCCAGAATACACATATGAAATCAAATCATCCAGAAGCGAACCGCTGTCTAAGGTACTGTCTGAAATCATCGAAGCCTCGTCGACTATAAAAATGGTGTTTTTGTGTTTGTTGACTTGTCTGGTAAAAGCCACACCGCCACCCGATGATTTTTTAGGAAAATATATTTTTTTATGAATTGTAAAAGCAGCCGTATTCGAATAATTGGCAATTACTTTTGCCGCGCGTCCTGTTGGTGCCAATAGGACAAACTTTTTATTAATATCACCCAGATTATTTACAATCGTCGAAATCACGGTTGTTTTTCCTGTTCCGGCATATCCTTTCAGCACAAAAATTGTGTCGTTAGCCGGTTCTGTTAGAAAAATAGCAATTTTTTGAAAAAAAATATCCTGTTTGTAAGTTGGTGCAAAAGGAAATCTTCTTTGCAAAACGCCGTAAAATGCGGATGAATTCATAAGGTAAATTTGAAACACAAAGTTCGTTCTTTTTAATCGCAATACCAATTGCAAAAATCAATTAGAACTTAAACTAAAATGCAATTGTTAAATTCAGTATCAGAATAAAAAAACAAATTCTAAAACTCAAATCAACCTATACAATTGATAATAAGCACAATAATAATATTTTACTAACTTTATTATAACATTAATTTTTTAAATTGCATTTAATTGATACAATTGTCATTGAAAGTGAAATTGACATTGTTATTTATTTTATTTGTAAGTTTGCGGTCACCTTAAATTTCATTCCTGAAACAAAAAAGGTAACAAATTGTAAATCAATTATGTCAATACACAATAAAAATATCACATCAAAAAATTATAAAAAACTTTCGATTCAGGTTTCACTGAACGGATTTTCATTTTGTTGTTTTGATACTTTAAACAATACAATTACAGCTTTTAATGAAGTGCTTTTTGACACTCAAAAGCAAAATAAAATTGAAGATTTGTATGCTTCGGCTTTTAAAAACCATCCGGAATTAAAAGAAACATATGATGATATTTTAGTTATTCACAACAATAACCTTTCGACTTTTGTGCCTACTGCTTTATTTGATGAAGATTATTTAGGAAGTTATCTGCAATACACCACAAAAGTATTTGACACTGATTTTTTTACTTACGATCAAATTTTAAATTACGAAATGCATTCGGTTTACATTCCGTACATCAACATAAATAACTTTTTAATTGACAATGTCGGCTCGTTTGATTACAAACACGTAAACAGTATTTTGGTTGAGAAAGTTCTCGAAGCTTCAAAAAACAACGACGAGAAAAAAATGGTCGTAAATTTCAATCCGGATCATTTTGAAATTATCGTAGTGCAAAATCAAAAGTTATTGTTATTTAACTCATTTGAATACCAAACTCCTGAAGATTTTATTTATTACGTTCTTTTTACTGCCGAGCAGTTAAATTTAAATCCTGAGATTTTTCAACTGGAATTACTGGGAACAATACAGCAAAACGATCCATTTTACGCGATTGCTTATAAATACATTCGTAATATTTCTTTTCTTGATGTAAGCACTTTAAAAGAAAGAAACAACTATACAACTGCTCAGAATCAAAAACATTATATCTTATTTCAATCATGAGAATCATTTCAGGAAAATACAAAGGGCGCCGGATTTTTCCACCAAAAAACCTTCCTGTAAGACCCACGACTGATATGAGTAAAGAAGCATTGTTTAATGTTTTGAATAATCATTTTAGTTTTGACGGCTTAAAGGTTTTAGATCTATTTTCGGGAACCGGTAATATAAGTTATGAATTCGCTTCACGCGGGAGCGCTCCTATTACCTCTATCGATGGCGATTTTGGATGCGTAAAATTCATTAAACAAGTTTCATCAGAATACGATTTTGACATTGCGGCTACAAAAAGCGATGTTTATAAATTTCTGGAAAACTGCAAAACTTCATACGATATTATTTTTGCCGATCCGCCTTACGGATTAGATCAGGCAGCGTTTGAAAAAATCGTTCTTACTGTTTTTGAAAAAGAACTGCTTTCTGAAGACGGTATGATGATTATCGAACATTCAAAATATACTAAAATGGAGCATTTAAGTAATTTTTCTTTCCAGAAAAGTTACGGAGGTTCATTTTTTAGTTTCTTCGAACTGCATTCTACAGATGATGATGAAGAACTTGAAGGCGATTTACCTTTAAAAGTTGCCGAAGAAGAAGACGAAGGTTAACCATTATAAAAAAATTCCCGTGAGATTCACGGGAATTTTTGTTTCTATCTTATTCTGTTTTCATTTTCATTTACACTTTTTTCTTTAAAACCGCTTTCTTTAATTTTTCCGAAAGAATATTTAACCGAAATTGAAACCTCATGTCCATCAACTATATAGCGTGCTTTTGAACTCGTATCATTAATTGTAAACTCTTCTGTTTCAATTACATTTTTAAATACATTATTACAGCTCAAAGTGCAGTTCCATTTTTTTAGAAATTTCTTCGAAAGAGCCATATCAACTACAAATCTTGGGTTTCTTTCAAAAACACCTTTGTATTGTTTGGTCAACCCCCAAAAACTTAAAACAAAAGTATAGTCTTTTGGAAGTTTGAATTCGTTGTTGGAATAATAATATAAATACGGTTTTGATTTTAAAAACTCTGCCGACGGATCTTGTACTTTTTCCAGAATAAAAATAACAGAATTAGTTGTTGTCCAGAATTTATACGCAAAAGGAAGTTCAAAATCAACATTTAAACCCGTTTCCTTATCAAAATTTATATCTTTAAAAGTCATTATATTTCGTTCTTTATCAAATAAAAAACTATTGTAAACCGGGTTTTTAACCTGATATAAACTCAATTTTACTGATTTGTCATGATATTGAAAAGTCGACGAAATTTCATCAACAAATGCAGGTCCTAAATTAATATTTCCAGCATATATAAAATACGGATTTATATACGTCGCAATATTACTTAATGACGAATAATTAGGTCTCGAAATACTTTTAGCATAATTTAAGCTGATGTTTTTTGTACTGTCAACCGCCATAGAAAACTGTACTTTTGGGAAAACGTTTGTATAATTTTTATCAATTAAAGGTGAAAAATCGGTTTTATATTTTCCGATAACATTTGTATTTTCAGCTCTTAATCCGGCAGAAAAGCTGATCTTTTTAATTTTCCCGGATAACTGGGCATAAGCGGCTGTATTCTGTTCTTTAAAATCATAATATAAAGCTGTGTTTTCATTTCTTTCAAAATCAAAAATATTAGTATCTGATTTTGATTTTGCTGCTGAATAAAGTCCGCCGTATTCGAGGTTCATTTCATTTTTAAACTTTTTTTCCAGATCAATTCTTCCAGAAAAAACATCAACATTAAAGTCTTGCTTTCTGTTTTGAGCCAGATTAAATGCCGTTTCATTATAATTATTTTCGACCATCGTCAGCAAAGTCTGCTGAAAATTAGAATATTGAAATCCTGCAAAAAGCTGCGTATTAATTGCTTTTATTTTCTTAGAATAATTAAGAAACGAGTTTACAAAATTCTTTTTGCTCGAATTGTCACTCTGGGTCAAAACATTGTTTTCCTGATCCTGATTTTTATTATAAGTAAATGTATTGATAGGAAAAGTATCATCACGAAGTCTGGCATTGATATTAAACGAGAAATAATCGTCGTCGTTTATTTTATAAAACAATCCGCCTCCAAAATTGTATTGTTTCCGTTTTGTGACTGCCGAAACATCATATTTAGAGGCAATAGCTGCGTTTTGAATTTGATAATCAATACTGTGGCTTTCCCACGGATTGAGTCTATTGTAATTAAAATTGGCTTTCCATTCAAAGTTACTTTTCTTGAAAGTTGAATTAATTCCCAAATAATTATTGAAATTTTTCTTGAAAGAAGCGGTTTCAGAAATATCCGTTTTAAACCCTTCTTTTTTGCTGAACTTTCTAGTAATTAAAATTACAGATCGTCCTTCGGCTTCATATTTAGAAGATGGATTTTGTATAATTTCAATTGTTTTAATATCAGCAGGATCTAACGCATTCAAATCGTTTATGCCTGCTTTTTGGCTGTCTATATAGATCAGCGGATTTCCTTTACCAATCACCGTGATATTTTCTTTATCTGAACTAACCTGAACGGTTGGCAGTTTTGAAAGTAAATCGACTGTATTTGGAATTGAATTATAAACCGAATTAGCAACATCTACTTTTATATTTCCGTTTGTATTGGTAAACGTTTTTTTGTTTTGGGTGATGACAACTTCATTTAACTGCTCATTTGAAATGGAATCTTTTGGCGTTTCATTTTGAGCCTTAGCGGCAAATGAAAGACAAAAAAGCAAAAGTATAAGGAGAAGTTTTAAGGGCAGGTAAAGGTTCATTTTTAAAAGTTTTTGATTTTATAATGATGCAAAAATGCTTCTAAAAAAGCCCTGCGTAGGTTAATTGAAGGTTAATGCGGCGTTAACGGCTGTTTTGTGTTGTAAAAGCAGTATTTTTGAATTAAGAAATGGGCCGCGAATTTTACAGATTAAACAGGTTTACGCCGGTTTATTTTTTAAAATTTAGTTTAAATATAATTTGTGCAAACCCGTTCAATCTGTAAAATCAGTGAGCTATATGAAACAAAGGATCAATTTATTAATCGCATTTTCAGTTGCAGCGCTGGTCGTTCTGTCTGCAGTGCAATGCTATTTGGTAAAAACCACTTATGATTATAAAGTGGCGCAGTTTCATACTCAGATTAAAAATGAAATTGCTCAGATTTCAAATAATTACAGCGATATTGATTCGGTTTTAGTTTCAAGAAAAGAAACACTTTATACCAATTTATCAGAGAAATATTTTCAGGGAAAAAAATCTAAAACTGATATTAAAAACGGAATTTTAGAAAATGAATACCGAAGTGCATTAACAGCAGAAATTCAACGAAAATTTGAAAGAGACCTGCCAAATTTTAAAATTGATTTTGCAATTGTGCTTAACAAATTCATTTTGTACCAAAACACAAAAAAGGCCGATACTATTTTTTCTGAAAAGCCTTTTATTCAAAACAAATTATACGGAAATCTGGCTTCGTTAAATCATGCCTTTTTGGTTCGAAATTATGTGGGCACGACAAACGGAACTTTTAAAAATCAGGATTATAAATTATTGACAGAAGATTCGATGTACGTTTCGGTAATCGATTGGGAGATGATCATTTTAAGACGAATGGCTTTTGTTCTTGTTTTGTCTTTACTGTCGATTCTTACGCTTATAACTTTGTTTGTAATTGCGCTGAAAGCACTAATTAAGCAGAAAAAAGTGAGCGATGTAAAAACCGATTTCATCAATAATATTACACACGAACTCAAAACGCCTTTGGCAACTTTAGGAATTTCTACTAAAATTCTGGAACAGAAAAATATTCGCGACAATGACCAAAGTTTTAATAGTATTGTCAATACCATTTCACGTCAAAACAACCGCCTTCAAAGCCTGATCGATCAGGTTATGGCAAATTCATTGGCAGAAAATGAAATTGAACTGCAAAAAGAGAAAATTGAAACCGAAGTTTTTCTGCAGACTATTGTAAATGATTTTAAAATCGGTTATCCCAAAATACATATTCAGACGCATTTTGAAACTCAAAAAACAAATCTCGTTTTAGATAAGTTTCATTTAACAACGGCTCTTTTAAATGTTTTGGAAAATGCTGTAAAATATGGTTCAAATACTATTACGATAAAAACGAAACAAATTGAAGATCGGTTTTCTATTAGTATTGAGGATGACGGCATTGGAATTTCTAAAAATAAACAAGCGCTTCTTTTTGAAAAATTTTATCGCGTAGAACAAGGCAACCTTCATAATACAAAAGGTTTAGGTTTGGGACTGTATTATGTAGCGCAAATTGTAAAAGCGCATCAGGGCTCTGTTAACGTTATCAGCGACCTGGGAAAAGGAGCCCGATTTACTATTTTATTAAAAGTTTAATTACCTTATTTTGAAAAGATTACTTTTAGCCGAAGACGATTTTGATTTTGCAGCAATCTTAAAACAATATTTAGAACTGCATCAATTTGAAGTTATATGGGCAGAAAATGGCGAAATTGCTTTAGATTATTTTAAAAATCAAACTTTTGATATTTGCGTTTTCGATGTAATGATGCCTAAACTGGACGGTTTTTCACTGGCCGAAAAAATAATTACAATCAATCCCGAAATTCCTTTTATTTTTTTAACGGCCAGAAAGTTAAAAGAAGATAAAATCATTGGCTTAAAACTAGGCGCAGACGATTATATTGTAAAACCTTTTGAAGTCGACGAACTGGTGCTGCGCCTGCAGAATATCCTAAAGAGAATCGAACAAAAGAGAAGTCTGGAGGGAAATAATACAATTGAAATAGGATCATATATTTTTGATAACGAGCGTTTAACCCTTAATATTAAAAATCACGTTCAACAGCTTACAGAGAAAGAAGCTTCACTTATTGAGTATTTATATTTAAATCACAATCAGTTATTAAAAAGAGATCAGATTTTAATGTCGGTCTGGAAAAAAGACGATTATTTCTCCGGACGAAGCATGGATGTTTTTATCAGCAGACTTAGAAAATATTTTAATTCAGATCCAAAAATCAGTATTGAAAGCGTTCGAAATGTTGGATTAGAATTTAAAATAGAAAAAACATAATAAGGGTCGTGAAAATGATATAAATTTTAAAATCAATTGTATAATACATTCATAATAAAACAATTATACATTTGAGTAACTTTAAAATTCAAAATCATGAACCTAAAAAGATTTTTCGGCGGGTTACTTACCATTCTCGGAATTGTAGGACTTATTTATACAGCCGTTATTTTTGCAAACACTGGCGGCGGAACACGAGATATTAAATCGCTTATTATTTACGGAATATTAGGAATTGTCTTTTTCACATCAGGAATAAGCCTTGTGCGAACTACAAAGGATGAATCTTAAAAATAAGTGCCAAAGGTGCAAAGGTACAAAGGGGCAGAGTTTTAATGGCTTTGTTCTTTTATATCTTTAAACCTTTGCACCTTTGCAACTTTGAACCTTTGCAGCTAAAAAATAACTACTCCAAAACCGGATCAAGATTCAGCTCCGTAAAATCGCGTTCTGTTTTAGAAATTATAATGGTTGCCACAGTATTTCCTATTAAGTTTGTAATGGCTCTGGCTTCACTCATAAATTTATCGACTCCCAGTAAAAAAGCCAATCCTTCAACAGGAATTTTATGCAACGCTGTTAAAGTAGACGCTAAAACAATAAAACCGCTTCCGGTTACTCCCGCTGCTCCTTTTGATGTAATCATCAAAATACCTATTACAGTCAGGATTTCGAAGAAACTCAAATGCACATCATACAATTGTGCAAGGAATATTACAGACATTGATAAGTAAATCGAAGTTCCGTCGAGATTAAATGAATATCCTGTTGGAATTACCAATCCAACAACTGATTTACTACAGCCCATTCTTTCTAGTTTTACCATAATACTGGGCAAAGCAGCTTCAGAAGATGAAGTTCCTAAAACCAGTAGTAGTTCTTCTTTGATGTATTTTAAAATCGAGAGAATATTTATTTTATAATATCTCAAAATACTGCCCAAAATTAAAAATACAAAAAGCGCCATTGTAAGGTAAACGCAGAGCATTAATTTTCCAAGCGGAATTAAAGTCGCTAATCCAAACTTGCCAATTGTATAGGCCATTCCGCCAAAAGCACCAATTGGCGCGAGATACATAACATATTTTAAACCCGTAAAAACAACTTTTGAAAATCGCTCTAAAACCAAAATAGTCTGTTCTCTTTTTTGATAAAAATTCAAAGCAATTCCGCAGACAATTGCTGCTAATAAAACCTGAAGTGTAAAATTTGAAAAGAAAAACTGAAGCCACGAAAAATCTTTTGCGCTTCCATTTGTATATTGGCTTGCATCTCCTAAACTTAATCCTGATTTGTCAATTTTTCCGGGTTGAAATATATAAGCTACAGCTACACCAATTGCTAAAGCAACTGTCGAAACTACTTCAAAATAACCCAGGGCTTTTACACCAATTCGGCCTACTTTTTTTAGATTTCCCATTCCTGAAATTCCCAAAACGATGGTAAGGAAAATAATAGGGCCAATAAAAAGCTTAATAAGATCAACGAACCTTTTTCCCACTATTTCCATTTTTACACCATTTTCCGGCGAAAAATGTCCCAGTAAAACACCAGCAAGAATAGCAATCAAAACCCAAAAAGTAAGGTTGGTAATTATAGCATGAAAAATGCTTTTACTGGCTTTTGATGAAGGATTTGGAGTGTTTATATTCATGAAAAAGGGTTAAGATAGTTTCACAAATATATAAAAAATGCAGACCTGTAAGCCGGATTCTGTCCCTGATAAATCAAGGCCTTATCATTTATCTAGATTCCGAATTACTCCGGAACTCAAGCTACCTACCCTTCAACAACGGACGAGAAGCCCTTAAATGCTGATATACTTGGTATTTCACCGCATAGAGTTTACCTGGTTTCACTACAGCATTACCTGTACATACTTTCTGCTGCACTTGTCCTAATCCCGATTGAAATCGGAACCGACGGGCGTTACCCGCTATGCTTCTCTGTGGTGTCCGGACTTTCCTCCCTCCCAATAAATTGGAACGGCGATAAGGCGGTCTGCGCGGCAAAAGTACAATTTTATCACCTAACTATATTGATTTTAAATTTCAGATTTTATGAGTTTTATCATAACTTTTTAATTTTAAAATAGTTATCTTTAAAAATCTATAATTTTAAATTCAGTTATCATGAAAAGAATGTATCATTACGCAACTGTCTCAAAGGCTTTAGATCAATTGAATGAAAAAGGATTTACATGCGATTTTAATCGAAATGCTGATTTGATTAAAAAAAATCCTGAAAAATTCGAAATTGTTCATGTGTATCGATACGAAGGGGAATCAGACCCGGCAGATGAGGCAGTTGTATACGGAATTAAGTCCAGCAGCGGAAAAAAGGGCGTTTATGTTGCGGGGTTTTCTGCAGATTCAGATCAGGAAACTGCTCAATTTTTATTTGATTTGAGTATTAGAGGAAGATAGTTAATACTCTGTGTTTAGTTTTATCATTTCGACGAAAATAGTATTATTCTCTCGTCGAAATGATAAAATTAAAATTTACTTTTCAAATCCATTTTTCCGTGAAGTATTCTAACTATTTCAATTTCATTTTCTGAAATAATCTGATAAAAAAGAATATGCTCATTAGACTTATAACCTAGTAATTTCTCTGTTACAATATCATATTTCTTTCCAAGACTGGGATTCTCCACAGCTTCCTGACAGGAATCTAAAAGTAAAAGATAATATTTATCGGCCTGATTTTCTGACCATTCATCAAAAGTATAATTCCAAATAGCAGCTAAATCTTCGACAGCTTTATTTGTCAAATGATATTTAGCCATTTTTTTTCTTTGCTTTTAAACTTTCAAGATGTCTTTTCGGATCAAAATTTTCAGCACGCCCGCTTTCTATTCCATCCTGAACTGCTTTTTTTAAAACTAACAATTTATTTTCTTCTTCTTCTAAAAGACGTAACCCTGCTCTCACAACTTCGCTAGCATTTTTATATCTTCCTTCAGAAAGACTATTCTCAATAAAGTTTTCGAAATGATTTCCCAGTGATATTGAAGTATTTCGTCCCATAATTATTTTTAAGACTGTAAAATTACCAAAAATTGGTAACATCAAAAAACTTTATCAGGTTAATACTTTTCTAATTAAAATAAAAAAGTCCAAATCAATTAAGATTGGACTTTTAAAAAACTTTATACTGTTGGTATTTTCAACTTCCAGCCTGGCTGAATTAAGTCTGGGTTTGAAATAATGTCTTTATTGGCTTCAAAAATATCCTGCCAGGAAACTCCATATGCTTTTCCTATTTTAGAAAGAGAATCACCAACTTCAACTGTATATTCTCTCGAAATGTGTTCTTCTACTTCAATATTCATTACTACATCTCCAGAACGATAATCCGGATCAATTTCTCCATAAGCATTCCAAAGTTTTTCTTTATCTGCTGCAGATTTTGCTGTACCGTCAATATACAGCACATTATCTTGTTCTCTAACCTGCAAATTGGCTATTTGTAAATCGCCGGCTAAATTGGTCAGTTCTCTGTATTTATCTTGTAAACTCATAACAATTTTATTTAATAGTTAATTTGTTATCAACTTTTTTGGGTTTCAATTCTTGTAAACTCTGCATCAATGGCTGTAGTTTATCTCTTTTTATTTCTCCTGAAAGGGTAATTACACCGCCCACAACTGTTGCGCTTACACCATCATAAGCATCTACAATTTTATGTACCGATTTATCTAAATCAGCATCAGAATTAATTATAACAGCTGCTGCCGCTGGTTCTACATTTGGCTCTGGAATCTGGCAGTTGTTTATTACAGTTTTGACTCCTTTAACTGATTTAACAGAACTCTCAATGTTTTTCTTGAAAGCATCATCATCACAAGTTCCCACAATGGTCGCAACACCTTCATGCACTGTTACATGTATTCCTGGTGTATCATTTAGTTTTGCATTGATTTCTTTTTCAATATCAGCATCTTTAGCGCTGCAAGCCAATAAAGAAAAGGCAAGCCCCGTTCCCAATAAAATTGATTTGATTTTCATAACAATTTGTTTTAATAATTAACTATCTAAAATTAACCAGATTAACCAGTAAAACTTTATATGATGTGCTTGTGGTTCTTATATCTTTTCCAGTAAAAGAACAAGCCGCAATTTCTTATAAGAGAATTTTAGACGAAGAATTACAGTGCAAATGAATTAATCTGCACTTTGAAGAATTTTTAAATAATTGGTAAGCAAATCTGAGATTTTATTAAATTCAATTTGATAATTGTCTACAAAATATACTTCATTTTCGAGCATTCCGGTCTGAATACCTTTTTTTGAAGCCTGAATATCTCCTTTTCTAACAATCAGAATTTTGAAGTAATGATTATTATCTTTTAAAGTCAATTCATTAAAATCAGACAATTTGGGATCATTGTTGATGTTTTGCTGTCCAATATCAGAGCCTAAATACGATTGGAATTTTCCAAAACCATAAAACGGATTATTGTTGTCGTAATTTCGATAAGTTTTTCTGTTTCCTTTTTTCAATATAAACCTTTTGACTTTTTCAAAATCTTCTACTGAAAACTGATTTGTTATTTTCTGAAAATTAGTTTGATTAAAATTCATGTTTTGAGATTTAACTTGTGGAGAACAGATTATTAAAGGCAAAAAAATAATTATTTGTGAAATCAGTTTTTTCATGACTTAATTCTCTTTAGAATATTTGACTGCGATTTTAAGTTCGGAGATATACTTCCATTTTAATATATAATTTGGATTAGCGATACATCTATACTAACCTTATCAAACTTAAAGATTTCTTTATCAAAAAGAAATACAATTATTACAAAAAAATAAAGTTTACTATGATGAGTTATTTTCATTTCTGAAACTCGAAATTAAAAAATAACGTTACTTGCTCAGATTCAAACTACTCAAAATCTTCTCTAAGATTTATGATTTTCAGATTTGTGATTTGGTAATTTTCAGCCTATATTTGCTATCGAATAAAAAAGAATATGGAACAATTTGTAGTATCGGCTCGTAAATACCGTCCACAGACATTTAAGGATGTTGTGGGACAAAAAGCCATTACCAACACTTTGTTGAACGCTATCGAAAGCAATCACCTGGCTTCGGCTCTTTTATTTACGGGACCTCGTGGAGTTGGTAAAACAACCTGCGCTCGTATTTTGGCTCGAAAAATAAATCAGCCTGGATATGATGATCCTACAGAAGATTTTGCTTTTAACGTTTTTGAGCTGGATGCTGCTTCAAACAACTCGGTTGATGATATTCGTAATCTTATCGATCAGGTTAGAATTCCGCCGCAAACAGGACAATATAAAGTATATATCATTGACGAGGTTCATATGTTGTCTTCTGCCGCTTTTAATGCTTTCCTTAAAACATTAGAAGAGCCGCCAAAGCACGCTATTTTCATTTTAGCTACAACAGAAAAACACAAAATCCTTCCAACGATTTTATCACGTTGTCAGATTTTTGATTTTAAACGAATTACAGTTAAAGATGCTAAAGAACATTTAGCAGATGTTGCTGAAAGTCAAGGAATCAATTTTGAAGACGATGCATTACACATTATTGCTCAAAAAGCAGATGGTGCAATGCGTGATGCGTTATCTATTTTTGACCGTGTCGTTTCGTATTGCGGTACTAACCTGACACGTCAGGCTGTAACGGAAAACTTAAATGTTTTAGATTACGAAACCTATATTACAGTTACAGATTTAATTCTTGAAAATAAAATTCCGGATCTTTTAATTGCTTACAACGATATTCTTGCAAAAGGTTTTGACGGGCATCATTTTATTGCCGGATTAGCGTCTCATTTTAGAGATTTATTAGTCAGCAAAACACCTTCGACTATTGCTTTATTAGAAGTTGGAGAACAAGCACAGCAGATGTACGGAGTACAATCTCAAAAGTGTTCTCAGGAATTTTTATTAAAAGGAATTGACATTGCAAACGACTGCGACCTGAAATACAAATTAAGTCAAAATCAGCGTCTTTTAGTTGAATTATGTTTGATGCAATTGGCCTCTATCAACTTTGATGGAGAAAAAAAAAAGTTGAGCAATTCATAATTCCGCCCACTTATTATAAAAATGGAAGTTTTTCAATTGTTGAAGTTCCAAATTTAAAATCTCAAACTCCAAATAAGGAAGAAAATAGCAATGTCAGTCAAAATAGAAATGACAATGATACGTCTGTTGTAAATACTGCAGCGCAAACTCCTGTCGTGGAAACTCCAAAAGTTGAAACTCCTGTAACTCCAAGAGCAGAAATAGGCGGAGAACCTAAAGTTTCTGCATTTTCTTTAGCAAGTATTCGAAAGAAAAAAGAAATGGAAGAAAGCAGTAAGAGTTATGTTAAACCATCATCTGTATTACCTACAGAGGAATTTAACGAAACTGACATGCGTCTTCACTGGAATAAATATGCTGAACGTTTAGGTCAAAAAGGCCTAAAAATCATGGAATCGATATTACTTATCAGCGATCCTGTTTTAGAAGGAACCAGAATTAGTTACGAACTGCCAAATGAAGGATCAAAACTGGAGTTTGAAAGTCAGATGAACGGGTTATTAGGACATTTAAAAGGACATTTACACAATCATGATATTACGATAGAAGTAATTGTAAACGAAAAAGTTGAAGCTAAAAGAAGTTACAATAATCAAGACCGTTACAATCGTTTCTTAGAAATCAATCCAAACATCGAGCTTTTGCGTTCAACATTTGGATTGGATTTAAAAGATTAATTCTACACTGCTTTTTATTTATTTCGAATACCGAAATTATATACTTTTTCGAGCCATTTTTTTCTTTGATTTTCATCAGAATTTTTAATAATTCCGATGTAACTGACTTTTACGGGTTTTACACCGCAAAATCCCAGAGTTGATTTTTTTAACTGATTTACGCTTGGTCTGCCAAAAGACAATCTATAAAACCATCCGGGCTGATCTAAAGTTGTTATAATATGTGCCGTTTTACCTTTGAGCAATTTATCCCACCAAACGGAGTTTTCACGATACTGAAAAGCCATTCCGGGTAAAAACAAACGATCAATAAATCCTTTTGCAACTGCCGGAAGTCCGCCCCACCAAACAGGATGAATCCATACTAAATGATCGGCTCTTTTTATTTTTTCCCATGATTCGAGTAAATCAGGTTCTAATTCAGTTCGTTTTTGGTAACCAAATTTTAAATTGGGATTGAAGTTTAAATCCGCAATTGTTATTGTTTCTACTTGTGCTCCAGAAGCGTCTGCACCTTTTTTATAAGATTCTGCAATAGCAAAATTAAAACTGTCAGGGTTTGGATGCCCATTTATGATCAAGATCTTTTTCATATTATTTTTTTTCAAAAATACCACTCGGCTTATTTATTCTACTGGACAAATGTCCTAAAAAACTTATTTAAATTTTAATGTTTAACGTAGATTTAGCAGTTTTATTTTTAAAGAATATTTTTACAAAAAAAAAACTATTAATAAGCGGGAAATAAAAAATCAAACCATTGCTTTTCGAATTCGGCTTAAGTGCCTTGGCGTAACTCCTAAATAGGAAGCCAGATATTGCAACGGAATTAACTGCAGATATTTTTGATGATTTTTATACAGCTCTTCATAACGCTGTGCGCCCGATAATTTTTGAAATGAAACCATTCTTTTTTGAAGATTTACAAATTCCATTTCCGTCAATTTTCTTCCGGTTTCCTGCCAGTTAATGCTGGCTTGATACAGTTTCTCTAAAGCTTTTCGATCTAAAACCTGCAATTGTGTATCGACTAAAGCCTGAACATTTTCTTCTGCTTTCTCTTGTGTAATAAAGCTGGCAAATGAAGCCATAAATTCATTTTCGAAAGCAAAACAGTTCGTAATTTCGTCTCCTTTATGATTCAAAAAAAAGGAACGTAAAATTCCTTTTTTTATAAATACTATTTCATTGCAAACCTGATTTTCAGTCAGCAAAAATTCTCCCTTTTTAAGCATGCGAAAAGTTATCAAATCATCTAAAAGAGACAATTCATCTTTGGAGAAATCTTGTATGGACTGAAAAACTGATTTCATTATAAATATTGTTTTAAATAGAATGCCGCGAATTACACGAATTTGCACTATTTTATTTTCTTAAAAATAATTCGTGAAAATTCGTGTAATTCGCGGCAAAAAATATTCTGATATTAAATTTTACCGTAATACATTGCTTTTACAATTCCGTCCGAAAGTCCAATTTTTGGTACATAAATCTGGCGTGCGCCGCTCCATTTCATTGCATTTAAGTAAATACGGGTTGCATGGATGATTACGTCGGCACGGTCAGAGTTCAAACCTAATTCGGCGATTCTTTGTTCGTAAGTCAATGAATTTAAAAAGGCATACTGCGAGTTAATATAAATGTACGAAAGCGGTTTTTCCTGCTGCTTTCCAGACATTTTAAACAATTTGTTGATATTTCCTCCAGATCCAATCAGGGTAACTTCTTCATAATCTGCTGTGTTGGTTTTAATCCATTTTTCAATTTCATCCCAAACCACATCGTGAACCATATTATTTAATAAACGAACGGTTCCTGCTTTAAAAGATCTTGAATTGATCATTTTTCCATCAGAGAACAACGTAAATTCGGTGCTTCCTCCGCCAACATCAACAAAAAGATAAGTTTCATCAGATTTTATTAAATGATGTAAATCTGTAGAAGCTATAATTGCAGCTTCTTTTTTACCATCAATAATTTCAATTTTTATGTCGGCTTTTTTCTTAATTAAAGCCACAACTTCTTTAGCATTATACGCTTCACGCATTGCCGAAGTTGCAAATGCCATATAGCGTTCTACTTTATGTACTTTCATTAAAAGGTTGAATGCTTTCATGGCATCAACCATTCTATCTATATTTTCTGGTGATATTTCGCCTACTGTAAAGGCATCTTGTCCCAAACGAATTGGCACACGAACAAGCGAACTTTTATTAAACTGGGGTTCTTTTCCATCTTGTTCTACAACATTTGATATCAACAGCCTCATGGCATTTGAACCGATATCTATTGCTGCAAATTTCCTAATTTTAATCATGCTCACTTATGATTTTGTAATTGAATTTTTTAATTATTTAGTTTACTTTTTGAGAAACCTCTTCCAGTACTGCTACTTTATTTTGATAATATTTATAGGTTTCAAATTGTGCTCTAAATGGGGCATGATGGTTTCGAGGCTTATATTTATTATCTAATTTGTATGAATGATATCTTACTTTTACGTTTCCTTTCCAGGCGATATTGAAATTGTCGATTAATTCTTTTTTGATTTCGTGATCGTAAACCGGACAGGTTACTTCTACTCTTCCGTCAAGATTTCTGGTCATAAAATCGGCAGAAGAAATATATACTTCGTTTAGGCCGGCATTTCCAAAAATGTATACTCTTGTATGTTCTAAATAATTATCGACAATGCTTATGGCTTCAATATTTTCGCTCATTCCCGGAATTCCCGGAATCAAGCAGCAAATTCCTCTTACATTTAACTGAATTTTTACTCCTGCATTACTTGCTTCGTATAATTTATCAATCATTTTAAAGTCTGACAAACTATTCATTTTTAACTTAATAAATGTTTTTCTTCCAGCCAGAGCATGAAGAATTTCACGATCTATTAGTTTTACGAATTTGGTTCTTGTGTAATGAGGCGAAACAATTAAATGTTTGTATCGGTGTACTCTATAATTGATGTCGAAAAACTCGAATATTTTAGAGGTATCTTTTAAAATTCCCTGATGGCAGGTAAAAAGTGTTACATCGGTATAAATTTTAGCAGTCGATTCGTTAAAGTTTCCTGTTGAAATAAATCCGTAACGACGGTTTTTTCCATCTTCGGTTCTTTCGATTACACAAATTTTACTGTGTACTTTTAATCCTTTTATTCCAAAAATAAGTTCGATTCCTTCGGTCTGCATCTGCTCAGCATAAGAAATATTCGAAGCTTCGTCAAAACGTGCCTGAAGTTCAATTTGTACTACCACACGTTTTCCGTTTTTGGCAGCATTTATTAATGAACTGATAATCTGAGAGTTTTTTGCCAGACGGTAAAGTGTAATTTTAATACTGGTTACTTTTGGATCTAAGGCAGCTTCACGCAAAAACTTAGTTAGATAAGCAAATGACTGATAAGGCGCATGCACCAAATAATCTTTTTTAGAGATTTTCTCTAATATACTTCCATCAAGACTTAAACCCGGAACCGGCAATGGCTCGTTTGGTTTGTACAATAAATCGTAACGTCCGAGATTGGGAAAATCCATATAATCGCGGCGGTTATGATATCTTCCTCCCGGAATTATACTGTCGGTTTCTACAATTTTCATTTTATCTAAAAAGAAACGCAGAGTGTCTTCTTCGATTAGGCTGTCGTAAATAAAACGAACTGGTTCTCCTATTCGGCGGTCTTTTACTGATGAAGCAATTTTTTCGAGCATACTTTTACTCAAATCGCTATCGATATCCAATTGTGCATCTCTGGTAATTTTGATCATATGTGCCGAAACACTCTTATAATCAAATATATTGAAGATATTTTTTAGTTTTAAACGAATTACATCATCAATTAAGATTACGTATTGTTTTTCATCTTCAGATGGAAGAACTACAAATCTGTTGATGGTTTTAGGAATTTCAATTAAGGCATAACGAACCTCATCGGTTTTTAATTCTAATCGAACTGCCAAATATCCTGCTGTATCTTTTAAAATAGGAAAAACGGCCAAATCATTTAAGATGATGGTTACCAATTCTGGACTTAATTTTTGCATAAAAAAGTCCTTTAGGAAACATTCTTGTTTTGGTGTTACCTGATCTTCGTTAATAATAAAAATGTTTTCGGCTTCGAGCTCACTTTCAATATTACCCAGAATGCGTAAACTTTCAGATTGCTGTTGAATTACAATTTCGGTAATATCTTTAATTAATTGATGAGCAGAAATTCCGCCTAAATATTTTTCTCCGGAAATACCGGAAAGACTTAATCTGCGAATAGCAGCATATCGAACTCTAAAAAACTCATCTAAATTGTTTGAAAAAATTCCAACAAATCGCAGTCGGTCTAAAAGAGGAACGGTATTATCTGCCGCTTCCTGAAGTACTCTTGCATTAAACGCTAACCAGCTTTTTTCTCTATCGATATATTTCTGTTCGTACACTGTAATTATTTTAAGTCTTTGGGGAATATAGTTTTATTGGTTTTGCCTTTATCGATTGTGTCCCAGCTGTCTGAATCAAATTGCAGTGATACAAAGCCGGAAGTTGGAACATTATCAATAAAAACATCTCCAAATTTATTAACAAAATTTGTAATAGCCTCGTTATGTCCGAAAAGAATAACGCTTTCGAAACTATTATCACAAGATTTAATAACCTTTTCGAGTTGTCTTTCATCAAAAGTATACAAATCATCTCTGTAAACTATGCTGTCTATAGGATATGAAATGTTTTGAGCAAAGATTAAAGCAGTTTCTGAGGCACGTGCAGCAGTACTGCTCCATACTATATAGGTTTTAGGAAGATATTTTGAAATATGAGTAGAAACTTCATGCGCATCTAAGATTCCTCTTTTTTGCAAAGGTCTGTCGAAATCTTTTAAAGGTGCTTCCCAACTTGATTTTGCATGACGTATTAAAATTAAATTTTTCATAAACAAAGGGTTTAAAAACCGCAGAAAACTACTGCAATTTTATTGAAGTTCTAATTTACAAAAGATATTTTAATACTACTCTTTTTTTTAATTCTGTTAACATTCTGGTGAAATTTTAACAAGTATGAATTATCCGCAAAACTTTAACAATCCAAAAAATTAAAATTGTCCATTTTCAAAAATAATGTACTTCATCCGTCGAAATGTACATTTGGTCGATTTTTGCAAATCAGCAATAAATTAACTAAATATTTGATTATTAATTATTTACATAAAACCAAATTGCATCATTTTCATTAAAAATGAAAGAAAAATCAATCTAAAATTTTTATCAAACAAGTTAAAAAAATATTTTTTTGAGTCAATTTTTGATAAAAAAAGAGTAGTTGAACGAGTTTTTAGGTTAGTTACAGATAAAAAAATTTAATTAGAAAAACTCTAATATAATTTTGATTCTGTTAAAATTTGAGAAATACCACTAACAAAAATCCTAAATTATGAGAACTACAACTAATCTTAAAAAAGCGGTGAAATTTGTTAATAATTGTAAGTTCATTTTTTCTTTCAAAAATATTTTTAAGAAAAATTTATTGTCTGTACTCTTTCTTTTAATTACAACAATTTCATTTGCTCAATCGGGTTCGTGCAGCGCATCTTTGATTGTTGAAAATAATGGCAATATCAGGAGCACTCCTCTCGATGGAACGTATTACTCAATGGTTCTGACCAACAACAGTTCTTCTACAGACACTTTTGTTTTAAGTTCTAAGAATATAAATGCTTCTTGTGCTAATACAGACGGAAGTTCTACCGCAGGAAATGTCATAATCAATACTGATTTTATTAATTCTGAAAGAAACTCTCTAAGTGAAATAACGCTAAGCGCAGGTGAATCTGTAAATTTTTATATCCACGTTACAGTTCCTGCCGGTACTTCGACACAAAAATGGTCTTGCAATAAGATTACAGCTGCTTCAAAAAACTGCAGCAACTATTCAGTTGATGCTGTTTTACATACTTACATCATTAATCCGGTTAATGATTAAATAAGATATATCAAGTATACCCTTAAAATGATTTAAAATGGAAAAACAATTACTTTTTTTAAACAATTTTTTACGAGATATAAAAAAAATACAATTTGTTGTATTATTTCTTCTGACATCATCGATAGGTTTAGCACAAACAATAACAACAAACAAAACTGTAACGGCAAATGCTGGCAATTGCGGTATTATTGATGTTAAAGTCGATATTACAGGTGCAAACCCAATTACCCGAAATTCAGATGTAGTTCTGGCTATTGACATATCCGGAAGTATGGGTAATACTATTTCGGGAGATTTTAAAACCTCGATGGATTATGCCAAAGATGCCGCATTGGCATTTCTAAATCAGGCAAAAGCAAATCCGCAAAACCGAATTGCAATTGTTGCGTACAGTACAACTGCCAGCCTAAAAATAGGTTTAACTTATTTGAATGCAACAGGTGTAACACAGATAACAAATCAAATTAATGCTTTGCAGGCCACTAATTCTACCAACATTTATGCTGGAATTGTGAGATCTGAAACTGAATTGGAAACTAACGGCCGATTTGACTGCAGCACTGCAAGAGCTATAATTTTACTGACTGATGGAGTTACAAACGTAACAGGTACTAGTGGTAATACAAACTGTAATGTGAGTAAAACATCGCAATGTGTTACTGATGCTATAAATGCGGCAACAAATGCCAAAACAACTACAAAATCTAGTGTTGTTTATAACAATCAGGTTTTTTCTGTGGGGCTTTTTGGCGGTATCAGTGGTAACATTAACACCAACAACAGCGATCAGAATATTGCTAAATATACTCTGGACAATATTCAGGGAAGCGCCGCATATATTACACAAAGCGGTGCTAATTTGACTGCAATCTACAATCAGATTGCTACTCAGATTTCATGGATTGCTCAAAGTCTGATTGCAAAAGAAACTATTATTCCTGGTTTTACTATTGGAGGAATAACAACAACCAAAGGAACAGCTTCGTTATCTGGACAAGTGATTACATGGAATACTGATTTTTTAAACTCTGAAACGATTTCTTTAACGTATCAGCTGACTCCAACCGGAAGCGCCTGCGGCAATCAAACTGTAAGCACTTCTACTTTGAATTATCAAAATTCGTCCTGTGCTAATGATTCAAAGGCGATCAGCAGTCCAAGTTATTTTGTTCCGTGTGCACCCGTAATTACAGGTGTTTTAACGGCATGCGGATCTACAACTTTGACAGCTTCTACTAACGCTTCTTCTCCAACCTATGTTTGGTATAAAGACAATGCTGTATTACCGGGACAAACTTCTTCTACCCTTACAGCAACAGCGAGCGGGGTTTATAAAGTAAAGGTGAAAAATGGGGTTACAAATTGTGAATTAACTTCAGCAGATTCTACTGTATCAATAAGTCCGGCAGCTGCGCTTATCGCACCTGCAAATGCAAATATTTCTGGATGCAGCACAGCAGCAATAACCGGACTTCCGTATAGTACTGCCAGCAGCAATATTACTCTTGCACAATTAAACACCGCCGGCGGATCATTGTCTAACAGTTCTTTGATTGGAAGTTATACTATATCCTACTCTGATACTGCATCAGGAACATGCCCAACAATAGTAACCCGAACATTTAAAGTTACTACTGGCTGTGGAAATGTTACAGCTTTACAGACAATTACAATCCAAGATACTACTGCACCGACTTGGACAACTCAGGCAAATGCGTTAAATGTTACTTTGCAATGCAGTGATACAGC
>NZ_JBQEMU010000024.1:0-99034 GCF_052044235.1 Flavobacterium sp. 22659
TAAACACTTTACGCGCTAATCTGCCCAATGCCATGGTTACTACCTATACCTACATTCCGCTTGTAGGGGTAAGCACCATAACTGATCCGAAAGGACAGACCACAACCTATACCTACGACAGTTTTGGAAGACTTGAATTTGTAAAAGACAACAAAGGGAATATCCTTTCTGAGAACCAGTACAATTACAAACACTAAACCAAAAGCATCATGAAAAACTTCTTAAAACTTCTTTTGGTTTTGTTTCCTTTATTGGTAAAAAGCCAGACACAAAGCGAGAATTACATTAAAGCTGTAAAATACAAAGTGCCCAGCACCACACCTATAACATCACCTTCCATTTCTCAGGCTTCGCAGGACATCACCTATTTTGACGGACTGGGCAGACCCGTTCAGCAGACTGCCTCACAGCAGTCCAAATCCGGCATGGATATCATCACTCATATCGAATACGACGGTTTTGGAAGACAGGCTGAAGAATACCTGCCTTTTAAAGCAGAAACCTCCAATATGACTTTTGACCCTTCGGCCAGAGCAAAAGTGATGTCTTATTACGGAAATCCTAACCCGGCTCTTAACGGAAACCCAGCCCTTGAAGCCACCTCTTATCCTTTCAGCAGAAAAGAGCTTGAAGCCTCTCCTTTGAACAGGGTGCTCAAACAGGCCGCTCCAGGAAATGCATGGTACTCTGGATCAGGACATGAAATAAAAATGGACTATCAGACTAATGCCTCTGCAGAGGTAAAACTCTTCTCTGCCAATACACAGTGGAATGCGGCATCAGGATTATATGATATTACCCTTTCTCTTAACGGCCATTATACTGCCGGGGAGCTTTATAAAACCGTTACCTATGATGAAAACACAGCTTCTGTTCCACTTGAAACAGACGGTTCAACGGTTGAATTTAAAAACAAAGAAGGACAGGTGGTATTAAAAAGGACTTATGATGTCCAGGTAAAGCACGACACTTATTATGTTTATGATATTTACGGAAATCTCACCTATGTTATTCCGCCTAAAGCGGTTGATTTAATAGAAGGCTCAGCAGGCCTGCAGGCAGATCTAACCTCAAATATTACTGTAACTCGGGAAACTTCCCTGCATTTAACGGCTTCAAACTCTATTAGATTAACAGATGGTTTTCATGCTCAGGCAGGAAGTACTTTTTCGGCTGTGATTAACAACGGCGCTCAGGCTGTTTTAAATAATTTATGCTATCAGTATAAATATGATTACCGCAATCGTCTGGCTGAGAAAAAACTGCCGGGAAAACAATGGGAGTTTATTGTCTATGATAAACTTGATCGTGTTACGGCCTCAGGACCTGCCTATTCCCCGTTTTCTGATTTAAGCTCTGCAGGATGGATCATTACCAAATACGATGTTTTTAACCGCCCGGTTTATACCGGATGGACGGCCTCTGCAATAGTAAATTCTGCACAGAGGGCCTCCATGCAGAATGCTCAGAACAATGCCTCTGTAATTAACGAAACCAGAGCGGCTTCTGGAACCTTGGACGGAATACCGGCTTATTACAGCAATACGGTGTCTCCTTCTGATTTTAAGCTTCTCTCGGTTAATTATTATGATAATTATGTCTTCCCGGGCGCCCCTGCTGTACCGGCATCCATAGAAGGACAGGATATATTAAACAGCACGCAGGTCAAAGGACTTGCCTCGGGTTCATGGACAAGGGCACTGAATTTGAGCACTGAAACGCAAGGTGAAACTGCTGTTACTCTTTATGACGACAAGGCAAGACCTGTCAGGGCATATCTGCAGAATCATTTAGGAGGTTATACCTATACCGATACCAAACTCGATTTTTCAGGAAAAACACAGTACAGTATCACCAGACATAAAAGAACAGCAGCAGATGCTGAATTCACTGTCAAGGATGCTTTTACCTACTCGGCACAGGACCGATTAATGACCCAGACCCATCAGATAAACAACGGACCTGTTGAGCTTATTGCCGATAACACCTATGACGAGCTGGGACAGCTTATCTCTAAAAAGGTTGGAAACAACGCCCAGAATATCAATTATACCTACAACATCCGCGGATGGCTCACAGGTATTAATAATGTATCTTCTCTCGCACAGACGGACGGACCCAAAGACTTGTTTGCCTTTAAGATCAATTATAATGCCCCTTCTTCTTTCAGCGGGGTAAACGGACTCTATAACGGAAACATATCTGAGACCCAGTGGGCCACAAACTCAGATAATGGTATTGTAAGATCTTACGGCTATAAATACGATAACCTGAACCGTTTAAAAGAAAGTATTTCTGCTAAAGCAGGCTCAGTAAACAATGCTTACAATGAAAATTTATGGTACGATAAAAACGGAAATATTACCGGTCTTATCCGTAACGGAAACAGTGAGAGTGCCCAGCAGATCGACAATTTAATCTACACTTATGCCAATGCTGATAACAGCAACCAGCTGGCTAAAGTAACAGACAGCAGTAACAAGGCACTTGGTTTTACTGATGGAGCCAATACAGGAGATGATTACAGTTATGATCTTAACGGAAACATGGTATCTGATGCCAATAAAAACATCACCTCTATTACTTACAACCATCTTAATCTTCCCGCAAAAGTAACCTTTGCCTCTGCAGGAAATATTGTTTATATTTACAATGCGCAGGGACAAAAATTAAAGAAGATTGTAAGCGAGGCAGGAAAAACGGTTATCACTACTGATTATCTTGGAGGGTACCAGTATGAAAACGGCGTACTGAAGTTTTTCCCAACAGCCGAAGGTTATATCGAGCCTTCTGCAGGTTCTTATAAATACGTGTACCAGTATAAGGATCATCTGGGTAATATCCGTTTAAGTTATGACAAAAACCTTGTCATTCAGGAAGAAAACAATTATTATCCGTTTGGTTTAAAACATATAGGATATAACAGCGGGATTAACTCAACTAATACTGCTTTAAAGTATAAGTACAATGGAAAAGAGCTTCAAGACGAGCTTGGGCTTAACATGTACGACTATGGAGCACGTAATTATGACCCTGCTCTCGGACGTTGGATGAACATTGACCCGTTGGCAGAAACATCAAGAAGATACAGTCCTTATACATATGCTCTAGATAATCCTGTGTTTTTCATTGACCCTGATGGTATGCAAGCTACATATAATTGGGAAGAACATGACAAAGGCAATAAAGGAGTTTATACTGACGGTGATAAAAATGTATCATTTGATGAGGCATTGTCACAAGCAACAGCAGAAAGTAGTTCAAATGATAGTGAAGACCCTCCAAAGAAGAAAGAGCCAGGTTTCTTTAAACAATTGTTATTAGCAGTTCCTGTTTTAGGAGCTACAATTGAAAGTAGTGACAAAATGGGAGAAGGAGATTATTTAGGAGCCGCATTAAGTTTTGGAGTTGGTGTAATGGATTTATTTACTTTAGGAACTGCTAATAAATATAAGACAGGTACAGCTGGGGTTGTCGCAGGAGTTGAAGGAATTACCGCTAAAAATGTTAGTAAAAATGCTGGAAGTCTTGTTAAGATACTACATGTTGAAGATGACGTAATGATGTTTTCTTCAAAGGTTGGAAAAGAAACAGTTGAAGGTATCTCAAACTTTACAGTAAAAGAGGGTAAGTTATACTTGAATCAGTTACACCTTCAAGGCTCTTCTGCTGGTAAAGTAGGTAGAGAATCTTTATGGGATATGGCAAGAGATTTAGGACGTCAATACAACGTAAAGGAAGTAATAATACAAGGAGGTAGAAGAACTACAGGTAAATATAAAGGACAAATACCGTCACCAATAACAATTAAAGTACATTAAATTATGGCAAAAGTAATATTAGAAAGCTGGAGAGAAGGACTTGAAAAAATTTCACTTACAAAGTTACAAATGGATAAATTAGGAATGTCGTTAAAGGAATCAAAATCAAATGTAGATGCTCTTTTAGAAGATGATAGAATAATTTTAGAGATTGATGACGAAAATTTAGCAATTGAATTTTTTAAGGAAGCTGAAAAAATTGGAGTTAATTGCAAATTGTTACCTAATTAAAATAAATTCAATACTATATAAAGCCATTCCATAACGGAGTGGCTTTTCTCTTTATAAGGAACATTAAAGTTTAAGTTTAGCACGTATTTGCTCCTGAGTCCTAGACATAATGTAAATCATAGCTTCCGAGCTCCTCCCTGCCTGTATCGGCTATTTCACTAATAAATTGCCAGATTTGAAGCGTCAAATTACCTCCCCGCACTATAAACTGTACACATATTACAGTCGATACACTCGATGTGATAAACGAAAAATCTCTTAATTCTTGACACAGATAAGACACAGTCTCATTTTGGAACACTTATTTATCCACAAAAAAAATATTTTTCAAAAAAAAGTGCCAAAAAGCTACACTTTTGAAAGTTTGATAGTATTTATTGTAAAGATGCTTGATTAATCTCCTTGTATGGAGTTCCTGTAAAAAGGTTAGAGCATTAAGTGACCAAATATTATTTGCCGGAGATACTTTAGGATATAAAGAGCTATATAGTATATATGCTTTAAGCGGTCATAAGGAAGAGTATTTATGTACATCTATATTAATGGCAAACAAATATGGTTACAAACAGGCTTGTTATGATGTTTATTCCATTTTATATGGTATGAATGAGTTTGTTAACAAAGAAAAAATAGTTAACAAAGAAAAATTAACTTTTCTTGATAACGAGACACAAAGATTCGCTTTTAAGTATCTAAAAAAAGCAGCAGAACAAGGACATCTTCAAGCAAAAGAGAGTTTATTACTTTATGATAAGAATGGTGGATTTCTGAAAAAATAAGTAGGCAAAACAAAGAAAAAAATCTTTCACTCTCTAGCGTGTTCAACAAAAAACTGCGCAAATGTCACTGGTTTTGCGCAGTTTTCACTTCTAATCCTGCTTTATAAAAATCAATTCTTCATTATAATTCGCAATGCTTACCAAGGCATTACAAATATATTTTGAAACCAAAGCGCCTCCTTCAAAATTAATTAATTCAATATCATCTTCGGGTGTATGATATTGCGGATGCCCGCCTGTGTGAAATCCTATGGCAGAAATCGAAGCTTTGTAAAAAGAAACGTGATCAGATCCGCCAACATCACCAGCGAATACAACTGGGTTTAGCCCGCTGTTATCTCCTAATTTTTTCATGAGTTCTATTCCATTTGGAAAAGTTCCTGCACCGCCCATATAGATTTGTTTCTCAGCATTTAATCTTCCTACCATATCCATATTCAACATTACTTTTACGGCCTCTTTTTTGACAGGTAAGTGATTCACAAAATATTTAGAGCCTAATAAACCTTCTTCTTCTCCGCTGAAAGAAATAAAAATAATACTCCTTTTAGGTTTAATTTTTAATTTCGAAACTTCTTCTAAAATACATAACAAAGCCGAAACTCCCGAAGCATTATCATCTGCACCGTTATGAATGGCTATGGTATCTTTTTTCTTGCTTCCAGATCCTTTTCCGCCCCAGCCCCAATGATCGTAATGTGCACCTATAACAATAAATTCATTTTTGAGTTTTTCATCAGAACCTTCAATAAATCCAAAAACATTTTGGGTCGAAACACTGTCGGATTTCATTTTATTGATTCCTTCTTTTACAAACACTTTAAAAGGCTGATCATAAGTATCATTGAACTTTTGCAAACCATATTTTTTAAAGTACTTTTTGATGTAAGCTGCTGCATCGTTATTTCCTTTCGTTCCTACGAAACGGCCTTCTAATTTATCTGAAGAAAGATATTTATCGTGTTTATAAAATGTCTGTGCTAGATTATTTTTTTGCGCATTGATAGTAAGGCTAAAAAGTAACAAACCATAAGCAAAGTTTATCTTTATAAAAAATTTCATAATTATAGTTGTCTAAAATTAGCAAACGGATGAAACGGATTTGCTTCGGAAAGCACAAATGCACGCAGATTTTTTTTATAAATCTGTATTTATCAGCTTTTTTTGCGAAGCAAATCCGTTAAATTCGTGTGCCATAAAAATTTATTTTAGTTCAAAAATCTTATCCATTAAAATCCATTTTTCTCCAGATTTGGCTTGGGGAAGTGCTTTTTGGAATTTCCACATTAAAGTTTCCCATTCCTGCACTTTTGGATTTTCTGCATCTAGTTTTGCTTTTTCTGCGAATGAGAAATTATCATCGGTTTCCATAATCATAAACAAACGATCGCCGACATTATAAATCTCTAAATTGATAATTCCAGAATCTTTAATGCTTTTCTGAATTTCAGGCCAGACATTTTTGTGGTAATCGATATATTCTGCAATTAAATCCGGGTGGTTATTTAAATCTAAGGCAAGACAGTATTTTTGCATAATTTCTGTTTTTATTTTAATTCAAATGCGGTGTGTTTAATGAACTTTCGATTATAAGTGTACAATATATGAACTTTTTTATCTGAAGTCTGGATAATGGCCGGATAACTAAATTCGCCTTCTTTTTGATTTTCCAGATCAAATAATTTCTTCCAGTTTACACCATCTTTAGAATATTCTACATCCAGAACATTTCTTCCGTTAAACCAGTCTTTTCCCATTTTTAGAGGATTGTTTACCAATAAAAATGATTTATTTGATAATGTTACAGCATCAACTCCAGAATTAGAATTTACGACATTTATGCTGTCTGTTTTCTGCCAGGTTTTTCCGTTATCTTCAGACCAGCTTGAAATTAATTTATTATGTCGGCTTCGTGATAAAATCTGAATTTCTTTATCAGAATGAACTAAAAATGTGGGCTGAATAATATCAAAATTTTTCTTGTCGTTGATATCTGCAATTGTCCAGCTGTCTGTTCCTTCTGTATAGGTTTCTATAAAAACCCTCCATTTATTATCGTCAACACTTTCGGTACTGCTGCCGCATAAAATAACGCCTGGAGTTGTTTCGATGGGCTTGTTTCGAATTGGCCCTAAAATACCTTTGGGAAGATATTTTGAATTACTCCACGTTTTTCCATCATCTTTAGAAACAATCATAGCACCAAACCATTCTCTTGGATTTTTTCCCACTTTGTAAAACAAATACAAATTCTGGCTTTTGCTTTTAAACAAAACCGGATTCCAGCAAGGCAGTGTGTCTCCGTCTTTAATTAAAGGTTTGATAAGTTCTTTAGGAACTGACCATTTTTGTTCTTTATAAGATGAAATATAAATGCCGACGTCTTTTGCTCCTTCGTATTTCCCGCCAAACCAGGCTGCTAAAAGTGTATTGTTTTCTAACTCTACTAATGTTGAGGCGTGGCTGGCTGCTGTAACAGGTTTCTCTGCAATATAATTTTGAGTGATATTAATTGCTTTCGGTTCATTTTTAGTTGAGGTACAAGAAACTAAAATCGAAATCAATAAAAATGCTGAATAATATTTTTTTAAATTCATAATCTAACTTTTATATAAAACAAAAGGAGAGTTTCCTCTCCTTTTGAATTTTTAAGTAAAGAGTGTGTGTCTCTTTACTCAACCAAATTAATTATTTAGTGTCCCACCAAAGTTTTGTTCCTCCGGTATCAGGGCCGCCTAGTTTTGTAACACCATCCTGAACAGCTTCTTTGTTTGAAGAATATTCGTTTGTTGTATAAATAATTCTTTTCATTAAAGATTTACCAACACCAACATCTGGATTATCTGTGTTTAATACTGGATATATAACTTTAGCATCGCTTCTTCTTAAATCTGCCCAAGCTTCCCAAGATTCAGGGAAAATAGCTAAGTATTTTTGAACTGCAATCTGTGTACGCTGATCAGCAGCAGATGCAGACCACGCTACAGGCAATTTAACAGGGATATCTTGTAAATCTAAAGTTGGATAAAGTGTTAAAATATTAGGTAATGTTGGTAATGTAGAACCATTGATGTAAGCATTAACTGCAGCTGCATCAGTAATTCCCCATTGAGCTAGAGATAATCTAATACCTGTTTCGTACAATGTTTTGGCATCACCGCCCATGTTCCATCCATTTAAAGCACCTTCTGCTCTGGTTAAATAGTTTTCAGAAGCCATAAAGATTTCAATGTTTTTTGTTTCACTAAGGTTATTAGCTGCACCATTTCCTAAAACATCATTATTAAAGGCTGAGAATTTAGTAGTTCCAAATTGATCTTCTAAACCTCCAACCGGATTACCTCTATACACTTTAGTTGCAGCGGCAGCATCAAGCGGTGCAAACCATTTTGCTAAACGCGGATCGTTATATCCAACTAAGATACTTTCCATAGAAGCTGTCATTACATAACCCCAGCTGTTTACAATCATGTTTAAATTGTTTGGAGTAATGTTACTTGCTTTAAAGAATGCGCTTTGATCATTTGTCTGCATAACTCCTGCAGCAACCGCAGCTTCTGCCTGAGTTTTAGCTTTTGCAGGCTCTTTATCAGAAATTCTCATTGCTAAACGAAGTCTCATACTGTTTCCAAAAACTCTCCATTTGTCTACACTTCCTGCGTAAACTCTGTCGTTTGGAGAAAGAGATGCAACTGTAGCTGTAGAAGAAGTAGACAATACTGCGTTTGCTTCATCTAACAATTTAAAGAAATCTTCGTAAATAAACTCTACACTATCGTAAGGTACTTTTTCTTTTCCGTTACCTGCTTCAGTGTAAGGAATTGGTCCATAAGCGTCAACCATTTGGTTATACATAAAAACTTTCCAGATTTTAAGTACCGCCAATGCTTCTGCATTTCCTTCAGATGCTTTAACAGCATTTGTTAATGCCGGAACAGCAACAGTGTAAAATCTTGTCCATCCTCTGCCCTCATATCCATTAACGAAAGCATTTCTTTCAGTACCATATCCACAGTTTAAATAGTGGATAAAAGTTGAAGACAAAATACCGGTTGCAATACCCCACGTACCTTGGTCATCTACTCCTGGAGACGAATACGATCCGTTGTGAATACCTGCATACAAAGCAGAAGCAAATGCTGGTCCCGCTAATGTAGCATCAAGCTGATCTTCTGTCAACGAATTAGGATCTTTGTTTATTTCATCAAAGTCTTTTGTACAGCTTGACAAAATAGAAACTGCCATCAATGCAACTCCTAATGTTTTTATTTTAAAACTATATTTCATGTTGTCTCTTTTTTTAATTAAAATCCAAATTTCACATTAACTCCATAATCTCTCGTTGAAGGAATGTTGAAAGATTCTATACCTTGCAAGTTTCCAGTTCCTGAACCTGCTTCTGGATCAAAATATTTAGCTTTATTTACGAAGAAGAATAAGTTTCTGCCTACTAAAGAAAAATCAATGCTTGAGAATCCTGAATCACCTAATAAACGTTTTGGTAATGAATAACCAAAAACAAGCTCTCTTAATCTGATATTTGTTGCATCATAAATAAATGGTTCTGCAACAGGAGTTCTTTGTCCGATAGCTGTCCAGTATTGCTCAGCTGTAATACTTGTAGTATTTGGAGTAAAACCAGTAGAAGTTTCAACCCAACCGTCAACAACGATTCCACCTTGTCTTCCTGCTAAGGTAACATTACTCACCCCTAAACCAGCTTGTCTTGCCTGAGTGTATGAAATAACTTCACCACCAATTCTGAAATCAACTAAGAAACTTAAAGAGAAATCTTTGTATTTGAAGTTATTTTTCAAACCACCAGTCCAGTCTGGATTAAAGTTTCCTGCATGAAAATCAAAACCATTTGTAGCTAAAGGAATACCTGCACTATTTACAAGAATTTTCATTTCACCAGTGTTCAAATCAAGACCTCTTTGGAAACCTTTGATGTATAGATCACCATATTCACCGCCAACAACAACTTTACTTCTAACTAAACGTCCTTCTCCAAGAACTAACTCATCTCTACCTTCGTAGATTGATTTTACTTTTGACTTATAAGAAGCATAGTTAGCAGTAATATCCCATGTAAAGTTTTGTGTTTGAATTGGAGTTGCTGTAAGTGTTACCTCAATACCTTTATTTTCAATATCACCACCGTTTACAACAGCTCTAGAGAATCCAGAAGACTCAGGTGTATTGATGTAGAAAATTTGATTCTTAGTTAATGAATTAAAATAAGTAAAATCTAATCCTAAACGGTTGTTGAAGAATCTCACGTCAGCACCAAATTCTGTAGAAGAAGAAATCTCAGGTTTTAAGTTTGGATTAGCCTGTGTGCTTTGTCCGTATAACATACCTCCATTCCCTCCAATATAAGAGAATCTTTGCTGTGTTTGATAAGGATCTGTATCGTTACCAACTTCTGCATAAGAAGCTCTAACTTTTGCAAAACTGATTGTTTCTGGTAGTTTAACCATATCTGAAATAACAGCAGACAAACCGAAAGATGGGTAGAAATAATCGTTTGGTAAAGTTGAAGACCAGTCATTTCTAGCTGTTACGTCTAAGAATAAATAGTTTCTAAAACCAATCTGACCAAATCCATAAACCGAATTGATTCTTTTTTCTGAAGCAGTTGAAGTAGATTGAACTGTTTGTACATTAGATAATGCAAAGAAGTTTCTTTTACTTAAAACACCGCCAGAATTTAAAGCTGAACTGTTTTGTTGCAATGCGTTTGCTCCAGCATTAAGTCCAATAGAAAAATCTCCGAATTTTTCATTGTAAGAAAGTAAAGCATCAACGTTTAACTCGCTAACAGTTTCGTAAGATTCACTGTATGAACCCATGTTGCTGTTAAATGCATTTGTAGCATATCTGTTTCTTACGTTTTTGTTCGTCATTTGGTCTAAACCAGCTCTACCTTGTAAACTTAAAGTTTTTGTAAATTCATATTTAAGAGACGCTAAACCAATAAATCTGTTTCTTTTATCTGTACGAGCGTCATCTCTTAAAGCTGACCAGAATGGATTTCCACCAGGAGCTCCAGTTTCGTCAAGAAAATAGTTTACTTGTCTTTGTCCGGCAGCATCAATATATTCATAGTTTTTGTAATCGTTATAAGCGATACTACGAGGTAACAAATAAGCAGATGTACCAATAGATTCTTCTCCTGTTCTTAATAAATTATCAATATCCTGAACAATGTAGTTTGTTTTTACATCTAATGATAATTTATCAGAGATTTTACTAGTCAGTCTTAAGTTAAGATTGTGTCTGTCCATTGCATTTCCTCCCACAATACCTTCAGCACGTGTGTTAGTGTAAGAGAAATATCCTTGTGCTTTTTCGTTACCAGCTGTTACAGTTAATGTGTTAGCTAAGTTGTAACCTGTTTTGTAAAAGTCGATTACGTTGTTTGGCTGTGGAGAATAGCTTTGTGTCGCCGGCCCTGTATAATTTGGGTTACGAACCAACTGCCATGCAGAAACCTGACGTCCGTCTAACGGTGCTCCCCAGCTTGAACTTGAATTAGAAACATAATTTCCATTTGTTCCTTGTCCGTATTCATTTTGTAAGTTCATCAAATTATAAGCAGAAGAAGCCATAAAATTAGATGATAACGAAACTGAAGTTTTTCCTGCTTTACCAGATTTAGTTGTAATTACAATTACACCATTTGATGCTCTAGAACCGTAAAGAGCAGCTGCAGAAGGTCCTTTTAAAACTGTCATCGAAGCAATATCCTCTGGGTTAATGTTCGAAATACCATCTGGCTGTGTTGTACCTCCTGTATCAATATCAGGGTTACCTGTTGTAGTACCATTACTAATTGGTACACCATCTACTACATATAATGGCTGGTTATTACCATTAAGAGATCTGTTACCTCTTAATGTAATTCTTGAAGAAGAACCAACACCATTTGATGTTGTAGAGAAGTTAAGACCCGCAACTTTACCCGATAGTGAGTTGGCAACGTTTAATGATCTTGCTTCTGAAAGCTCTCCTACTGCAACGTTTTGAGCTGAATACGTAATTGCTTTTTTCTCTCTTTTAATACCAAGAGCCGTTACAACTACCTCTCCTAATTGTTGGGTTGCTGCTCCCAAAGCCGCATTAATTGTAGTTTGAGTTCCTACGGCTACTTCTTTTGAAGCTGAACCAACATAAGAGAAAACCAAAACTGCTGATTGATTTGGAACTGTAATCGTGTACTTCCCATCAAAATCTGATGAGGTACTTGTTTTTGTTCCTTTAACAACAACATTTGCTCCAGGGATCGGAATTCCGCTTTGAGCATCTGTTATCGTTCCTTTTACTGTAGTTTGTGCCTGCATACTTTGGAATCCAAATAAGCAAATCACTAACAGTAATTTTAGTACGTCCTTGATCATATTTAGTTGTTTTTTGAGTTAATAACATGTTAAACTTAAGAATACATTTTGTTAACAAAATATAATTTCGACAAATGACAAGTTTGAAAAGGTGTTCGTCATACATTTATCTTTTTAGGGTACGAAAACGTTTTAAATTGTAGTCCTAATCCTCTATATTTCCTGACCTTACATCGAATTAATCTAAGTGATTTATCGTTTTTTTAACAGCATTCTTTTTTAATTATCTTAATCGTTAAACATATTATCCTTTTTAACTCTTTTTAGTTCAAAACCTTAAATTTCGTTTTCAGTAAATCTGTCGAATTTCCGCCCACCATAACTTCAAAATCTCCAGGCTCTACAACACGCTTCATTTCTCTGTTCCAAAGAGATAGCTCATCTGAAGTAAGTGTAAATTCGACATTTTTAATTTCTCCTTTTTTGATATTTAATCTTTTGAAACCTTTTAATGTCTTTTCGGGTGTCGTTACAGAACTATATACATCATTTATATACAACTGAACCACTTCGTCTCCATCTCTGTCTCCAACGTTTTTAACATCTACAGAAACTTTTACTTCTCCGTTTGGTTTAATTTCAGCAGTATTCAGTTTTAAATTAGAATATTCAAACTTCGTGTAACTTAATCCGTAACCAAATGAATATAAAGGATGTTCACTCTCTGCAACGTATTTATGAATAGCAGATGGTTTTTGGTTATAATATATAGGTAACTGCCCAACTGATTTTGGAACTGTAATTGGCAGTCTTCCACCCGGATTGTAATCTCCAAATAAAACATCAGCAACTGCTCTTCCTCCTAACTCTCCAGGAAACCATCCTTCAAGCACTGCTGGAATATTTTCAGCAATCCAATTTGTAGAAAGCGGACGGCCATTTAATAATACACAAACTACTGGAGTTCCTGTTTTTTGAATTTCTTCAATTAATTGCTGCTGGATTCCAAATAAGTCTAAAGAAGCAACATCTCTATTTTCCTCTACCAACTCGTTCGATTCTCCTAAAACCACAATTGCAACATCAGCTTTTTTAGCCGCTTCGATTGCCGGCTGTAAGTTTACTTTTTCTAAATTCCATCGGAAATGTGCTCTGGCTCCCCAGCCTCCTTCCCACATTTCAATGCGGACTTTGTATTTTTTACCTTTTTCGATGTTTTTTGGAGTCGTAACCATACTTGTCGCTCCTTTTGTCCAGTTGTCGATTACCAATTGGTCGTCGATATACATTCTAATTCCGTCATCAGAACTTAAACCTAACCAGCCGTCAAGAGCCTGATCTGATTTTAAGAATCCTGTCCATCTGATAGAAAAATCATCCACATTTACGCCATCTCCGGGAGCCCAAGGCCAGTCAAACTCTAACTGACTGTCGATACGAGTCAATGCCGGAGTTCCTTCCAGGTTTCTGTTATTAAAATATTCTCCTTTTAATCCGTTTTGAGATTCGTCTGGAGTAAATAAATATTTAGATGGAATAATTTGCCCTTTTACAATCAGCGGAACGCCTTCTTCATAAACTACATTAGCCGTTTTTCCAACCAATTCCTTAACTCCTTCGTAAACTGTCATACCAACACTATTTTTAGGAGCATAACCTCCCAATCTTGAAGCATTTGCATTTGGTCCGATAACGGCAATATTTTTTAAACTTTTGCTTAAAGGCAGAATGTTGTTCTCATTTTTCAATAAAACCATTGATTTCTGCGCCGCTTCAAGAGCAACCTGCTGATTTTCCGGAGTATGAAAACGCTCTTTAATCAGATTTTTTTCTGTGTATGGATTTTCAAATAATCCTAATAAGAATTTCAAACGTAAAACTCCTCCCGCAGCACGGTCGATGTTTTCCATTGTCAGTTTCTTTTCATTTACTAATTCAATGATTGTATTCTGCCAAAATTCATTACTAAAATCATAAAACTGCATATCAACACCAGCTGAAACTGCTTCTCTAATACTTTCTTTTGGAGAATCAGCAACTTTATGAGTTGTCTGAATGTATTTAATAGCACCTAAGTCTGAAACTACAAGACCTTTAAAACCCCATTCGTTTCTCAAAACATCAGTCAATAACCAATGGTTTGCTGCACAAGGAATTCCGTCTAATTCAGAATAAGCACACATTGTTCCTAATGCACCGCCTTTTCTAAAAGCTTTTTCAAAAGATGGCAAATGGTCTTCTCTTGCAGAACGTTCTCCAACCAAAATTGGCGAAGAATTTCCTCCCGCCTGAGGAATACCGTGAACGGCAAAGTGTTTCGGCTCTGCAATAATCGAACGATCTGATTTTAAATCGTCTCCCTGCATTCCTTTAATAAAAGCTAAACCAATTTCACTGTTTAAATATGCATCTTCACCAAAAGTTTCAGCAACTCTGCCCCAACGTGGTTCACGTCCTAAATCTAGGTTTGGTCCAAAACCAAAATGAACTCCATGCGCTCTTGCTTCCATACCAATTACTTTACCCACTTTGTCCATCACAGCAACATCCCAGGTTGCTCCAAGTCCAATATTCATTGGGAAAGCCGTACTTCCTTCGTCTAGATAACCGTGAAGCATTTCACACATAATCAGTGCAGGAATTCCCCAGCGGTTTCCTTTTATTACGTTTGTTTGAAGATCATTAATCATTTTAGCCGAACGCGGATAAAGATCATGTATAGCTCCAATTCCTAATTTCCCAATTTTTTCTGCCGATTTAGATTTAGCGAAATCTTCTTTGTCTTTAAAAAAGTCTCCTCTGTACATATCCATCTGGCGTGCTTTTTCTTCAAGCGACATACGACTTAACAAGTCTTTTACCCTATCTTCTACCGGTAATTTTGGATCTTGATACGGGTATTTTTTCTGCGCATAGGTTTGGTTAAAAAAACCTACAGCCATTACAAAAATAATGGCTGTTTTTTTGATTTTTAGTTGTAACATAATTGTGTTGTTTTAATTTTGAATCACTTTAAGCTTTGTTCCACTCACAAAATCATCGTGCGAAATAAAAAAGCTGTTATGTGTTTTTCCGTTTAGTTCAATCGAATTGATTTTCCCTCCATTATTTTCTTGTCTTTCAATTACGATACTTTCTTTTTTATAATATCTTGGATCTAATTTGATCGTCACTCTATGAAACATTGGCGTGGTAATGGTGTAAATTGGATCTCCAGGCGATATTGGATAAATTCCCATCATCGAATACACCAGCCAGGCCGACATTGTTCCTGTATCATCATTTCCTGGTAATCCTTTTGGTTCATTTTTGAAATATTCGCGAACCAATTTCTTAACCATTTCCTGAGATTTATATTCTTCTCCTTTTACATAATTGAATAAATACGGATTGGCAATATCTGGTTCGTTTGCCATATCAAATTGTTTGGTGTCGAATATTTTCTGCAATTGCGCCGAAAAAGCCTGATCACCTCCCATTAATTTCTTTAATCCGTTAATGTCATGCGGAACCATAAAAGCGTACTGCCAGGCATTTCCTTCGATAAAACCAACATTTTCTTCAAAATTAGCTCCAGAAGCAGGATCAAATGGCTCGTACCATTTTCCATCAGGAGTTCTTGGTCGAAGCAGATTTAAGTTTTTATCGAATAATTTTCTATAGGATAATGAACGTTCTTTAAAACGTTTTACATTGTCTTTGTCACCGAATTCGTTGGCCATAAGCGAAATAGAATAATCTGAAATATTGTATTCCTGAGTAGTAGAAACCGGGCCTTTATTATCGGTTGTCAAATATCCTTTTTTGATGTAATCTTTCAATCCTGGACGAAGCGGATTATTTTCAACCTGATCTGCTCCTTTCAGCATCGCATAATACGCTTTCTGAACATCAAAATCATGAATTCCTTTTAAATACGTATCTGTAATTACAATACTTGCAGGATCACCCACCATAGTAAAAGTTTCTGTTGAGTTCAATTCCCATTTGGGTAACCAGCCGTTTTCATCAAACATAGTCAACATACTTTTTACCATATCAGATTGCTGTTTTGGATAAACCAAAGACATCAATGGATGTACATTTCGGTACGTATCCCATAAAGAAAATACGGTATAACGAGTGTCATCGGTTTTAGCAATTCTACTTCTTTTGATTACGGGATATTGTCCGTTAATATCATTTAAAGTATTTGGGTGAATTAAAGTGTGATACAAAGCTGTGTAGAAAATCGTATTGTCATCTTTTGAACCACCTTCAACCAAAATTTTAGACAATTCTTCGTTCCATTCGTTGTAGGTTTCTTTATAAATTGCATCAAAAGATCTGTTACCAACTTCTTTTGCTAAGTTTTCACGGGCATTTTCGATACTTACGTACGAAATTCCAATCTTCACTTCAACCGTTTCTTGTTTATCGAATTTATAGGTAAAATAACTTCCAATACTATCCCCTACAACGGTTTTGATTGTATTTTCCATCATTCTGGCTTTTCCGTTGTAACCCATCCATTGCGCTTCAACACCGTTGTATTTCGCAGGTTTTTTCCAAACTCCAAATTTATCGGCAGGTTTAGAAAATTGAGCCACAAAATAAACTGGGTAAGCATCTTCTGGACTATTGTAACAAAATGAACCAACTGAACGCATTCCTTCAATTTCTGTAGAAGAAACGACTTTTACCATTGCTCCTTCTTCGTTTGTTAATCCTAAACCAAGATTTAATAAAATATTCGATTGCCCTTTCGGGAAAGTGAATCTGCTAATCCCAACTCGTTTTGAAGCGGTGAATTCGCCTTTTACTTTGTATTTATCGATGTTTACGCTGTAATACGCTGCTTTCGCCACTTCGTTAGAATAAGTAGAACCGTATTTTAAATGATCGATTTCTACATTTCCAGTTGTCGGCATCAATAAAATAACACCCAAATCTGGACAGCCGACACCGCTTAAATTCACTTGACTAAATCCTGTCAAAAAGGTATTTTCATTTACATACGGATTCGAAAGCCACTGACTGTCTTTTTCCATCGGTGTATTTTTTACTCCAGCCACATTAAACGGACTGATACTTGCCATACCGCGCGGAGCAATTGGGCCTGGATAAGCCGCACCATAATTGGAAGTTCCAATAAATGGATTAACAAAATCGGCAGGTTGCTGCGCAAAAATCATGATGCTAAAAAACAGCATGTATAAAATACATGCTGTTTTAAATTTGTTTGTATTTAAAACCATAGGTTTCATTTTTATCTGTTGATCGCTTCTATTTTTAAAGTCCACGCTTCTTTTGCAGGAAGATTATTTCTTAAGCTTTCTGGAATAATTACTTTAAATCCGTTTCCTTCTTTTGTCCATTTTAAAGAAGTTTTAGAACCTAACATGGTAATTTTTGTTCCTTTTTTCGGGCTGATCGATTTTACAGTAACTTCAGCAGGAATTTTATTTTCTCCTTCTTTAGCTAAATAAAATGCAAATACATTTCCTATTTTATTTTGTGTAAAGCAAATGTTTTCTTCTTTATAAGGTTCAATTGGTTTTGTGTTGTAAATCGCTGTGCTGTTTACTTTCATCCAATCTCCGTAAGCCTGTAATAAATCGTAAGCACCTTTATCCCATTCTCCTTCAGGACTTGGCGCAATGTTTAATAGCAAGTTTCCGCCTTTTGCCACAATATCAACCAACATGTGAATACCTTGTCTTCCAGTCATGTATTCAGCTCCTGGAGAATAAGACCATCCACCGCCGGCTGGAATACAAGATTCCCAAGGATAAGGTAATGTTTTTGCAGGAACACGTCCTTCCGGAGTTAAATAGTTTTGGTTTTTTCCGTGAACCGCTCTATCCACCACGATTAAACCTGGTTGTTTTTGACGCGCTTTAATAACCAATTCGTCCATTTTAGGATCCTGATCTACAACTCTGTGTTTGATGAAACCGTTTTTAGATTCGTTTTCAGTAAATTTCTCGTCGTAGTTTTCTTTGATGTTAACCTGATCTCTTTTTCTAACCCATCCTCCATCTAACCATAAAATATCAACTTTACCGTAGTTTGTTAAGATCTCTAAGATTTGGTTGTGTGTGAAATCAACATATTTCTGCCATTTTTCTGGATATAATGACGGATCGTAGTTTACGTTTCTGTCGAATGGAGGAAAGTATGGATCCCAGTAGTTTTCATTATGCCAGTCTGGTTTAGAGAAATAAGCTCCTGTTGAAATACCTTCTCCTCTAAACGAGTTGAAAATTTCTTTTAAAACATCTGCTTTTGGGTTGGTATGAAAAGGAACATCTTTGCTCGTGATTTTGTAATCAGAATATTTAGTATCATACATATTAAATCCGTCATGGTGTTTTGTTGTAAAAACCATGTATTTCATTCCGGCATATTTAGCTGCTTTTGCCCATTTTTCCGGATTAAATTTTACAGGATTAAATGTTTTTCTTAATCCTTCGTAATCTTTAATATAATCATTATAATTAGACGGATTGCTTCCTTTTTTACGTTCACACCATCCGTAATCTTCTGGACAGATAGACCAAGATTCTACAATTCCCCATTGGCTGTAAGTTCCCCAGTGCATTAACAGACCAAATTTTTTGCCCTGCCACTCGTCTAAGTTTTTCAACACTGCCGGATCTGTTTCCGGTACATATCGCTCATCTTCATAAATGGCCTGCGAAAACATTTGAACGGAAAATAATAATGCGATTATAAATATCCCTCTTTTCATTTTTATTCTATTTTAGGTTTTGTTTTTGTTTTTTTTAATTGTAAAATCAACATTTAACATGTTGAGACAAAGCGTCCTTGCCTTACTCAATTTTGTTAAAATTCATCTCTTAGATTTCTAAATTTTTATTTAACACATAGAGACATAGTTTTCATAGTTTTAAAAAGGCATTTCACTTGCATTAACACACATAGAAATATGTGTTAGAAACTAGTTTTTTTTTATACCTTTTTTATTCATTCAAGAAATAAATCTATGTTTCTATATGTTAGAAAATTAGTTTACTAGAATTTCATCTACGAATAACCAAGAGCTTTCTCCTTTAGGACTTTTCTTTAAGTTGCCTGCAATCACTTTAACAAAGCGTGCGTTTTGTTTCTGAAAATTGATTTTAAAATCTTTCAGTTCAGGAACAGCATTTACTGCATACGGACGTGTTATTTTTCCAACTTGCTTGTATTTAATTCCGTCATTAGAAACCAGTACTTTTACTTCGATTGGAAAATTAACTCCAGCGCCCTGACTTTCTAAAGTTCCTACGATTACCTGCTCGATACTTTCCTGTTTTTCGAAATCAATTACCAGCTCCATATCGTTTACAAGCCAAGCCTGCCATTGTCCGTCATGGAAATTTTTACTTCCTCTAATTGTATTAACCATCGTATTGGCATCTCCTTTGTAACTTTGATTAAAAGGCGTTAAGTACTTAACTTTGTGTGCAACAGCTTTATGGAAAATAATCGTGTCTGTGAATGTTTTTCCAACTGGTTTTTCATCCTGAAACAAAGAAGCTTTTAAAACAGTTGTTTCTTTAAACTCAATTGGACTTGTATATTTTACAGCGTGATGATCTATATTTTTATCTCCTAAAACATAACGGATATCCGGATTTGGAAATTCATTCTTTAATTCCACTTTCACTTGTTTGTTAGCTAAATCTGCAGTAGAAGAAGCGGTTACCAAATAAGCGCTTTTTGCATAATTTAATCCTTGATAATCATAACGCTTGAACATTGAGAATAATCTTGTTGTAAAATCATTCCAATTACGCTTTTCTTTCGGACTCCATAATGTTTCTGATAACGCGGCTAATCTTGGAAAAATCATATACTCAGAATCTTTTGGCCCAGAAATATGTTCTGCCCATAAATTTGCCTGTCCGCCTAAAACGTGTCCAGCTTCCTGAGGAGTCATAGTCGGCACTACAGGATCAAATTTGTAAACTTCATTTAACGGGTTATAAGCATCAAAAGCTAAAGGTTCTTCGTTTTGCGGACCTTGATAAAAGTTGAAATAACAAGGTGTTTCAGGAGTCATAATAACATCGTGTCCCTGATCTGCCGCTTCAATTCCGCCTTTTGTTCCTCTCCAGCTCATTACTGTTGCATCTGGAGCCAGACCTCCTTCTAAAATTTCATCCCAGCCAATTACTTTTTTGCCTTTAGAATTGATGTATTTTTCCATACGTTTTACAAAATAACTTTGTAATTCGTCTACACTTTTTAAGTGTTCATCTTTAATTCTTTTTTGGCAGTGCGGACATTTTGCCCAATTGGTTTTAGTCGCTTCATCTCCTCCAATATGAATATATTTTGAAGGGAAAATGGTAATTACTTCATCGATTACATTTTGTAAAAACTCAAACGTAGTTTCTTTTCCTGCACAATAAATATCTGTTAAAGGCCAAACTCCGCCAGAAGGAACTCCAATTTTCTGATCAAAACAAGCCAGTTCAGGATATGATGCAATGGCACTGCTTACGTGAGCAGGCATTTCGATTTCAGGAATTACTTCGATGCCTTTTGTTGCAGCATATTTTACAATTTCTCTTAATTCGTCCTGCGTAAAAAATCCCCCGTAAGTTCCTTTTTGATCTGCACTTACAGCAAGTCTGGCGTTCCAAGACAAGTTTTCCTGATCAACTCTCCAGGCTCCGACTTCTGTTAGTTTTGGATATTTTTTAATTTCGATTCTCCAGCCCTGATCGTCTACTAAATGCAAATGCAAAACATTCATTTTGTGCATTGCCAAACGATCAATTGTAGTCAGAATATAATTTTTATCGAAGAAATGACGTGATAAATCCAGCATTAAACCTCTCCATTTAAATCGAGGTTCATCATTTATCGTTAAACTTGGAATCTGCCATTTTGCAGATGTTACGGCATATTGGCTTTCGATTGCTTCAGGAAGTAATTGTCTGATGCTTTCCAGACCATATAAAAAACCTGTATTCCCTTTAGCCGAAATAACAATACTATTTGGATTTACATCTAAAATATAAGCTTCATTTTTTAGGTTTGGATCTGTTTTAAACTGAACAAAATTACTTGCCGGAGCTTTTGTTGTTGTTTCTGGTTTCCATCCCGCTGCAATGGCAAATTTAGAAGCCAAAGCATTGGCAGCATCTTTTTGGAAATCATTGCCGGTAACAAACTTTGTATCTTTATTAAATTCAAAAACACCGGTTTTTATTAGAGTCTGAGTTGGTTTTGGAATGATACGAATGTCTTTCTCTGTGAAAACTTTCTGCGCATACGAAGAAGTTACAAGAGCAAGAAAACCGATTATCAAATAAGATTTTATAATTCTCATATTCTAAATTATTTTAATGATGGTGTTATTTTAAATTGATACTGATAATTTTTTTCTCTCAAAAGATATTTTTCCATTGGCCATGCCTGCCAGCTGTCTATTCCTCCTACTCCCATTTGTTTCGAATCGATTTTTAAACTCGTTAAATCTCTTTCTTTCAATTCGGCAGCGTGTCTTTGGTCTTTCTGCAGTCCGTCGTCTAAATCTTCGTTTAAGAAATGTAAAGCAGTTACGGCCAATAATTCGTCAGATGTTACGGTTAATTTTAATTTATCTCCTGATAATTCTAAGAAACGCACATCGGTTTTATTTCCGGTTTCCTGCGGACGAATGTATGGATAATACTGCTCTGAAACCGTTTGCGTATACAATCCCACTTTTGAACTGTAATTTCTGTCGATGTAATTTTCGTGAGGACCTCTTCCGTAATACGTCATATTACTGAAATCTCTCGGAACAATTACTTCCATTCCAAATCTTGGCAAGATAGGCTGTTCTTTATTTTTATCAATATTTAAAACTTCTTTTACCGCTAATTCTCCGTTTCCGTTAAATTCATAATTCAATTCTAAAGTAGAAGAAACCTGCGGTAAGCTGTAAGTTGCTTTTACTACAACTTTATTGTCTTTAGCTGGCGTAAATGTCCAGTTTACCAATGTTGGATTTTCTGTTGCATCTTTCCATGCTTTTAAATTTACCTGAAAATTAGCGCCAAAATCATTATCATTTGGTGCTCTCCAGAAATTCGGGCGCAATTGGTATCCTTCTTTTATTATCGGCTGATTATTGAATGAATAACCACTGATAAATCCGGTTTTCTTGTCGAAAGTAATTTCAGTTTTATCGCTTTTAAAAACGGTTGCATTTACTTTTTTCTCAACTGTAATTTTTCCATCTCCTTTTACACTAATATCATTTTTCCAAGTTCCTTTGTAAGCCAGTTGTTCTGTTGCAATTTCGAAACCTTTTGGTAAAAATGGTTCTTCTTGTTTTAACTGATAACTAATGTTGATAAAGGCTTCCTGAAATTTTTTATCACCTAATTTAATTGGCAGTGTATAGGTTTTTGACTGCGTTGGATCAATGGCTAGATAATCGATAATTCCCGCTGCATCTTTAACTCCGTCTAAAAACAATTCCCAATGTAAAGTGACATTGCTCAAGTCTTTAAATGAAAATTCATTGTATACTTTTATAGTCGCAGTTTCCTGATTTTCCCAGGAAGTGTGAATATTTTGATGTACATTTTTTACTTCAAAAGCATGAGGATTTGGTTTTCTGTCTACTGTAAAAACTCCGTTGTTTACAAAGTTGTTATCGCTTTTTACGTCTTTAGGTCCAAAATCTCCTCCGTAAGCTAAAATTGTAGTTCCGTTATCCAGTTTTTTATAAACCGATTGATCAATCATGTCCCAAATGAAACCACCCTGAAAGTTTGGATATTTACGAATCACATCCCAATAATCTTTAAAATTCCCCATTGAATTCCCCATTGCATGCGCATATTCGCACTGAATGTAAGGTCTTGACGGATTTGGATTTGCCAGAATATATTCTTCCATTTTGTTTGGAGAACTGTACATTGGGTCGATAATATCAGAATCCCATTCAAATTTTAAATCTTTTCCGTCCCAAGCTCCCGCAGTTGCTCTTTCGTACTGAATTGGTCTTGATTTATCACGGTTTTTAATCCACAAATACCCTCTGTAAAAGTTGTAACCGTTTCCGGCTTCGTTACCCATACTCCAGATAATGATTGATGTGTGGTTTTTATCTCTTTCGATCATACGCTGCATACGCTGAATGTGCGCCAGTTCCCAGTCTGGTTTATTACCAAGTGTTTTGGTAATATCATAACCCATTCCGTGCGATTCTATATTGGCTTCATCAACCACATAAATTCCGTATTTATCGCATAATTCGTAGAAATATTCATCGTTTGGATAATGCGACATTCTCACGGCATTGATATTAAATTCTTTCATCAATTTAATATCCTGTTCCATTCTTTCTCTCGAAATTGTCTGTCCTGTAATTGGATCAACTTCATGACGGTTTACTCCTTTTATGTAAATCGCTTTTCCGTTTACTAAAAGCTGTCCGCCTTTAATTTCTACTTTTCTAAATCCAACGTTGTGATTGATAACTTCAATTATATTCCCTTTTTTATCTTTTAGAATAAAACGTATCTGATATAAATTCGGAATCTCTGCACTCCATTTCTTTGGATTTTCTACTTTAAAATCAAATGTTTGTTTTTCGTTTGAAGCTGTAATAACTTTTGAAGTAATAACTTTGTCTCCGTCTTTTAACTGAACGTCTAAAGTGTAACTGTCTTTTGTATTTAGATTTGAAAATTGAGTTGAGATTTTTAAACTTCCGTTTACGTAATTTTCATCTAAATCAGGAATAATTTCAAAATCGTTTAAATGCGCTTTATTTCTGGCAACTAAATAAGAATCACGGGTAATACCGCTCATTCTCCACATATCCTGACATTCTAAATACGAACCGTCATTCCATTTCATTACCTGAAGTGCAATTGTATTTTTTCCGGTTTTTACGTATTTGTTTAATTTGAATTCAGATGGTAATTTTCCGTCTTCGCCATACCCTACATAAACACCATTTACCCAAACGGTAAGATTTGATTTGGCTGTACCAATATGAAGAAAAATATCTTTTCCTTCCCATGATTTATCAATGTTGATTTCTCGTCTGTAAACTCCTGTAGGATTATATTTTGTTGGCACAAACGGCGGATTTGGCGCCATTAAATAATCAAAATCGTAAGTTGTATTTACATAAACCGGATATCCATATCCGTTTACATCCCAGCTTGCCGGAATTTTAAAATTATCCCAGCTTTTATCGTCAAAATTGGTTTTCTCAAAATCTTTTGGAAGCGCAGCCGGATTTTCAACATATTTAAATTTCCAGGCTCCGTTAATATCTAAGTAATTTTTAGATTGTCTCCATTCGTTTTTAGCAGCTAATGTTTCATTTTCAAAAACATAATAGGCGGCGTGCATGGGCTCTCTATTATCTTCATTAATTTTCTCATTCTGCCAAAACGGAACTTTTTCCTGTGCGTTAACAGATAATGCTGTAGTAAGTAATAAGGTTAATATGAATATAGTTTTTTTCATTTTTGTTTTTGTTTTAACACATAGCCCTGTCCCGAAATTTCGGGATTGGGATAGATTGTGAGAGAAAAATCTATTTCTATGTGCTTCAAATTTTAATCGCCAATCTTTGTCGAGTTACGTTTGTCATTTCTCCTTCGTCGAAATGACAAACAGGTCTATTTATCCCACGACATTTTAAATTTAGCGTCTTCCATTCTGTGTCCCTTTTCATCATCAGAAACGGCATAATTAAAACCAGATCTCAAACTGTAACCTGCATATTCGCCGTTTTTATTTAAGGCAATAAATCCAACCTGCAGATACTCCATGTCTTTGTGGTTTTTGTGTTTGTTGTAAATACGCTCTGTGATTTCTTTGCAGGCATCATAAGGCGATTTTCCCTGACGCATTAATTCTACAACCATGGCACTTCCAGCTGTTCTAATTACAGCTTCGCCCAAACCTGTAGCTGCGGCAGCGCCTACTTCGTTATCCAGAAAAAGACCCGCGCCGATTATTGGGGAGTCACCGACGCGGCCGTGCATCTTCCAGGCAGCACCACTGGTGGTACACCCTCCCGAAAGATTTCCGTCTTGATCCAACATTAGCATGCTTATGGTATCGTGATTTTCTATATTAATAACTGGTTTGTATTTAGAATCTTCCAGCCATTTTTTCCAGTCTTTTTCAGATTCCGGAGTTAGTAAATTTTCTTCTTTAAAACCTTCTGATAAAGCAAACTGCAATGCGCCTTGTCCGGCAAGCATTACGTGAGGCGTATTTTGCAATACTCTTTTGGCTACAGAAATAGGATGCATAATACCTTGTAAAAAACAAACCGAACCGCAGTTGCTGTTGTGGTCCATAATACAGGCATCAAGAGTTACTTTTCCTTCGCGATCCGGATATCCTCCATAACCAACACTGCGGACATTCGGATCTGCTTCAGGAATTTTCATACCGGCTTCAATCGCGTCTAAGGCAGATTTTCCGGCTTTTAATTCTTTCCAGGTCTCTTTATTCGCAGGTAAACCGTGGTTCCATGTCGAAATAACAACCGGTTTTTTTACTTTTTTTGAAGGAAATTCTAATGCGCCTTCTTTTTCATCTTCTTTCTCTTTTGCAAATCCGCTAAATCCTACTGAACTTACGGCTGCTGCGCCTAAAGCTGCTTTTTTGATAAAATCTCTTCTATTTGACATGCTGCTTACTTTTATCTTAATTTATTTAAACACATAGAAACATAGTTTTGGAAACTAAATAAAGACGTTTCACTTTCATTAGCAAACATAGCTATATATTAGAAACTTGTTTCTTTTGTATTCTTTTTATACACACTTAAGAACCTATGCTACTATGTGTTTAAAAATATTATTTTAAACTTGCTTTTGTTTCTTTGATTGTCTTTAAGTTACTTTCAGACAATGCATTTCCGTCAAAAAATGAAACTCCAACCGCTCCATTCTCTTTTGCTTCTAAAATAGCTTGTTTCAATTCTGCATCGTTTTTCAAGCCCGGAATATAAATTCCTGTATTGATTTTCGTTTTCTTATCTTCTAGATCTTCTACACCTTGTTTTGTAGCATAACCAACCCAGTCAATTTCTTCATTGTAAAAGCTGTGGTAAATCATTGGATATACTTCGTCAATATTCCATTTGTCCCAACGCTGGCGCACCATGTGATCTGCCATTTCAGGGTAAGGAAATACAGCAGCTGTTAATTGTTTGTTGTGTTTGTGTGCAATTTTATAAGCATCGTCAACAACAGCTCTTATGGCATTTAAACGGAAGTTTTTCCACTCCATATCGATAGAAGTGTTGTGGCTTTCTTTTGGGTTTTTATGGTGGATTTTTTCGAATGCTTTTACACATTCGTCACAATAACAAAAATCGAATTGTGGTAATTCTACATCCTGAACCAAGTTGTATTTTGGCAGTAAACTGATTGGTAAAAAGATGTCCGGGAAACGAATATAATCTAAGTGAACACTTTCGATTCCTTCTACTTTTGCCAGTTCTTCAACTAAATGTAAAACGTGTTCTCTAGATTCTTTTCTGGTTGGGCATAACCATTGGTAGTAATCGACATAAGGACGATTGTCAAAGCATGATTTTCCTTCTTTACTTACCTGATACCATTCCGGGTGCTGTAACGCAACTGAATCTCCGGGTCTGTTCATCGCCATAATCCAGGCGTGAACTTTTAAGCCTTCTTTAGTGGCAAGAGGCACTAATCTTTTTAAAAGCTGCGGGTCTGTTGTTGTATTGATTAATACTTCGTCGATACCGCCGTCTTTGTATTTTTTGAATTCTTTAGTGTAATCTGCATCTGATTTTTTAGCATCTGCGGTTGTCCAGACTCCAAATTTAAATGCTGCAGCTGGTTCTTCTTTTTTGGCGCAGGAAAAAATGGTAATTGCCAATAAAAGAAGTAATGTTTTTGGTAGTTTCATAGTGTGGTTTATTTTGTTATTATTTTCCCGTCCTGCCTTATAATAAATGTTTCATTAGAAAATGGACTTTTTACTGAAATATTATAACCGCTGGAATGGTTTTCTAAAATAGGTTTTAAAATTTTATTATCAATGCTTATCACTTCTTTTGTTAGATTCGCCATTGATTTTGCCCAGATTTTATTCTTTTGGAAATATTCTTTTTGGGCTCTGTATAAATTGTAAAGTTCCCATTTTACTTTTTCATCCTGCGGAATGGTAAAGTTATCTTTTCCTTCTTTGGATGAAAAATAAACATAGCCCCATTTTTCGGGTTCATGCATATTGATTACGCCCATTGGCGACCAAACCCAGTTGTACTCTGGCAGAAATTTTCCGTCAGCATCTTTTTTGCGTTCGTATTTGCCGTCAATAAGTGAATGCTGCCAGTTGACTCTGGAAAAATTGACTCTCCAAAATTTATCTGCAGGTACGTTTTGATCGAAATAAGAGGTTTTGTAAGCTGCCCACGGAATCGCCATTTCTAAAACCCATCCCTGATCTACATCATTGGGGTTATTAAGTGTTCCATGAATTTTTACTGCTGATTTTAAACCTGTAAGATTCCAGTCGTTTAAAACCACGAGATCATTTTCTCTGTAAGGTTTTGATAAAAATAGATCCCAAGCAGTGTTCAAGGCGTTTATTTCTAATTCGTAATAGTTAAAAGTATCGCTGTCGGGATCTATAAAAACTTCAAAGTCATTGTTGTAAAAAATAATGGTATCTCGCTGCTTTAAATTGGCCCAAACGTGCGGTTCGTCAATCTTTGCTAATATATAAAAATTGGTTTCGTCCCACAGCATTTTAACTTTTGTTGCATATTTTGGCTTAACGTCATTTTCTATATCCTCAAAAAGATCTGTCCATTCTGCTCTGCTCCATGAAGCGTCAGATTCGTCTCCGTCTATTGTTATTGGAGATGTTGTTTTTGCCGCGACGTATGTTTTAGGAATAATCGTATTTTTCTTTGACTGCGCAAAACCTGCCGCCGAAAGAGAAACTAAAACAACTGTTAACCATTGGAATTTTAAACGCATGCTTTTTCTATAAACTGTTATCTTTTGTAAACTGAATTACTTCACTTAATTTACCAAATGCAATGGCTACAGCAGTATCGGCTGCACCGTAATAAACAGCCAGTTTATCTTCCTCTGTATCGTGTAAAGCGGCACATGGAAAAACTACGTTTGGCACGTCTCCTACCATTTCATAAATTTCTGCTGGACCTAATAAATAAGGCTGTGTTCTGTATTTTACTTTGTCTGGTGAATCAACATCCAGAAGTGCAGAACCCATTGCATAACGGAAACCGTTGCAGGTATTGATAACTCCGTGATAGATCATCAGCCAGCCTTCGTTTGTTAAAATAGGAATGGGTCCTGCTCCTACTTTTGTACACTGCCAGGCGCTTTGCTCAAATGGACTTGGTTTCATTACCAAACGGTGTTCTCCCCAATATTTCATATCCGGGCTGTAGCTGATCCAGATATCTCCAAACGGCGTATGTCCGTTATCACTTGGACGACTTAACATGGCGTATTTTCCGTTTATTTTTTGAGGGAATAAAACTCCGTTTCTGTTGAATGGTAAAAAGGCATTTTCGCATTGAAAAAACTCTTTAAAGTCAAAAGTATATCCAATACCAATAGTTGGTCCGTTGTAACCATTACACCATGTAATCCAGTAACGGTCTTCGATGAAAACCACACGTGGATCGTATTTGTAAGCAGATTCGATCATGTCTGTATTACCAGACTGCATTACGATTGGTTCGTGGTTAATGTCCCAATCGATTCCGTTTTTACTAAAGCCGGCAAAAATATTCATTTGAACCGCTTTGTTATCACATCTGAAAACTCCCGCATAACCATCTTCAAAAGGAACTACAGCACTATTAAAAATACTGTTTGATGACGGTATTGCATATCTGTCGATAATTGGATTTTCAGAATATCTCCACATCACATCTTTACTGTTTTCGGGTCTGTCTTGCCAAGGAATACTGCTCATTTTTTTTTGTTTTTTATTGTTTGTTTTATTCTCTCACTTTTGTCATTTACTAAACACATAGGAACATAGTTTTTGAAAATCGCTTAAAGGCGTTTCACTTGCATTAAAAATCATAGCTATGTGTTAGAAACTAGTTTCTTTTTGTATTCTTTTTTATACACACTTAAACCTATGTTTCTATGTGTTTAATTTTTTTCTCAATCTTGTCATTTCGAGGAACGAGAAATCGCACTAGAAATTCCGCAATCTAAATCGTCAATCTTTGTCGAGTTTCGTGTGCGATTTCTCGTTCCTCGAAATGACAAACTGTATGTCTTATCTAATCTTCAATTTTTCTAACCTTATCTAACCACGTAAACTTCAATATCGTAGTCGTTACTAAAAACACAATCAAAGCCGTAATTGCTTTTGGATAATCTCTGATGATGAAGAATATTGGAAGCAGAATCATACTTGACTGCCAGATAATTCCAATTGCGCAGTTCATCATATCTCTCCAGAAATCATTATTTTTCTCGAAAGTATAGTCTTCAACTTTTAATTGTTTATAAACCGGGCCCCAGAATCCCCAAGGTCTAACATTTGAATAGAATGATTTTAAAACTTCCATATCCGTTGGTTTACTTAAGAACGTTCCTAACAGACATCCTAAAATTGAGAAACCAAATATTAACGGAAACAAATAAATTGCCTGTACTTGTGCTAAATCATATAAGAATGAACCTTCGGTTAAACTTCCTTTGGCCTGACCCAAAGCAAATTGTAATGAAGCGACAATTAATCCGGCGAACATTCCCCAGAAATACCCCCAGCCATTAAAACGCCACCAAATCCATTTTAGGAAATTGGCTGCTACATAACCTCCGTACAAAGCACTTGTAATCCAAAGGGTTAAAGAGTTGATTGAGTCTGCAAAGAATCCCATAAAAACACCTAAACCAACTACAAGGAAAGAAGAAATCTGACTTACTTTAATATAATGTGCATTAGATGCAACTGGTTTAAAGTATTTTTTATAAATATCGTTTACGATATAAGCCGGTCCAGCATTTACGAAAGCTGAGAATCCAGACATAAAAGCGGCTAATAAACCTGCTAAAAGAATTCCTTTAATTCCAACCGGGATATATAAATTGACCACTTTTGGCATTAATAATTCCAGATCGGCTCCGGTTAAACCAGTATTTGCATTTAATTCTGGAGCTAAGTTTACCAGCGCAATTACTACGATTCCTGTAATTAATAAATATCTAGGAATGAATAAAATTAAGTTTGTGAAACCACTCATATAAGCAGCTTCTTTAACCGATTTTGTAGAAAGAACTCTTTGTAAATCATAACTTGGCGTTGGCCCGGCAACACTCGCAAAAAACCCTTTAAACAATGTCATCCCGATGAAAGCGCCAAACATTTTATAACCTTCAGAATCAATTAAATTATTGAAGGTTTGGAATTTATCACTCCATTGGGTTTCAAACTGCCAGCCAAAGAAAACATTTTTCCATTCTGGCGTAATAATCGAATTAATCTGAATATCAGTATAATTAATAAATGCATATCCGGCAATTAAAACTCCGGCTACAATCATAATTAAATATTGCACCACTTCTGTCGCTACTACCGAGAACATCCCGCCTTTTACAGTATAAATTGTAGTTAAAAAGATGATTAACAACGCATAAGAACGTTCAGAAGTCAATAAAATCATATCTCCGTAATGAAGCGTTAAATCCCACGGAAGAATAATGGTTACAAATTTTCCAATTCCTTCAAAGAAATAAGCGATAAAACCAATTGTAGAAATAATAGCAAAAATAGCCACAATAATATGCGATGCTTTTCCGGCTCTGTCACTTCCAAAACGGGTTAAAATCCACTCAGAACCTGTCATTACTTTTGATCTTCTAATCCAGACCGCAAGGAACATCATTACAAAAATCTGGTTCCAGATTGGCCACAACCACATGAACATAAAGCTTTTTACACCATACAGAAAAAGTACGCCAATCATCCAGGAAGTTCCGGAAACATCAAACATTCCAGATCCGTTACTTAGACCTAAAAAATACCATTTGATTGTTTTTCCTCCAAGAAAATAATCATCTAATCCTTGTTTTGCTTTTCTTGAAATCCAAATTCCGATACTCACCGAGAGCAGAATGTAAGCTACGATTATCGATACGTCAATAATATCCATTTAATTTTTTTTGTTAGTAGGTTAGTTTTGTTTTTTGTTTTGTTTATTTTTTTGTTCCCCAGCTTTTATTTGGCTGCGATCCCATTACAAAATGTAAAACCCCGCCTTTTAAAATCTGTTGATGTGTAATTGCTGTTTGATTGAATTCGACTCCGTTTAAAGTCGCCGACTGGATATAAAAGTTTTTGTCTGAAACATTCTCAGCTTCAATTACAAACGTTTTCCCTTTTTCAAGATTGATAGTTGCTTTTTCAAAAATCGGACTTCCAATTTCGTATTCGCCAGAAGCCGGATTCATAGGATATAATCCCATTGAACTAAAAACATACCATGCAGACATTTGTCCGCAGTCTTCATTACCGCTTAATCCGTTTGGTGTTGTATTATATTGCGTATCAAGAATATGACGAACCCAATATTGTGTTCTCCAAGGCTGGCCTGCATGATTGAACATATACGCAATATGGTGGCTTGGCTCGTTTCCGTGTGCATACTGCCCAATTAATCCTGAAATATCTGCCGAAACATTGTTTCCCGTAATTTCTGAACTCTCTGTAAATAACTGCTCTAAGCGTTTCGTAAATACTTCAGTGCTTCCGTGAAGTTTAATAAAATCTTCTACATTATGAGGTACAAACCAGCTGTGCTGCCATGCATTTCCTTCGGTATAATCTGTATGTTCTCTGTGATTCGAATGTTTTGGATCGAAAGGCTCGTTCCATGATTTCCCGTCTTCAGATTTTCCTCTCATGAATCCTGTTTTCGGATCAAATAAATATTGGTATGCCTGAGAACGTTTTAAGAAAAATTCGTAATCGGCATTTTTTCCTAAAGCTTTTGCCATTTGGGCCACGCACCAATCGTCATAAGCATATTCCAGAGTAATTGTAACTGATTCGTCTAATAAATTATAAGGTATATAACCGTATTTTTTGTAGAAATTTAAACCACGTTCGTCCTGCATCATCGTAGTTTTCATAGCTTCGAAAGCTTTTTCGGCATCAAAACCTTTTATTCCTTTTAAATATGCGTCAACAATTACCGGAATGGAATGGTAACCTGTCATTGTATTCGTTTCATTGGCGTATAGTGTCCAAACCGGTAATATTTTTTTGGTATCGTAATACGCTAACATTGAGTTTACAATATCTGAAGCTTTATCTGGCGCCAGCAGAGTCAATAATGGATTTTCGGCTCTAAAAGTATCCCATAGTGATAAGGTCGAATAAGCGGTATAATCTTTTGCTGTAACAATTTGATCATCCTCTCTCCTAAATTGACCGTTTTTATCACTATAGGTTACAGGGGCAACTTGTGCGTGATACATCGCAGTATAGAAAATCGTTTTTAACGAATCTACTGGTGTTTCAACTTTAATTTTACTTAATGCTTTATTCCAAACAGAAGAAGCTTCTGATTTTGTATTGTCGAAATTGGCTTTTTCTCCGTCTAAATTTTCTTTAGCATTCGCCGTACTTACAGATGAAAGTGCCACTTTTACAAAAAGCTGATCGGAGTTTTTCGAATCAAAAAATAATTGTGCCGAAGTATTTTCTCCGTCAGCTTTTTCACCATTAACAATTTGTTTATCAGCAATTAAAACTGACTCAGAAATAGGTTTAGAAAACTTAGCCACAAAAAATACTTTCTGATTTTTTGCCCAGCCCATACTATAACGATAACCACTTATAGTATATTCGTCTTCAATTTTAATTTCTGTCTTTAAAGCTTTATCCCAATTAATAGCAAATCCTAAATCGACTACAACAGATTGTTTGTCATTTTTAGCAAATGTATATTTGTGATAAGCTGTTCTTTGTGAAGAAGTTAATTCTACATTGATCTTAGGATCCTCAAGAAAAACCTGGTAAGAACCTGGTGCTGCTTTTTCGTTAGCATGACTGTATAATGATTTATATGGTAATTGATCGCGTGATGTTGTTTTAGCTGTTAAATCGACTTTTTTGTTTGTCGGCATAAATAAAATGTCCGCCAAATCGCCAATTCCGGTTCCGCTTAAGTGCAAATGACTGAAACCAGAAACAATAGAATCTGAGTAATGATAGCCTGAACACCAATCCCAGCTTGAGATTCCGTTATCAGGACTTACTTGTAACATTCCAAAAGGAACTGTCGCTCCAGGATACGTATGGCCGTGTCCACCTGTCCCAATAAAAGGATCAACATGGCTTACAAAAATATTTTCTTGATTATTATTTTTGTATGACTTTATTTTACAACTTGTAACCAGAATTACAAATAAAGCAGGCACGAAAATTTTCTTCATATAAAACAACCTTAATTTAACTTTAAATTTATATAAACTGACTTTTTATTAAAACTTATTTAGACGGACAACATATAAACTTAGATAAACATCAAAAAAAGTCACAAAACACACTCATATTATGAATTTCAATTCTAATAAATTATACCGCGTACCTTTGTATTATCATGTAGTTTTTTGGCTGACTTATTTCTTATTTAATACTTTTAGGTGGGGAAGCTATTTTAACGATTACTGGTATTCGATCAAAACCAACTTACTTGGATTTCCTATTCACATGACACTTTGTTATTTGAATATCCTGATTTTTATGCCGTATCTGGTGTACCGAAAAAAATATGTTTTGTATGTACTTGCGGTTTTATCTGCCATTTTTGTTATGGTATTGATAAAATTCAACCTTACTTATCTTTTAATCACACATGAAGTATGGCCCGAAGGCCCTCAAACAATCGACAAATTAACACTGAATTACACGATTGATATGATGATGGGTGAATTGTATGTAATGACTTTTGTTACAGCAATCAAAATCACTTTAGACTTTTTAAAGGAACAAAAAAGAGTAACTGATTTAGAGAAATCACAATTAGAAACAGAACTGCTTTTCCTGAAATCTCAAATTTCGCCGCACTTTTTCTTCAATACATTAAATAACATTTATTCTTTATCTGTCGAAAAATCGAATAAAACACCAAAGATTGTTTTAAAACTTTCTGAACTGATGCGTTACATGCTTTATGACACAAGCGGAAAAAAACAGAGTTTAGAAAACGAAATTTTGTGTATTCAAAATTACCTTGATCTGGAGCGAATTAGAAATGACGAACGTCTGGAAGTAAACATGGAAGTTTCGGGAGATATTCATGATAAAGAGATTTCTCCGGTGATTTTACTGACTTTTATTGAAAATGCTTTTAAACACGGCGTAAATAAAAACACAGGAAAAGTAAAAATTGATATTAAATTTAAGGTAAAAGATGATTTTCTATACTTTTCAATTTCAAATCCAACGCCAGAAATTACGCAGCATCATGATAATTTTAACAAGTCAAGTGGTATAGGGATTGAAAATGTTAAAAAAAGACTGGAATTAGGTTATAATAAAAGTGACTATAAGCTTTCATTTAAAAATAAAAAAGATATTTTTGTCGTAAAGCTGGTGATTAAAGTATCCTAATACCATTTTTCCTCGTATATAAGTTTACCTGCTAAATTATTTCGCTCAAATAACTAAGATTATAGAAATGAGAATAAAATGTTTGATTATTGACGACGAGCCATTGGCAATCAATGTTATTAAAAATTACTTAGAGCCGCTTGAAAATTTTGAGGTAATAAATACTTTCAGTAACCCGATTGAAGGCTTGAATTTTTTGAAAAATAACAAAGTCGATGTTATTTTTCTGGATATAAACATGCCGGTTCTTGACGGAATTAATTTTATAAAAAGTCTCGAAAATCCGCCTTTATTAGTAATTACAAGCGCCTATAGTCAGTTTGCAATTGAAACTTATGAATTGGACGTTTTAGATTATCTGGTAAAACCAATCGAATTTCCAAGATTAATGAAAACGCTCAATAAAATCAGCAAGAGGTTAGAAAACAAGGCCGCTTCTCCGCAGGAAAACAATCCAGACAGCCCTTTTATTTTCGTAAAGATTGACAAAAAGAGAATGAAGAAAATTTTCTTCAACGAAATTTTGGTTATCGAAAGCCTTAAAGATTATTTAAAAATCAACACCACTACAGGTAAATATATTATTCACAGCACATTATCTGACTTTACAGATTTACTGCCAGAAAAAAACTTCCTGAGAATCCACAGATCCTATACCATTGCAATCGACAAAATCGACGCAGTTGAAGGAAACAGCATTGAAATTGAAGGACTTCGATATGTGATTGGAAGATCGTATATCGATCATGTAAAACAGAGAATTTTAAATTCTTCTATATAGTATTTAACCGCAAAGAGCGCTAAGGTTTACGCAAGGTTCGCAAAGTTTATTCACAAAGCTTTGCGAACTTTTTTATATTCTTTTTTTTCACCAAGCAAAAAAAACTTTGTGTTCTTTGCGTAAACCTTAGCGCTCTTTGCGGTTAAACTACGTCGTCGTATAAAAACAAAAAAAATGCAGCCAACCACGGCTGCATTTCAAAACTTGGTAACTAACCAAATAAACCACATGAAAATAGTTTATTATATTTTAAAGATTTTCTTAGAAGAAATATCGCTTGAAGGCTTCAATTGCTGAATAGTCAGCTAAACCTAGAGCGTGATATTTTTCTGCAGTTAATCTATTTCTGTCTTCTGCTCTAATCCAGAATTCTCTGCTGTCATCACCCTGGAACATTACACCGTCTTTTTGAGACTGGTGATAGAAAATCGCGTGACGTTTTTTAAGCACCTGATCCGGACTCATTGGAACCGCCATTTCAATTTGGTAGGTTTCCCATTCGTGCCAAGCACCTCTGTACAGCCAAACCCAGCAGTCATCCATAAAACTCTTGTGTTTCAATCGTTTCAAAGCTTCAAACAAACTATCCAGACACACTTTGTGTGTTCCGTGCGGATCTGCTAAATCTCCTGCTGCGTAGATTTGATGAGGTTTTATTCTTTCGATGATATCACACATAATTTCGATATCTGCCTCACCAAGATTATTTTTCTTTACCGTTCCTGTTTCATAAAAAGGAAGATCAAGGAAATTTACATTAGAATCCGGCAAGCCTAAATATCTTGTTGCTGCTAATGATTCACTTCTTCTAATTAAACCTTTCAGCTTTCTTACTTCTAATGAATCGATATCATTGCTTTTTTTGTTTTTCAAAAAGTCAATAATAGTCTCTGCCGTAACAGAATCAGCATTTAATGCTTTTGTAATTTCAGCAAACTTTAAAGCTTCCTGATTCGAAACCGCAATATTTCCAGAAGTCTGGTATGCAATATGAACATCATGTCCCTGCTCTACCAATCTGTCAAAAGTTCCTCCCATTGAGATAACGTCATCATCTGGGTGCGGACTAAAAATGATAATTCTTTTTCTTTCCGGAGTTGCACGTTCTGGTCTGTAGGTATCATCTGCATTTGGTTTTCCTCCCGGCCATCCTGTGATAGTCTGCTGCATTTTGTTGAACATTTTAATATTCAAATTGTATGCAGTTCCTTCTTCTGTCAAAACGCTAGACATTCCGTTATCGTTGTAATCTTTGTCAGTCAGTTTTAAGAAAGGCTTTTTAGTTAATTCACTTAACCAAGCCACTGCTTTCAATTTTAATTCGTCTGTCCAGATTACAGATTTTACTAACCAAGGCGTTTTTACTCGAGTTAATTCTGATGAAGCTTCGGTATCTAAAACAAAAGTTGTGTTGTTGTGCTGTTGTAAATACGTTGCCGGAACTCGAGATGAAATTTCACCTTCGATTGTTTTCTTTATAATATCTGCTTTGCTGATTCCCCATCCAAGAAGTACAATTCTTTTGGCATTTTTTACGGTGCCAATTCCCATTGTAATCGCTTTTCTAGGCACATTATCAATTCCTAAAAATGATGATGCAGCATCAACACGTGTTAAGTGATCTAATGTAATGCTTCTGGTTCCTGAATTTACGTGGGATCCCGGTTCGTTGAATCCGATATGTCCCGTTCTTCCAATTCCAAGAAGTTGAAAATCCAATCCGCCGTAAGCTTTGATTTTCATTTCATAATCGATGCAATATTGCTGAAGGTCTTCATTGCTGATGCTTCCGTCAGGAATATTGATATTTTGAGGCGGAATATTAACATGATTAAATAGGTGCTCATGCATAAAGTACCAATAACTCTGAATGTCGTTTTTATCCATTGGATAATACTCATCTAAGTTGAAAGTTACCACATTTGCAAAGCTTAAGCCTTCTTCTTTATGAAGACGAACTAATTCTTCGTATACTTTTATAGGAGAAGATCCTGTTGCCAAACCTAAAACACAAGGTTCGTTTAATTCTTCTTTTCTCTGAATTATATTGGCTATTTCCTGAGCGACTAAAATTGAAGCTTCTTTAGACGAATCAAAAATTACATTGTGTATCTTTTCAAAACGCGTTTCTTCAAACTTTCCTGCTTCTTTGAAATTTATACTTTCTTTAATCATTTGCCTGTTGTTCTAATTATTTAGTATAAAATTAAATATTACATAATGTAAATAATCAAAAATTCGACTAATAACCTGTTACCTTCGCTATAGGACAAAATTTGAAACTTTAACCAAAAAGTTTACAATTCAAAAGGCAATTATAATGTTTCGATAACATTTAATTCTGCAATAGAAACAGTAGATCCCTTTGCCACTGCTGACTTGGCAACAAAACGAATATATCTCGCTTTGGCTTTTTTGAAAGTCTTAATCTGTTCGATTGGGTTGTGTTTAATATTCGAAAATTCACCTTGAGACTGCAATGTCCAGTTTACATTATCAGTGCTTGTGTAGAATTCATAATTTGAAATTAAATTAAGATTGTTTCCTACTTGCTGCGGTATATAAGTAAATCCGTTTAAGTTTAAAAGGCTTCCCATATCTATAATTATTTCCTGTGGAAGTTTGTTTTGATCATTACCAAAACTCCAATCGGTATCTGGGTTTCCGTCGATAACACGATCAGCTGATTTTAAATCTCCGCTTGAAGCCGAAACTATTTTCCAGTTTTCTTTTGATGCGCCGTATTTTGCCGTTTTTACTGCGCTGCTAATATTTTCTACAGCATCAATTGCTACAGCTTTTATGGTAACCGCTTTATTAACCCGAAATACTCCTTTATATAAGGTGCTTTTTTTCGTTGGATTTTTTCCGTCAAGCGAATAATAAACAGGATTTCCATCTTGAGATTTAATCGTAACATCGCCGTTTTTATCACGGCTGATTTCCGGCATACGCACAAAAGTTGGTGCATTGTAAGCCTGAATATTTGAAATAACAATGTTTGCTTTTGAATCTGTGATATTGATTCTTAATGCCGATGCTTTAACCCGGTCGATTCTTAGAATTCTTTTGTAACCAATTGTCGTTTCGTTTGCAGCAGTTTTCCAGTTTCCATCTACTTTAACCTCAACATTAAAAGCTTTTACACGCTGCCCAAGTGCAATATATTCCTGAAGTAGAATTCGGTTTATGTCTGTAGGTTTATCAAATTCAAAAGTTATTGAAGCGGTTTTTACATTATCATCTGTTGCCCAATACGTATTTTTATTTCCGTCGACAGCATTTTTTCCTGCAAATGTTTCGCTGCTGCCTCTAACATTCTCAGCTGTAATTTTTGTTTTAGGTAATAATTCGGTTTTAAAATCAGCTTTTACAGTCGCTACCAATTCTTTTAATCGGGCTTCGTCATTTTCGTGAACCAAACCTCTCTTGTCAACCGGAAGATTTAATAATAAAGTGGCATTTCGCCCAATTGATTCGTAATAAATATCGACCATTTCATCCAGCGGACGTACTTTATCATCTTCAACTGAATGATAAAACCATCCCGGTCTGATCGAAACATCGGCTTCGCCGGGAACCCATTTTTCTCCGTCTTCATGCCCCGACATAAATTCGGTATAATGTACTTTTCCGGCCAACTCATCTTTTTGGCGCAAAAGCGACCAGTTTGTTTTTCCGGCACGGCCTTCTTCATTTCCAATCCATCTTGCTTCAGAAGGGCCTACGCCCCAAACCAAAGTTTTTGGTGCAGTTTTGTAGATTAATTTATAGGTTTCATCCCAATTGTAATATTCAAGTGTATTGATTTTTCTCGTTTCATTGGCTCCGCCATAATAACCGTCACCGCCGTTTGCACCGTCAAACCACATTTCAAAAACATCTCCGTAATTGGTCAATAATTCTTTCAGCTGGTTTCTGAAATAGGTAATATATTCCGGCTTGCCATAATCTGCACGGTTTCTGTCCCAGGGAGAAAGATATAATCCTAATTTTAAATCGTATTCTTTACAGGCTTCTGCCAATTCTTTAACCAAATCACCTTTTCCGTTTTTCCACGGAGAATTCTTCACAGAACGTTCTGTATATGCCGAAGGCCATAAACAAAATCCGTCGTGATGTTTGGCTACCAAAATAATTCCTTTCATTCCGGCCGCTTTTACAATACGCGCCCATTGGCGAACGTCTAAATTTGTCGGGTTAAACAAAGCTGGAGATTCGTCTCCGTAACCCCATTCTTTATTGGTAAATGTATTTAATGAAAAATGTACAAAAGCATAAAATTCCATTTCCTGCCAGTCCAGTTGTTTTTGTGTAGGAAGCGGACCAAAAGGTTCCGGAGCTTTTACAGTATTTTGACTGTTTGCAGAAATTGTGATACATAGAGAACACAAGAAAAGAAAAATGTTTTTCATCGTATGGTGATTCATAACGTATTAATAAAATAGGAACAACACAATATTAATGTAAATTACTATTCTAAATGTTATTATTTCGACCAACAACGATTTTGAATTGTTAAGTGTATGCTGTAAAAAAAATCAGGTTTCAAATTTCAGGTTAAAAACCCGGAACTTGAAACCTGAAATAAAAAAAACTTATTTCACATTTAAGAACTGAAAACTTGCAGGATCAGCCACAATTTTCCCGTCTTTAAATTCAATTGAAATAATTCCGGCTTTTCTTGGTGAAACACCGCTTTCGCTAAAATGTGTATGCAGTACATAATGCATTTTGTTGTTTTTATCCCAAAAAACATCACCGTGGCCAATTCCGTTTTGTTTGGTGTTTTTTCTGCTGATGATTGGGCTGTCTGCTGCTTTTTCCCAAGGTCCAAGCGGACTTTTACTGGTCGCGTAACCTACAGCATAATCTATATTTCTGAAATCATTTGCCGAATAAATCATGTAATACAAACCGTTGTGTTTTAAAACTGTCGGGCCTTCTGTAACCGGCCAGCTTACATTTTGTGTGTTTTCCCAAGGCAAAATTCCCGAAATACATTCAGTTAAAGTTTCTGGTTTTATACTTTGAAAATCGTCATTGATTTCTGCTGCGAAAATTCGGTTTCCGTTAGTTAAACGCACATGATATAAATATTTTTTTCCATCTTCATCAATAAAAATGAACGGATCGATTTGGTTTCCGGTTTTGATAATTGGTTCTTTTGATTCGCTTTTAAACGGCCCAAGCGGACTGTCACTTACTGCGACTGCAATATTTTCATTTGCAGTGTAAATCATGTAAAATTTATTTTGATACGAAAGTATCTGCGGTGCCCAGAAACCTTTGTCACCAAAAGCATCTCCTTTTTTTAAAGCCAGACCGCTCTGAGCGCCATTTGGACCTTTCCAGTCTTTTAAATCTGTTGAGGTATATACCTGAAATCCTTCACCGTTGGGAAAATCTCCTGTTGTGGTTCCGTATAAATAATAGGTTCCTTTGTTGTAAAATATAGTTGGATCGGCCAGTAAGATGGTATTCGATTTTACTTCTTTTGGTTTATCTGTGCTTTTTTCTTGTGAGCAAGCTGTAAAAACACAGAATAATGTTATTACTGATAGTATTTTTTTCATGTTTTATGTTTTAAATGCTTTTTTAACCGCAAAGAGCGCAAGGAATTACGCAAAGGGCGCAAGAGTAAAAAAAAAATAAGGAATTACTTTGGGTTCCTTCGACTTCGCTCAGGGTGACAAAAGTGAGAAAAAAACTTTGCGACCTTTGCGTAATTCTTAGCGCTCTTTGCGGTAAAAAAACTTTGCGGTTAAACTACTTTTTTACAGAAAACTGATAATAAGAAACTGTATGATATTTTTCTCCGGGTTTTAAAACAATCGGAGCAAATTTTGGCTGACTTGGCGCGTCTGGAAAATGCTGTGTTTCTAAAGCAAAAGCAGTTCTAAAATCGTCTTTTGCACCACTTTTAAAGGTGTTTTTTGACTGCATGAAATTCCCGCTGTAAAACTGTAATCCCGGTTCTTGTGTAAAAATATCAAGCGTGATTCCCGATTTATCACCAGAAATTGTTGCAGCATGATTTAATCCGTTTTTCTTAGTTCCGTTTAAAACGTAATTGTGGTCGTAGCCTTTTCCAAATTTCAACTGTTCATCTTTGGTTTCGATTCTTTCGCCAATGGTATGTTTTGAAGTAAAATCAAAAGGCGTATTTTTTACTGGCTTTAATTCACCACTTGGAATCAAACCTTCATCAACAGGAGTAAATTTGTTGGCATAAATTTGTAATTCGTGATTTAAGATTGTACCGCTTCCTTCTCCATTTAAATTAAAAAAAGCATGATTGGTTAAATTGACAATTGTTGTTTTATCTGTAGTTGCTTCATATTCCATTTGAACCGAATTATCATCAGTAATCGTATAAGTAACTTTTACAGATAAATTCCCTGGAAAACCTTGTTCGCCGTCTGGTGAAACATAGGTAAAAACCAGAGTATTTCCATTTGTTTTTTCAACATTCCAAACTACATCCTGAAAACCTTTTACACCGCCATGCAAGGCATTTTTCCCATTGTTTAACGGAACTTGATATTGTTTTCCTTCTAATGTAAATTTTCCTTTTCCAATTCGGTTTCCAACTCTTCCAATCGTTGCTCCAAAATAAGGTTCTGTTGAGGTTTTAAAACCTTTCGCACTGTTCATTCCCACCACAACATCGGTTGGTTTCCCGTTTTTATCGTTTATCCAAAGTCCGATTAATCTTCCGCCGTAATTGGTAAAAGCGGCTTTAATACCTTTGTTTTCGATCCAGTATAAACCAACTTTTTTTCCGTCGATTATGGTATCGAAATTTTTAGTTTGTAAAACAGCTTTTGTTGAATCTGATTGTATTGCAGCAGTTTCTTTTGAAGTGTTTTCTTTTTTATTTTCCTTACAATTAAACTGAAAAAGCGCCAGTAAAACGACAGCTGTTATTTGGATATTTTTCATTTTGTGAATTTTAAAATGTTTGTATTATTTTGAAGGAATTGCCAGTTTGGTTTCTTCACTTACCGGTTCTCCCAAAACTGGAAATCCGTTAGCATCCCAATCAATTTTCTGCATTCTTGGCGATCTTTTATTACCGCATCCTTCGCCCGGATTTGAGTTGGCGTGATACAAAATCCAATCTTCTTTTCCATCTGGAGATTTAAAAAATGAATTATGTCCTGGCGCATACACCTTGTTTTTATCTGATTGTTTGAAGATGGGTTCAGGAGATTTTTTCCAAGCATTGGCATCTAATAAATTATCACCTCCGTTAAATGTTAATAATCCTAAAGCGTAAAAATCTGTCCAGCATCCGCTTGCCGAAAACACGATAAAAATTTTACCGTTTCTTTCTAAAAACTGTGGGCCTTCGTTTACGTTTACCTGAGGCGGATTTACATCATCATGCAGCGCTCCGTGCGTTTCCCAGTCATTTGTTGGTGCAGAAATCATAAAGCGGTCGCCTTCAATTTCAAGCGGATTTTTCATTTTAGCGATGTAAATATTCTGCTGTCCGTTTGTGTCGCCTTCCCATCCGGCCCAAATCATATAGAGTTGCTTTTTATGTTCGAAGACATTTCCGTCGATTGCCCATTTATCGGTTTTAGCAGCAATTTTTCCTTTAAATTCAAATTTTCCTTTAAACGGATCTGAGGATTTGTTTTCTAAAACATACATACGGTGCGTATTGTTGTCGCCATTATCTGCTGCAAAATAACAATACCATTTTCCGTTGATGATATGAAACTCCGGTGCCCAGATTTCAGCCGAATAATTGGTGTTTTGGGGCGGTGTCCAGATTACTTTACTTTCCGCATTTTTAATATCAGACAAGTCTTTTGTTTTCCATAAAACCAGTTTATTCCCCAATGTATTGGTGTAATAATAATAGCCTTTGTAATAGGTGCTGTATGGGTCTGCACCCGCTGGAAGAATTGGGTTTGTAAATGTTTTTTGCTGCGCAAAACTTATAATTGTGAACAGAAAAAGTATAAGGTATTTTTTCATTTTTAGTTTTTTTATTGTTGGCGTGATTTTTAAAACACATAGAGACATAGTTTTTCTTTGTCTGTAAAAAGGCATTTCATTTTTCTTAAACAAACATAGCTTTCCATGGTCTTGAAAAAATACTTTTTACAGTACCTCTGTACAACTATATGTAGAAACTAGTTTCTTTTACTTCCACTTTTTTAAGATAAAAATATCTATGTCTCTATGTGTTTAAAAACAAATCACTATTTAATGATTCAAAGTATTTATAACTTCAGAATTTATGTTATTTACGGCTTTGAAATCCATTTTATCTACTTTTCTGTCGTAGGTCATGAAACCGTTTACTTCTCCTTCAACATCGGTTGTCTGCGTGTAAACTGCGGCTGAAAATCCTGTTTTTACATAATTTTTTAAAATTTTAGCATACTTGATATATTCTGCCGTTACTTCAGCTTCATTTTTAAATTTAACGTAACCCCAATTGTCATTTGCTCTCCATAAATGCCCTTCCAGCGGAAGACCAATTCCGCCGTATTCGCCTAAAACAGTAACTCTTCTGGCATCATACAAATACATTTCCGGTCCGGGATAATTGTGTAAATCTAAAATATCTCCGGTTTGAAAATGATTCCCGCCGCTTGACGAATTTGTTAATCGGCTTGAATCGTGATTTTTAGTCCATTCTGTAATTTCTACGGTTTTGAATTGTCCCCAGGCTTCGTTAAACGGAACCCAAACCACAATACTTGGATAGGAATACAAATGATCCATAATTTCTTTCCATTCTTTTCTGTAGATTTCTTCTGATTTTGCCGAACGCTGTAATTCTGTTCCGGTAAAATATTTTGTGTTTTGCCAAATCGGCTGATCATCTCCGCTTGGCATGTCCTGCCAAACCAAAATTCCTAATTGATCACAATGCGTATACCAGCGTTCCGGTTCTACTTTTACGTGTTTACGAATCATATTAAAGCCTAATTCTTTGGTTTTAATAATATCGTATTTTAAAGCTTCATCAGTTGGTGCAGTGTATAATCCGTCTGGCCACCAGCCTTGGTCTAAAGGTCCGAATTGAAAATAATCTTTATTGTTTAACTGCATTCTCATGATTCCGTTTTCATCTCGTTTAGATGAAATTTTTCGCATCGCAAAATAACTTTTCACCTCATCAACCACTTTATTTTTGCTGATTAAACGAACTTTAGTCTGATATAAAAACGGACTTTCAGGCGACCATAATTTTGGGTTATTCAAAACAATATCGTTGCTTTCGCCAACAACAGCTTTTTCTTTTGCAATTTCTTTACCACCGTCAAAAACAGAAATTTCAACTAAATCTCCTTTTTCTGCTCCGTTTATATCTGCCTTAATGCTGATTGTATTTTGGTCAATATTTGGTGTTATTTTTAGTTCTGTAATATTTTTAGCGTTTACTGGCTCAATCCAAACGGTCTGCCAGATTCCAGTAACAGGCGTATACCAAATTCCTTCTGGATTTTTAACTTGTTTTCCTCTTGGCTGAGGTCCGTCGTTTGATGGATCCCAAACTTTAACGACTAGTTTTTGATTTTTTCCTTTTTGAATAAATGGCGTAATATCAAATGAAAATGGAGTGTATCCGCCTGTATGTGAACCTACTTTGATGTCGTTTACAAAAACTTCTGTTTTCCAGTCAACAGCGCCAAAATGTAAAAGAATATTTTTGCCGTTCCAGCCTGATTCAATCGAAAAATTAGTTTCGTACCAAAGTTCATTTTTTGCACCGACTTCTTTCATCACACCAGACAGACTTGATTCTGCAGCAAACGGAACCAGAATCTGCCCGTCATATTTTGAAGGCGCAGTTTTGCCAAATTCCTGAATGGCATAATTCCATAAACCATTTAGATTTTTCCATTGGCTGCGCTCCATAATCGGACGGGGATATTCTGGCAGCGGTTTCTTTGCATCAACTTGTTCTGCCCATTTTGTTTTGATTTTATCTCCCTGAGGTTTCCATTGCGCATTTACTGCAAACATGGATAACAAGGCTAAAAAAAGGATACTTTTTCTTTTCATGCTTTATATATTTTAGGCACTTTTTGATAACAAAAAATGCCGTGATTCTTCTAAATCAAAATGAATTACCAGACTTATATCCACATAAGTCTGGTAACTTCTTCAAACACTTAAACTAACTTAACTAACCGTATCTTTAATTGTGAATTGTTAATGGTAAATTGTTAATGATTCACAATTGATAATTCACAATTCACCATTATTTTTTGAACTTTTTCACCAAACTGTCGTATTCTTTTTTAGAGATTGTAATCATGCAGCCGTGGCGTACTTTTTCCGGAAGACTGTATTTATCCCAATCTGAGAAAAAAGTGTAACCTGAGGCTTGGTACCAAGGTCCGTTTAGGTTATCTGCAATTGATAATCCGTAGGAAACTCCCGGATATTGTTCGTAATACATGTACCATATTTTGTCATCTGGAGAAGGAATCAGCATTGGCGCTTCTCTAAAGTTTGGACTGATAGACTGCTGGGGCAAAGAATAAGGTCCTAAAAGATTTTTTGATTTGGCAATTCGGATGGTTTTTCCGGTTGTCCAATATAAAGTTGGGTAGGTTTCGTCTTTAATTATGGCATAATAAGAATCGCCGACTTTACGAATAAAAACATCAATGGTTCCCATATCCCAGTCGAATAAACGATTTGGTGTTCCTTCAAAAGTTTTTAAATCTTTCGACAAAACATATAAAGTTCTTTGACTTGCCCAATAACGTTCTCCGTCTTCTTTTGTTCCTTCAAGATGCGGCGTATGCCACGTCATGATAAACTTTTCTGAATCTTTGTCGTAATATAATTTTGGAGCACCAATTCGCTGTAAAGCATTAGAATAATCAGGCGTGCTTTTTAAATCCGGTGTATAATCTGAATGTTTTTTCCAGGTAATTAAATCATCCGAAACCCAGATGTTAATGCTTTTAGCATCGTCGCCTGTATTTCCTGCGATGTAATATTTCCCGTCTGGTCCTTTGCAAATATCGGGATGTCCTTTGTAATCTTCAAAAACGCGTTTTCCGCTGTTGAGGTTTTCCCAATGTAAACCGTCTAAACTTACAGAATAATACAATCTGCCGTAATCGTTGTGCGTCATGTGCGCAAAAAGATAGGCTTCGTTTTTTGGTTTTTCATTTCCCTTAACTTGTCCCGGCGGATCTGGCTGTTGCGCTTTCGCAGAAAATCCAGCCAAAATTACCAGCAGAAAAAAGAGCTGTTTTATTGTATTTTTTTTCATGTTGCTAAAAATTAAAATGTTTTTGCCACAGATTCCACAGATTAAAATGATTTTTTAAACACATAGAGACATAGCTTTACTTTGTCTGCAAAGGCATTTCATTTATTAAAATACACATAGCTATGTGTGAAAGCGAGCTTTTTCTATACCCTTAAAAAAAAATAATAAAATCTATGTTTCTATGTGTTTAATTTTTCTGCCACAGATGTTAATCATTTTAGTCTGTGAAATCTGTGGCAAAAAATCTAACTTTCTAAAAATCTAAGAAGTCTAACCATCTATTTCTTATTCGCTTCTGCTGTCATTTTTTTAATCAAATCTGTTTCAGCTTTTATGTATGGTGTCCCGTCTGTGTGTAATACTTCGTGAAACCATAATTTTGGCTCTGAACTGTATTCTTTCGTCCAGCTGTCCCAGGCATATTTGGTTTGTGTTTTTCCGTCAACAAATCCCCAGTTAATTATGCCCACATTGTATTTTCTGGCTACTGGTAAAAATCCTTCGAAAGTACTTCCGTTTGGTCTAGCCATATATTCTGTACACAATAAAGGTTTTCCGTAACGCTGTAATTGTTTGATTACTTTTTCGAAATCTTGTGGTGTATTGTAGTTGTGAAAAGAAACTACATCTGATTGTTCAATCTGCATTTTGTGCATTGGTTTCATTTTCGCTTCATCGCTCCAGTCTCCAACCCAAACTCCAGAAGTTAAAGGCTGTGAAGGATTGCTTTCTCTTGCCCACACAAAAACATTTTTTAAAAGAGGCAGAACTAAATCGACTTTGTTTTTGATTTCTACTTTTTCATAAGAAGGTCCTGTCATATTATCCGGCTCGTTCCAAACGTCCCAGCCCAGAATACGTTTGTCATCTTTAAATTTGGCAACCGTTTCTTTTACATATTTCTCTAAACGAGGATATTGTGTAGAATCCTGCAGTACTTTTTGTCCCGGACTCTGCACCCAGCCTGAATTGTGTTTGAATGGTTTTGGAGCGCGCTGTTTTCCTAAAGCAGGAAACGGATCCCAGCAGGAATCAAATAAAACGAAAAGGGTTTTAATGTGATGTTTGTCTGCAATTTCAAGAAACTGATCCATACGTTTGTAAAGTCCTTCTGCATCTTGCTTGTGCAATAAATCGTGCAGGTAAACGCGCATTACATTCATGCCTAAATTTTCTGCCCAGCCCAATTCCTGATCGATTCTTTTGGGGTCAAAAGTATCTTCCTGCCACATCTCTAATTGATTTACAGCTGTGCTAGGATAATAATTTGCGCCCACTAACCAAGGCTGTTCTGCGTACCATTTATTGGCCTGGTCTTTTGTCCAGATTTCTCTTTTTTCGATTACAGCAGTTTCATTTTTTTTCTCTTCAGAATTACTTTTTTTGTTGTTGCAGCTTAGCAATACTAATCCTGCCAACATAAATGTCAGACACAATTTTACTTTTCTCATTATAAATTTTGTTATTATGAACAATCGTTCTTTATGATAAGGGAATCAGATTAATACATCTGATTCCCTCAAAAAATCAGTTTTAATATCCAGAGTTCTGCTCCAGATTTGGATTATTATCTACATCACTCTGCGGGATTGGCATTCTATGATTTTTACCTACCGTGAAGTTTTTAAAATCCGGATCACGAAGCGCAATTTTATCAACTGAAGCCTGAGAATTTAAATCTCCCCAGCGTTTTAAATCTTCCCAGCGTACACTTTCGCCGCATAACTCCAGAACTCTTTCCATTTTCAAACGTTCTAAGAATTTATCGTGATCGTTTCCAATTTCAGGATGTGCAGCTGCTAATGTGTTCATGTTTGCACGAGCTCTTACCTGATCAACATATTGATAAGCATCTGAAGTATTGCCTAATTCATTTAAAACTTCGGCATAACGCAATAAAATGTCTGCATAACGAACTAATCTGTAATTTACCTGATTGTAATAATCTTCGTTATTTCTGTAGTAGTCACGGCTTCCTTTTCTAAACCATGCTTCATCATTATTCCATTCCCAGTTTCTATCGTATGTTTTGTCTCCAAAATCAGCCAGTAATTGAGGGTAGTATAAAGTCCATCTTAAACGAGTATCCAGATTACCATCTTTATTTTTTTCCTGTTTAAAAGCATTTACTAACCAAAAACGAGCCTGACCGTCTGACCATCCGATTCCTCTTGGTGCAAAAAACTGCGAACGATTGCTCGAAACTGCTGCATTTTGTGACTCATCTGTTCCTCCCTTTCTTTGATCTCCAAACTGGATTTCAAAAACAGATTCGCTGTTGTTTTCATTTACATCTGTAAAATTGTCTCTGTAGTTAGCAACTAAACTATACTTTGCTCCTGCACCGTTAATTAAATATTCTAAAGCGGTTTTGGCTTCCGGCCATTTGCGCTGCTGCATATACGTTTTGGCAAGAAAAGCTTTTGCGGCACCTTTATCCGGTCTTCCCAATTGATCTGATGACCAGTCTCTTGGCAGATCTTCGTAGGCTTCGTTTAGGTCTTTTTCAATTTGTGCCCAGATTTCGTCAACCTTTTTCTGCTGAGGTAAATCTGACGGCGTAGACGGATCTAAAACCAATGGAACATCTTCCCAGATTACTGCAGCATAATAGTAATGTAAGGCTCTGAAAAATTTAGCCTGCGCAATAATTTTCTTTTTATCATCTTCATTTTGAAAAGCAATATTTGGAACATTTGCTAAAACCTGATTACATCTAAAGATGGCTTTGTAAGTATCTCTCCATGTTACGGCATTTCCTTCCCAAAAATTATAATTGATGTAATTAAATCTTGTCCAGTCTGCTAATTCTGTCCACGGACTTACACTATAACCTTCATCAGAAGTAAGGTCTAAACGAAAATAAATCCATCTTGCCCACAATCCGTCTTTATAAAACATGGCGTAAATTGAGTTTACACCGGCTTGTGCATCACTTTCAGTTTTCCAATATTGATCTACTGTTATATCATTTGGGCTGTTCAAATCCAATTCGTTTTCACAAGCTGTAAAAACCAGACCCAGAAAAGCTGCTGTTATTATTATTATTTTTTTCATTACGCTGTTTTTTAAATTAAAAGCTAAACTCTACACCAAAAGAATATGTCTTTAGATTTGGGAAAGAACCATTATCAACACCTCTTTCAAAAATTCTGTTATCTCCCGTATTACTAAATTCAGGATCTAAGCCTTTGTATTTTGTAATCGTAAGAATGTTTTGTGCAGATAATGTTAATCTTGCTCTTGTAATTCCTGAATTTTTTAAAACACTGTCTGGCAGATTATATCCAAAACCAATGTATTTCAGCCTGATAAAATCACCGCTTTCTAAGAAACGGTCGCTGTCTCCTCTTGAGTTTAAGGTTGAACCTTTTGTAATTCTAGGAAAATCAGTATTTGGATTTTCTGGTGTCCAAGGCTGGATACCTGTTCTGTAGTTACTGTTATCGTCAAAACGATCTACAACACTTCTAAATCCGTTATAAACAGTAGCTCCGTGTGAAGCGATCCAGTTCATAGAAAAATCAAACCCTTTGTATTCTGCTCCGGCGTTTAATCCCATTTCAAATTCAGGCCATGGGCTTCCTACGATAGATTTATCTTCATTTGTAATTTGTCCGTCACCGTTCACATCTTTAAAACGAATATCTCCCGGAACCGCATTTGGCATAATTACTTTTCCGTCTGCGTTTTTGTAGTTCTGAATTTCTTCCTGAGACTGGAATAAACCATCTGTCTGCAATACGTACCACATACCAACAGGTTGTCCGCTGCGGGTCATCGTGTTTCCAATAATGTTTTCATTTTGACCGTTACCCAAAGAAACCAGCTTGTTGTTTATTTTTGTAAAGTTTACAGAAGCATTAAATGAAACTTCGTTGATTTTTTTGCTGTAAGCCAGTTCTAATTCAAAACCTTTATTTTCTACAGTTGCAGCATTAGAAATTGGGTTTCCGCCATCGTTACCAGTAGTCAGTAAAATTGGAAAACCAAATAATACATCTTCTGTACGGGCAATAAAATAATCGGCAGTAAGACGCAGATCATTATTTAAAACTCCTAAATCTAATCCTAAGTTGGTTTGTTTTAATTTTTCCCAGCGCAATTGTGAATTTGATAATTTTACCTGAGCTGCAGATGGATATAAGTTTTGGTCTTTACCTAATACAATTTGTCCGAAATTATTAACAAAACTTCTTGACTCGTATTCTCTGATATTTCCAGAACCTAATTCTCCATAACTTGCTCTTAATTTTAAATCTTTAATAAATTCTGATTTAAAGAATGATTCGTTGCTTATTCTCCATCCTGCAGAAAGTGACGGGAAATTACCCCATTTATTTCCATCGCTGAATTTTGATGAACCATCACGTCTGATTACCGCATTAAATAAATAGCGATTATCGTAATTGTATTCTAATCTTCCTAAGTAGGATGTTAAAGCGGCTTCGTTTATAAAACCTCCAACAACTGGTGAATCTCCCTGATTTAAAACTTCATAATACTGACCTGTTCCAGAATTCATTGGCAGATTTCTCTTTGTTCCATAAATCTGATTGTAAGTATCTTTTTGGAACGTCTGACCTACTAAAACTGTAATATCATGTTTCCCAAATTCTTTTTTGAAAGTCAGTGTATTTTCAAATAACATCGTTTCTGATCTTCCTTTATTTTGATCGGTCTGAGATGGATCCTGAGGCTGGTTTAATGTCCAGCTTCCTTTTTTTCTCATGTATTTATAAGAATCAAAACTAGTTTCATATCCAAAATTGAAACGGTATTTCAGCCAAGGCACAAATTTTAACTCTGACCAGATGTTTCCTCTAATTCTAAAGTTTTCGTTTGTTGTATTAGAAAAATCAGCAAGTGCCAGAGGATTTGTTCCAAAAGTATCTGCAACACCTTGTTTTCCATATCCGTATCCGCCCGGATTAGAAGCGTCGTAAAGCGGAATTGTCGGCGTCATTCTGTAAACATCAATAATTGGGTTTCCAGACATTTCATCTGTTTTGGCATTACTAATGGCTAAGTTTTCTCCAATACTAAAAATTCCTTTTGTACCGCTTGAGTTTACACGAAATGAAATTCTGTCGAAATCAGTTCCAACAACAGTTCCTTCATTTCCAAAATAATTTCCAGAAAGGAAAAATGTAGAATTCTCGTTTCCTCCGGAAAAACTTGCATTATAATCCTGAATCATTCCTGTTTTAAAAACCGCGTCCTGCCAGTCAGTATCAACTGCCATATTAAGGTTTTGTCTCGGAAGTCCGGCATTGTCATACGCCATATTGTTGTATTTGGCAAACTCTTCGGTTCCCATCAAATCGTAACGAGGCATAACCTGAAAACTTGTTTTTGCCGAAACTTCAACTTGCAGCGGTCCTTTTTTACCTTTTTTAGTCGTAATAATAATTACCCCATTTGCTGCTCTGGAACCATAAATAGCAGCGGCAGAAGCATCTTTTAAAACCTGAATCGATTCGATATCATTTGGGTTAAAATCACGATTTGCCGTTGTTACCAAACCATCAATTACATAAAGCGGATTGGCATTTTGAAGGTTCTTTAAACCACGAATTTCAATATTAGCTTCCTGTCCGGGACGTCCGCCGCCGCGAACTTTTACTCCCGTAACTAAACCTTGTAATCCGTCTGCAACTGTAGTTACCTGTCTTTTTTGAATTTCAGTGGCTTTAACCAGTGCTACAGCTCCTGTAAGGTCTTTTTTCTGCTGAGAGCCGTATCCTACTACTACAATTTCGTCTAGTTTTGTAGCATCTTCTGCTAAAGCAGCATTTATTGTTGTTTTGCCGTTAATCGCGATTTCGGTTGTTTTATAACCCTGAGAACTAAAAACCAGTGTCTGGTCTGAGCCTGCGGTTATTTTATACGTTCCATCGAAATCGGTTACAGCGCCGTTTTTAGTGTTTTTAATGACAACGTTAGCAAACGGAATTGGTTCTCCTGCTGCAGAAGCTACTTTTCCCGTTATGGTTATTTGCTGTTGTGCATACGATTGTTGTAATAATAAACTAAAGAAAAACAAGAGGTAATATCTCTTCTTTAAAATTTGAGTGATCTTTGTTTTCATTGATTTGTCATTTAGATAGTTTTCTTTTTTGGTTGGTTTTACGATTGTTTTTTTACTAATTCTAGTCGGCTCTTATGCGCACAAAAAAACAAATACTTTTACTAGTTGCTAATAATTCGTTCATTTTGTTTCAAAATTGTTAATGGAATATTTTTTCAAACTTTATTTTAAAGACAATGTATTTTTTAAGCCTAAAAATTGTCAATATCATTTATTTGAAAATCCAAAGTAGATGATTTTAATTCAAAATAAAATGCTTCTTTTGTGTCAATTTCTATCTCAAATGATTCAAATTGTATAAAAAAGACGAGAAAAACAGAGGCTTGCAACATTTTGTTGAAAATTGACACGATTTGAATAAGTCCTTGTTTTATCCTAAAAAACACAGCTATGCGTAAATTCTTTCTTTTTGTATTTTTTTTGATTTTTTCAATAAATTTTATTGAAGCACAAGAATATTATTTCAAACATTTTCAGGTTGAAGAAGGACTTTCTAACAACACCGTTTTGACCTCTTTGCAAGATGATGACGGCTTTATGTGGTTTGGAACAAAAGACGGTTTAAACCGATTTGACGGCTATCGTTTTAAAACTTACAGGAGCAATGCCGATCCAATTCATAGTTTAGGAAGCAATTATATTCAGTCTTTACACGAGCATAAAGGCGTTATCTGGGTAGGGACAGATAAAGGTTTGTACCAATACGATAAAAAAACAGATCAGTTTACGGTTTTAAACGAAGCTATTAACGATCGTATCAACGATATTAATCATGATAAAAACGGAAATATCTGGTTTATTTCAGGAAATATTCTTTATAAATATTCGACTTCAAAAAAAGAAACCAAAACTTTTAATCCAAATAAGTATTTTATTGCCACTTCGATTTCCAGAGATGCAAACGGGCAGATCTGGGCTTCTTCCTTAAATAAAATTTACCGCTATTCTGAAGAAAATCTTTCGTTTGAAAATATTCCTGTAACGCCTCCATCCAATTCTGCTAATTTCAGGATTACGGTTATTTATGCTTTAGACCAAAACAATATTGTTATAGGAACGCAAGACGACGGCGTTTTACTTTATAACATTCAAAACAAAACAACTTCGAGTTTAGAATTTTCGACAAAAAAACCTGTTTATGTCCGCCAGTTTAAAAAGAAAGGAAACGACGAACTCTGGATTGCAAGCGAATCTGGGGTTTATGTTTATAATCTAAAAACGAAGTTGAGCGTTAATCTCAAAAAAAATTACAATGATCCGTATGCAATTTCAGATAATGCGGCGTATTCTATAACCATTGATAAAGAAAACGGAATTTGGGTTGGAACGTATTTTGGCGGTATCAATTACCATCAAAAACAATACACGCAGTTCAAGAAATATTTTCCGCAGAAAGGGCAGAATTCTATCAGCGGAAGCGCCGTTAGAGAAATTCATAAAGATGATAAAGGCGATTTGTGGATTGGAACCGAAGATGCAGGCTTAAACCGATTTAATCCGAAAACTCAAATCTTTACTTCGTATTTGCCAAACGGAAGTAAAAGCAGTGTTTCGTATTATAATATTCATGCTTTAATGCCCAGAAAAGACAAAATCTGGGTGGGAACTTTTGAACATGGTCTGGATGTTTTAGACCGAAATTCGGGCGCGGTTATCAAACATTACAGCGCCAATAATCCGGGTTCAGGATTGCGAAGTAATTTTATTTTTTCTTTTTATGTAACCAAAAAAGACGAATTAATTGTAATTACGACAATGGGACTTTATGTGTATAATGAGCAGAAAGATACTTTTGATACTTTAAAAACATTTCCGGAAACCACACATTATACGACTTATAAAGAAGACAGCGACGGAAATCTCTGGGCGGGAAGTTACCGCGATGGTTTATTTTATTACAATCCGAAAACCAAAAAGAAAGAGGTTTTTATTTACGATTATAAAAATCCAAACGGAATCAGCAATAACTCTATCAATTATATTTTTGAAGACAGTTCTAAAAATTTATGGTTTGCTACCGAAAACGGATTGGATTTATTCGATAAAAAAACAAGAACGTTTAAAAAATTTACAACCAAAAACGGATTCCCGAGTAATGTCGTGTACTCGATTCTAGAAGACGATTCTAAAAATTTATGGCTTACGACTTCAAAAGGTTTGGTAAAATTTGGCCCGGATCATAAAAGCATTAAAATTTATACAACCGCAAATGGTTTATTGAGCGATCAGTTTAATTATGCATCGGCTTTTGAGGATGCAAACGGCGATATGTATTTTGGAAATTTAAACGGAATGATCAGTTTCAACCCTAAGAATTTTACCAAAAACAAATACACGCCTTCGATTTTCATCACCAATCTTCAGATTAATAATAAGGATATTGATGCCAACGGAAATGATTCGCCAATTAAACAATCAATTTCGCATATTGATGAACTGGAATTAGACAACAGTCAGTCGTCATTTAACCTTGAATTTGCTTCTCTAAATTACACAGCGCCGGAACTTACAGAATATTGGTATAAACTGGAAAACGTTAACAACGACTGGGTTTATCTGGAACGCAACAATAAAGTTTTCTTTACAGAATTAGCGCCTGGTGATTATGTTTTTAAAGTAAAATCGCTGAATAGTTTTGGTGTCTGGAGCAAAGAAGTAGAACTGAAAATCAGAATTCTGCCTCCGTTTTGGGCGAGTTCTTATGCTTATTTCTTCTATTTTCTGCTGATATGCGGTTCGTTTTATTACATCATTCGTTATTCGCAGAATTTAACGCAGATTAAAAACAACCGAAAAATAAAACATCTAAACGACGAAAAAGAAAAAGAAATCTATCAGGCCAAAATTGACTTTTTTACCAATGTAGCACACGAAATTAGGACGCCTTTGACGCTGATAAAAGGGCCTTTGGAAAAACTTTTGGTTATGGAACACAAATCTCCTGAAGTACCTCAGAATCTTTCTATAATGAAGAAAAACACGTCTCGTTTATTAAAACTGGTAAACGAATTACTGGATTTTAGAAAATCTGAAATTGGCGGTTTAAAACTCACTTTCGTAGAAGCCAATATTTCGTCGATGGTTCGGAATTTACATTTGAGATTCAGCCAGTTGATTGAAGAACGCGGAATTGAATTTGAACTTGAACTGGGCGAAAAAGACATTTTTGCTTTTGTGGATAAAGAAGCTTTCAAAAAAATCCTAAGTAATTTGATGAGCAATGCTATTAAATATTCTACACATAAAGCTTCGATTACGCTTTTTAGAGATGAAAAGAAACTGACTTTAATTGTAAAAAATGACGGAAATCTGATTCCGTTTCATTTAAAAGATAAAATTTTTGAACCGTTTTTCAGGGTTGATAATATGGATACGACTTCGGGAACGGGAATTGGGCTTTCACTGGCACATTCGTTAACGCAGCTGCATAACGGAAACCTTCAGGTAATTCCGGATTCTAAGATTAATATTTTTGAACTTGTGGTGCCGCTCCGTCAGGAAGAAGAATTTATGTTTTATAATGAACCTGAAAAAGAAGAAGTTGAAACGGAATCTGAAACAATTGAAGTTGAAAATAAACACGAAAAAACACAGCTTTTAGTAGTTGAAGACAATGAAGATTTATTGAATTTTATTACGACTGAATTAGCGCCGTTTTATACCATTTTAAAAGCGGATAATGGTGAAAATGCCTTAAAAATAATTCATAACGAAAATATTCAATTGGTTATAAGCGATGTTTCGATGCCGGTTATGGACGGAATTACATTGTGTAAAGAGATTAAAACAAATCTCGAAACAAGTCATATTCCGGTGATTTTGCTTACCGCCAAAAACTCGCTGAAATCCCAAATTGACGGTCTTGAAGTGGGTGCCGATGCGTATATCGCAAAACCTTTTTCAATGGATTATTTAAAGGTTCAGGTAAATAATTTGATTGAAAACAGAAAGCAGATTATGAATTATTATGCGAGTTCGCCGCTTTCGCACATTAAAAGTATTGCACACAACAAAACGGATGAAAAATTCCTGAAAAAACTCGACGAAGAAATTCTGAAAAACATCACCGATTCTGATTTAAGCGTAGAATCTCTGGCTGAAATCATGAATATGAGCCGTTCAACTTTATACCGAAAAATTAAAGACATTTCGAATCTGAGTCCGAATGAGCTGATTAATATCGTACGTTTAAAACGTGCTGCTGAGTTACTTTTAAACGAGAATTACAAAATGTATGAAATCGCCGAAATGGTAGGTTATAAATCGCAGACGAGTTTCGGACGTAATTTCCAAAAGCATTTTACGATGACGCCTTCGGAGTATATTGCGATGAATAAGTAGATTTGAAATTACTTAAATTGTTTATTAGATTCAATAAAAAAATGCGCAAATCAAACATAATTTGCGCATTTTTTATTAATCAAAGTTTAAACTGCTTCGAGTAAATTACGATAATCGTATTTTTTATACTTCTCTACATTTTTCTTTTCTTTATTTAATTCTATCAATTCATTCTTTATTTGAACACGATACCAATATTCAGGTTTTGTATGTGAAAAAGAACTTAATTTTAAAACTAATTCTGCATTAAGTTTTCTCGTCCCCGTTAAATATTTATGCAGATTACTATCTTCCATACCAAAATATGCAGCTAATTCTTTTTTGGTCAAATTAAGAACTTTTAAGTACATTTTTACAAAATCAAGTACTTTTAAAACTTCAATATCTTCTGTTTCGTTTTGAATATAATCTTCGAGTTTATACTGAATAGACAGTAATTGATTCGTTAGTATTCGTTCTTTAGATTGTTTAGAAGAATGCTGTAAAACAGCTTTTTTAATATCTTCTTTCTTTTTGTCATTCCAGATATCTTCAAATTTAATTTCTTTATTTTTCATATCCATTAATTTAAAAATTCAGTTATTAATTTTTGTCCTCCTTCTGGAGGTATCAGCATAGTGGTACTCTCTCCTAATCTTAAAGCGTTATATTTAGCTGAATAAACTTTCATAAGTTTAGTCTCATCTTCTTTAATTTCTTCCAAAACATCAAAGGCCAGCCATCCTTGAAAATGATCCTTCCCATTAATAAAACTCAAACGACAGGCAAAAGCTATTAAACAACCTGCTACATTTTCATATTCTTTTACTATACCTTTATTATGAGGAGCTATTTCAACAAAGGCCATATAAGGCTCAACTTTATCCTTCATTTCAAATGTTAAGCAACCTTCAATTCTTTCAGAAGTCTCTTCAGTAACCAAAACATAAGTATCGAAATTCTTTTTTTTCGAATGTTTTTTAAAATCAAATCTCCAACCGTCAACTAGAGATGGAAGATTTATTTTAAGTGCTTTAGAATTTAAAATTTTAGCATCAACTAAATTATTCCCCTCAATCTTTACTATTTTTACATTCATCATTTGGGCTGATTCATAATTAGCAAATATACAAAAAAAAATGTACAAAATGTACAATTTTAACCGTTCTGTTTTTTAGGATTGTATATTTTTAATTCAAGTAAAATCTGGACTATCTTTTAATAATTAAAAGTGGACTATGGGGATTTTTTATAATGAAGGTAAATTTGCTCTAAATTTTGAATTTGATGAACATACATTTTATACAACACGAAATATTTGAAGCTCCGGGAGCGTATTTAAACTGGGCAAAAGAGAGAAATTATCAAATTTCTTTTTCTAAAGTTTATGAAAACGAACCCCTGCCCGATTCAGCAGATTTAATCGATTTGCTAATTGTCATGGGCGGTCCTCAAAGTCCGAATACTACTTTGGAGGAATGTCCGCATTTTAATGCTGCTGCCGAAATAAATTTGATTCAAAAATGTGTTTCTGCTGGAAAAGCTGTTGTTGGTGTATGTTTAGGTTCGCAGTTAATTGGCGAAGCACTTGGAGCAAAAGTCAATCAGAGTCCCGAAAAAGAAATTGGTATTTTTCCTATTACCTTGACAAAACTGGGTACCGAAGATGAAAAAATAAACCATTTCGGCACACCGTTAAACGTAGGACATTGGCACAATGATATGCCAGGGCTGACACCAGAAAGTAAAGTTTTGGCTTTTAGCGAAGGCTGTCCGGTTCAGATTGTTTCCTATTCTAATCTGGTTTATGGTTTTCAATGTCATATGGAAGTAACCACAGAAGTCGTATCGCTTTTAATTGAAAGTGAAGATGATTTAGCCGCTGCAAGTAAAAAATACAAATTTGTTCAAAATCCCGAAACGATTCTGGCTTATGATTACAGCGAAATGAATGCAAAACTTTTTGAGTTTTTGGATAAACTTACTGCTGCATATAAAGCTCTATAATTATTGCAATTCATTGATTCTGTCCAGTAATTCAAATTCATCTACAGGAAGTAACTGAAGCGCCATTTCGAGCATTAAGGCAATATCTGTGTCTTCATTTGCATTTTGTTCTAATGTCAAAATACATGATTTCAAAATTTGTGTAATCATACAGCTCAATTCAGTATAACTTGTCAATTCAATTTTTACTTCATACCTATTTTTTTCTACCGAAATAGGTTTTAAAGTATTTAAATATTGAACGGCTAAGTTTTTAAATTTCTCTAATTCTTCATTCATTTCCATTTCTTTATTTTTTTACAAACATAAGAGTAAGAAAGCTAAAAAATAGGAACGTATTTATCCAGTCAGATTTAACTGTTTTTGTTTTTCATTAAAAAAACTTAACTAATAAATCTTGAAAATTCTCATTAAAAAATGTTACAATTAATAACAACGAAAAAATAAATTTTGTTGCAAATTATACTTATATTTGCAACCCATTTATTTTCATTTAAAAATGAAAATTTAAATATCCAAAACAATTTAATATGGTTTTATTCTGCAAGGGTAAATGATAATTTATATTTACTTAGGACTTAATATTTGCATCAAAATCAAAACCAAAAACCATAATTATCAACAGTAACTAACCATTTATCAATTAAATACAGTTATTTTGATACGCATCAAATTGTTAATAACCTCCTTTAAAAGTTAATAACTAACGAAAAAAATCGTAAATTTGCAATATGAATATCGCTACAAATAAAATTATCAATTCTATTTTATTCTTTACTAATAAGTCTGAGAATAAATCTATTAACAGATTAAAGTTAATGAAACTTCTTTGGCTGTCAGATAGAGTTCATTTAAATAAGTATGGACGATTGATTTTGAAGGACTCTTACCGAGCTTTACCTCATGGCCCTGTACCTTCTGCAACGATGGATTTCACCAAAAGCAGTAATCCTGATAACTTCAATGTTGTTGGACACGATATTAAAGCCGAAAAAGAATTTGACGAAAGATATTTTTCAAAATCTGATATAGAAGTAATGAATTCTATTTGGGAAAAATTTGGCAATCTAAATCAATTTGCTTTGAGAGATTTATCACATAAGTTTCCAGAATGGCAGAGATTTGAAAAAGACTTAAATATAGATTACTTACCAAACAGCTACAGCATGGTTATGGAAGATTTCTTTGTAATTCCTCAAGATTTAATCGACGAATATAAGACAATCTTTTATATTGAAAATGCTGTAGAATCATTAAGTCATTTTCGTTCATACAATGAAATTCAATCAAACTTAGATGCATGTCATTAATTCCGGCTCAATTTGTTATTCAAACTACATTAAAAGTCGGAGTAATTTATAAATTTATTGCCCCAGAACTTATTGGTACTGCGATTCCCCATTATTTTATAGTTGTTGCAATTGACAATGAAGATAACTATATGGTATTATGCACAACTCAATTAGATGCTAAACTAATGCATATTGCTCATAAAAGATATCATTCAGACACTTTGGCCTTTATAGCTCCAACTGAGAAAAACGGATTAACTGAAAAAACGTATGTAAATTGTAATGATTATTATACAATTACTAGAACTGAACTTATCAGAAAAATTGAAACGTCAAGCTTTGAGATTAAAGGAAATTTAACTAAAGAGGAATATGATAAAATTAGATTTTCAATTGATCTAAGCCATGTAAATGATATACCAACATTTATGCTTAAATATCCAGAGGATTTATAGATATTCAGCTATAAAAATTCAGTCATTTATACTCTAGCAAAACTGACTTGCGTTAGGTAAGAAAAAATTCATTATTTTTAAACTAACCTTCATTTTTGTACTATGGCTGATAAATCAAAATTTTTAAGTTCTATTTTTAGGCATCTTGATGGCCTTGTAACTGCTCCTGTGGCAATTGCATTTAAAAATAAATCTGTTTTAGAATTTATCTTAAATAAAGAAAAACTCACTTTATCTGAGCTTACTGCTGCTTTTAATGCCAATGAAGGATATCTGAATGTGGGTTTAAGAGTTTTGGCGTCTCAGGGTTTTCTGGATTATGAAGTTGATAATCAAACACAGGAAATTACAATTTCGGTAAACGAAAAAACCGAAATGGCTTTTTCATTGTTTCATCTTTATGAAGATGTTGTGGCTTTACTTCATTTATCGATTCAGTTCCATCCTCGTTTGTTTGAAGATGTTCCGTTTGAGAAACTCAATCTTATTTTTGAAAAATATAAAACGAGATACGGAATCGAACCGTCAGCTGATCCGTTGAAAAACAGCATTCAGGAACAGATTTTAAAACATATCGAAGGTTATTTAATTGGACCTACAATAGTTCGTCTGGCAATGAACGGCATGTTTCATAAATATTTTATGGAAACTTCTTTCAGACCCGAAGAGTTTCATAAATCGCCGGAAAACTTCAAAAAAATATTAGACTTTTTTGTTCATCTGGGCTGGTTTATCGAAAAAAACGGCAATTATCAGTTTACCGAAGCTGGTTTGTTTTTTGCCAAAAGAGCCAGCGCTTACGGCGTTACGGTTTCGTATTTACCGACATTTGCCAAAATTGAAGAATTAATTTTTGGTAATCCGGATGTGTTAAGAACCGCCGAAGGTGAAAACGAACTTCATGTAGATCGTGAAATGAATGTTTGGGGAAGCGGAGGCGCTCACGACACTTATTTTAAAGTCGTAGACGAAATTTTGATCAAGCTTTTTAATCTTCCAATTGAAGAACAGCCAAAAGGAATCCTGGATATGGGCTGCGGTAACGGCGCCTTCTTACAGCATATTTTTGAAGTGATCGACAGGCAGACTCTTCGGGGAAAATATTTAGATGAATATCCCCTATTTCTCGTTGGTGCCGATTATAATCAAACCGCTTTAAAAGTTACCAGAGCCAATTTAATAAAAGCTGATATTTGGGCAAAAGTAATTTGGGGCGATATTGGACGTCCGGACATATTGGCCAATGATCTCAAAGAAAACTATAATATTGATTTGAAAGACCTCTTGAATGTAAGGACTTTTTTAGACCATAACCGAATCTGGCAGAATCCAATTCATGTTAATAAAAACAGAGTCAGTAAATCTACAGGTGCGTTTGCTTACAGAGGAAAAAGAATCAGTAATAATCTCGTTGAAGATAATCTGCTGGAACATTTACAAAAATGGTCTCCGTATGTGCATAAATTTGGTCTGCTTTTAATTGAACTTCACACCATAAATCCTAAACTTACTGCCGAGAATATAGGCGGAACTCCTGCAACGGCTTATGATGCCACTCATGGTTTTTCTGATCAGTATATTGTTGAAATTGATGTCTTTAATGCCATTGCAGCAGAAGCAGGATTATTTCCGGATAAATCTGTTTTTAAGCGATTCCCAAATGCCGATACCGCTACAGTAAGTATTAATTTGCTGAAAGGAAAATAGAGTTCAAAAACCTTTTTAAAGCATACAAATACAAAGTTTCTATGTGTTTAAAAAAATTACTTTCGCAAAAACATTTTCAATATAGTTGACAAAAGCAACTAATTATATATATTTGCATTTCTATAATGCAATATTTTAAATTATGACTACTACAACTTCAAAAATTAGAAGTTTTAACCGTTTTTATACTTCTCATTTAGATTTATTAAGCCAGCATTATCTAGAAAGTGATTACTCAGTAACTGAAGTTCGAATTCTTTACGAAATCAGCGAGAACAAAACTATTACCGCTCAAAATATAACCGAAATCCTCAATCTCGACAAAGGATATGTAAGCCGGATTATGAAACGTTTTTTAAAAGACAATCTTATCAAAAAAGCGGCTTCACCAGATGATAAACGTGCTTTTAATATTGAACTCAGCAGTTTAGGAAAACAATTGCTAAGTTCGTTGAATGCCAAAGTAAATGAACAGATTGAAGATAAAATTGAAAATCTGAATTTCTTCGAGAAAGAGAATCTTGTCAATTCGATGCATACTATAAAAAACCTGCTCTCTGAAAGTAAACCGCTTCGAAGTGATATTACGTATCGTCATGAAATTAAACCGGGCGATTTTGGTTATATTATTTATCTGCATGGAATTATTTACAGCAATGAATCGAATTTTTCTAATGAATTTGAAAAATATGTCATTAAGACTTTCTATGATTTCTTAGAAAATTATTCTCCAGATTATGACCGTATCTGGATAGCAGAATATAATAACAAAATTGTGGGCTGTATTGCTATTCAGCATCAATCAAAAGACGAAGCGCAGCTACGATGGTTTCTACTTGATCCGTCATTTAGAGGTTTGGGAATTGGTAAAAAACTATTGACAGATGCGGTAGATTTTTGCCGTGAAAAGAAGTTTAAAAACGTGTTTCTGCTTACAACAAACATGCAGGACAAAGCGCTTGAAATGTATAAAATAGCTGGTTTTAAACTCACAGAATCTACAGAAGTAAACCAATGGGGAAAAACGTTTAAAGATGAACGTTACGATCTTGATTTAGCGTGATTTTAGTTTTTTTTAAAGCTTCAGAGAAGCTTAATATTTATAGCAATATACATTTACAATATAAAGGTCCAGCGGAGTGACCTATTTTCTAATATAGATATGCCGCTCCCCTGGGGTTTATGCAGATAAAAAACAAATATTCCTCCAGCCAAAAAAATAAAAAAGAAGCTGTTCTACATTTGGAACAGCCTTTCTTATATACAAAAATCTAAGCCAAAGAAAACCAACTTTTGACATCGTCTTCAATGGTTTCTTTTACCAAAAGATTATCAAATTCGTTGGTTGCAGGATTATATTGATACGCTTTCTGCCAATCCTGAATATTTAAAACGATTTGTTCAACGGCTTTACAAATAAACAAAAGTTCTTCATTTTTCATAGTTGGATGAAGTGAAACCCTTACCCAGCCCGGTTTTTCGGTTAAATTTTTCTGAAGGATTCCGTTTGTGATTTCGGTTGATTTTTCTTCATCAATATTCAATAAAAAATGAGCGTATGTACTGGCACAAGACCACCCGCCACGTACCTGAATTCCGAAACGGTCATTTAATAATCGTACGATTAAATTGTAATGAATATTCTTGATTGTAAACGAAACGCAGCCAATTCTTTCTGTTTTTAAATCTCCCAGAATGGTTAAACCCTTTATTTTCTGCAATTCAAAAAAACAAAGATCAAGCAGTTCTTTTTCTCTGTTTTTCATGTTTTGAACATTCATTTTATTTTTCAGTTCCAGACACAAAGCAGTACGCATAACCTGTAGAAATCCCGGTGTTCCGCCATCTTCTTTTACTTCAATCGCATCGCTGTAATGGTATCCGCCCCACGGATTGGTACATTTTACATTTCCTCCGCCCGGATTATCCGGAAAATTGGATTGGTATAATTTTTCATTGAAAATTAAAATGCCGCACGTTCCGGGACCGCCCAAAAATTTATGAGGCGAAAAGAAAATCGCATCCAATTGTTCTTTGGGATCTTCCGGATGCATATCAATTGAAACATACGGTGCTGACGCTGCAAAATCTACAAAACAATAACCGCCGTTTTGATGCATTATTTTGGCTAATTCATGATACGGCGTAATAATTCCCGTAACGTTCGAACAAGCGGTAAATGAGCCAATTTTAAGCGTTCTGTTTTCGTATTTTTTGATTTCTTCGGCCAATATCTCTGGATCGACTAAATTGTCTTTTCCGCAGGGTAAAACCACAACATCGGCAATGGTTTCGTACCACGGAACCTGATTGGAATGATGCTCCATGTGTGTGATAAAAACTACCGGCCTTTCATCTTCAAAATTGATTTTTACATTGAAAATATTGTCTTTAGAACGCAGTCCCATAATGCGCTGCAATTTATTTAAAGCCGCCGTCATTCCGGTTCCTGTTGCTACAAGACAATCGGATTCATTTGCATTTACATGCTTCTTTATCAGTTCTCTTGCGTGCTGATAAGCATAAGTTGAAGCTTTTCCGGTTTGGCTGGAAAAAGAGTGCGTATTGGCGATCATTGGGCCAATTTTTCGAAGCATAATATCTTCAATCGGGAAATATAATCTTCCGCTGGCAATCCAGTCTGCATACAGTACATTCTGCGGGCCGTAAATCGATTCGAAACTGTGATTGACTCCAATTGTATTTTCTCTAAATTCAGAAAAATAATTTTCGAGTTCGCTTGGTTTTGTATTCAAAATAGTATCCATTTCATTTATCATCTTAAAAGCATTTTACTTTTTAAAGTTTTTAATACCGCTTTGAAGCCAATTGTAATATTCTTCGATATCAGGATTATACGCTGAGGTTTCTGTTAAAGAATTATTTGCATGATCTACAATTACATAAAACGGCTGTGCATTTGCTTTATAAGTTTTAATCTGTAAATCGCTCCATTTGTTCCCGATGGTCTTAATTTTTTTTCCGGTTGTTTCAGAAACATATTGTTCACTTTCCGGCAGTTCTTTTTTATCATCAACATAAAGCGAAATCAGAACCACATCATTATTTAAAACATCAAGAACTTTAGAATCTGACCAGACTAATTCTTCCATTTTTCGGCAGTTTACGCAGGCATATCCGGTAAAATCTAATAAAACCGGTTTTCCGGCTTTTTTGGCAAATTCCATTCCTTTATCGTAATCATGAAAAGTAATGATATTCTGCGGTCCGTATTCTGCGCCTTCAGGCAAAGCAGATTTCGTTGTTTCGGCTGTATTTTTAGCACCTAATCCGTCTGGAGATTCGCTGTAATGCATTGACGGAGGAAATCCGCTGATTAATTTAAGAGGTGCGCCCCAAAGTCCCGGAATTAAATAAATGGTAAACGTTAAAACGATCAATCCGAAACTTAACCTTCCTACCGAAATATGGTTTAAAGGCGAATCGTGAGGTAAAGTAATTTTTCCGAATAAATAAAAAGCCAAAGCTCCAAAAACGGCAATCCAAATGGCAAGAAAAACTTCTCTTTCTAACCAATGCAATTGCAGAACCAAATCGGCATTTGATAAAAATTTGAAGGCTAAAGCCAATTCTAAAAAGCCTAAAACTACTTTTACGGTATTGAGCCATCCTCCTGATTTTGGCAATGCGTTTAACCAGCCCGGAAATGCTGCAAATAATGAAAACGGCAGGGCAATGGCGATTGAAAATCCTAACATTCCAACAATTGGCGCAATCCCGCCTTTTGAAGCGGCTTCGACTAATAAGGTTCCTACGATTGGTCCTGTACATGAAAAGGATACAATGGCTAAAGCCAAAGCCATAAAGAAAATACCGATTAATCCGCCTCTATCGGCTTGTGAATCGACTTTATTGGCTAATGCATTTGGCAGCATAATTTCGAAAGCGCCCAAAAAGGAACACGCAAAAACAACCAATAAAATAAAGAAAATCAGATTGAACCAAACGTTAGTTGAAAGTGCATTCAGCGAATCGGCACCAAAAACTGCAGTTACGATTGAACCTAATAAAACGTAAATAATTACGATTGAAAATCCGTAAATCATGGCATTACGAATTCCGGCTGCTTTGGTTTTACTCTGCTTGGTAAAATAACTTACCGTCATTGGAATCATTGGGAAAACGCAAGGCGTTAAAAGCGCTGCAAATCCTGATAAAAAGGCAATAATGAAAATACTCAATAATCCTCTGGACTCTTCTTTCTTAATGGGATTTACTGCTATTTTTTCTGGTTTATCTACGGCTTTTACAAATGTTACATCTTCAGCAACAGCCGAATCTTTTTTTGCGGCTGGAATTTCTTCGGCAGAAGCCAATTTCTTTTCTGCCGGAATTTTAAAAGTTAATTCTTCTGTTGTTGGCGGTAAACAATTGCTGTCATCGCAAACCATAAAATCAACATCGGCTGTAATGGATGAAACGTCAGAAATCAGTTTAATTTTTTGGGTAAAAACGGCTTTGTCTTCAAAATATTTGATTTTCATATCGAAGATTTTGTCGATCGTTTCATGACCTTTTTCTTCGGTTGTTTTTCCCACTAATTCGAATTTCTTAGGCGTATTTTTAAAGGTAAAAGCGGTTGGCGAAGGTCCTCCTTCTTCAATGTATTGTCCGTACAAATGCCAGCCTGATTGTATTACAGCTTTGGCTTTTAAAATATATTCTTTATCTGAAATTTTCTCTACAGATGCTGACCACTTTACGGGATTGTACATTTGACCAAACATACTCGCCGAAAGCAGTAAAAGGAAAGTTAATATGCTATTTTTCATTGTTTTTTGGTTTGCTTTTTTACAAAAAAGAGCTGTTGGCAAAAACAGCTCTCTTGAAGGTCTTTCATAGAAAATGGCTTACTAATTCAGATTTTAAAATGAAAATAATGAAAGACGACTATTAAAATAAATTTTAGATTGTTGATTTTAGATTTTAGATTTAGTCTCAGTATTCAGTCTCAGTTTTCAGTTGCAGTCTGCAGATTACAGCGAACTGAACACTGAGACTGAAAACTGAACACTGGAACTGTAAACTAAAAAGACTACTTTAAAGGATTCCCGTCTTTATCCAAAGAACCTGCTTTGATGATAATCATTTTGTCTAACTGGATGTATTTTTTAACGGCATCGTTTACCTGCTGCAAAGTCACTTTTTCGATATCTTTTGGATATTGCTCGATGTAATTTGGCTCCAAGCCTCTTTCTACAAAACTTAAAATAGTTCTTGCCATTCCGCTTGTGGTTGACATTCCTACTTTAAAGCTTCCAATTAAATTGGTTTTCTTGTTTTCTAATTCTGTTGCGGTGATTCCGTCTTTAACCCATTTATCTACCTGAACTTTTGTAGCGTCTAATCCTTTTTGAAATAATGCCGGATTGAATGAAGCGTTTACAAACCAGTAACCGCCTGTTGTAATATTTCCTCCTAAACCAGATGAAATACTATAGGTTAAACCGTCATTATCACGAACGGTCTGCATTAAACGTCCGGCAAAACCTGCTCCTAAAGTATAGTTAGCAATGTAAAACGGAATATAATCGACATCGGTTCTTTTTAAACCTGTGTATTGCCCAATGAATAATTCGGCACTTGGTTTTTCCGGAATTGTTACTACTTCTGTTTTTGAATTGGCTTTTACAGCTTCTTCAAATTTCATGTTTTCTACTACTCCGCCATTCCAGTTTTTGAATGATTTTTTTAAAGAAGCATTTAAATTAGAACCTTCTGTATCGCCTACAATAACTAAATGCATTGAAGCCGATCCGAAATATTTTTTATGAAAAGCTTTTACTTCGTCTAAAGATGCATTTTTAATATTGGCAATGTTATCTTCAACACTTAAACTGTAATTTGGATTTGCTTTTGGATAAATAGCCTGCGATAATGCAATGCTTCCTCTTTCGCCCGGATCGTTTAAATTCTGTTGTGTATTCCCGATAAACTGCTGTTTTAAGTTTTCAAATTCTTTGGCATCAAACAAAGGATTTCTTAATTCTTCTGCCAGTAAAGTAATCACCTGATCTAAATCTTTTTTCAGGCATTTAAATCCAATATTGATTTTAAAAGTTGAGGCATTTACGCTTAAGTTTACGCCCAATTTTTGGAGTTTTTCAGAGAATTTAAACTTGTCATTCAACGTAGTTCCTTTTGATAACATTGACGCTGTTAAAGACGGAATCATATTATTTTTACCTTCATTTGCATAATTTCCTAACGAAATACTTGCCGCAACGGTTACGAAATCTTTAGCCGAAGTTTTTACCGAAATGACATCAATTCCTGATACTTTTTCTCTTTTGTAAGCCGAAGCTGTTTTTTCGATTATTGTATCATCAAAAGCGATTTCTGTTGTGTTTTTTTGTTCCGATAAAATAGCTGATCCTGATTCTTCGTGTACATGTCCGTCTTCTGAATGTCTGTAATAAAACGGTCCGTTTTCAGGAATAAAGTGGTTTGCGTTTGCAGTATCCTGATTTTGGTTTCCTGATTGTTTCGGAATAAAATACCCCGTTGTGCTTTGGTCTTCAACTAAATATTTTTGTGCTACGCGAAGAACATCTGCCGGAGTTACTTTTTTCAATCTGTCAACTCCTGTTACATAATCTGTCCAGTCGCCGGCTGCAATGGCTTCGTTTAATTCTGATGCAATTACGCCAGAACCGTCTCTTGCTAAAATGGTCTGCGCACTAATTTTGGCAACTACTCTGTTTACCTCATCTTGTGTTACGCCTTCTTTTTGGATTTTTGCTACCACTTCGCTGATTTTTGCATCGATATCTTCATGTTTTGATGAGGATGGAAAACCAACTCCGATAGTAAAAAGACCGACTTCTTTGAAATTTGTTGCACTTGCATACGTATAAATTCCTAAACGGCTGTCAACGAAAGTTTTATTTAAAATTGCAGACGGCCCGGAACCTATAATTTCTCCTAAAATATTTAAAGCAGGAAGATCTTCGTGTAAAGCGCCCGGAATTTTATAAGCTTTGTTTATTACGCCTAATTCTCCCGGTTTTCTCACTACAATTTTACGCGCGCCATATTGCTGCGGTTCCTGCGTGTATGGCTGCGGCATTGCGTTTGGTGCTTTTGTAATTTTACCGAAATACTTTTCGATTAAGTCAAAAACGTTGTCTTTTTTAAAATCTCCAATAATGGTTAAAGTGGCATTATCAGGCCAGTAATAGGTATTATAGAAATTACGTAAAACTTCGATTGGTGCATTCTCAATATCCGATTTCCAGCCAATTGTCGAGTGATGATACGGGTGTGCAATGTATGCCGAAGCCCAGATTTCTTTGTCTAATAAGCTATTTGGATTATTTTCACCGCGTTCAAATTCGTTACGCACAACAGTCATTTCGGCTTCTTTATCTTCTTTTAATAATAAAGAATTACGCATTCTGTCGGCTTCAATTTGAAGTGCCAGTTCGATTTTATCGCTCGGAAGTGTTTCGAAATAATTCGTACGATCATACCAGGTTGTGGCGTTTAACTGCGCTCCTGTATTTTGCAAAACATCTGTAATTGTGTTTCCGTTTTTTTTGTTAAAACTCGGCGTTCCTTTAAACATTAAATGTTCTAAAAGGTGTGTCGATCCTGTGTTTCCTAAAACTTCATGTTTAGAACCTACACGATATACAATCTGCACTGTTGCAACAGGTGAAGCATTGTCCTGCAAAAGCAAAACATTCATACCGTTTGGCTGATATAAATATTCTTCTATTCCGCCTAATTCTTTTATTTTCTTGAAGTTAACTGATTTATTCTGCGCAGAAACAAGCGTGCAGAATGCTAGTGAGCAATAGCCCAGAAGGATGTGTTTTTTCATTTTTTTGAGAGATTTTTTCTTGAGTTTTCAGTCGCAGTCGCAGTTTTCAGTTATCGACTGAACAGATTAAACCAAACTGAGACTGAGACTGAAAACTGCGACTGAATACTAATTTACGATTTGCTGAAAATTTCTTTTAGTTTTGATTGTAATTCTGCTTCTCTAAGGTTTTTAGCAACAATTTTTCCGTCTGGACCAATTAAGTAATTCGTTGGTACCATTTTTACTCCGTATAAAACAGCAGCTTCGTTCTGCCATCCTTTTAAATCAGAAACATGAGTCCAGGTTAAACCGTCTTTTTCGATTGCTTTCTGCCAAAGGTTCTTTTTATCATCTAAAGAAACTCCCAAAACATCAAATCCTTTTTCGTGATAGGTTTTATAAGCTAAAACTACATTTGGATTTTCTTTTCGGCATGGTCCGCACCAAGAAGCCCAAAAATCTACCAGAACATATTTTCCTTTATAATCTGAAAGTTTCACTACTTTTCCGTCAATATCGGTTTGAGAAAACTCTGGAGCTGTAACGCCTACAGCTGTTTTTTCGTTAAGATCGATGGCTTCTTTTAACTGTTTTCCGTAAATTGATTTTTGTACGTCCGGAGATAAAACGGCATAATACATTTTTACCTGTTCCGGAGTTCCATACGATACAATTCGGTCATTGATTATTAAAGCAGCACCTACTTTATCTTTATTTTTTCGGATGTATTTATCGGTTAAATCATCAGCGAAAGCGGCAAGATCTTTCCATTTTTTATCCATCATGGTTTGCTGTTCAGCTGTTAATTTTACTTTTCCGTTTTGAGTTAAGGAATCAGATAATTTGTAGACTGGACCAGCGATATTCTGGATTTTTTTGAATTCGTTATCGTAGTATGATTTGTAAATATCATTTTGCGGCGCTCCACTGATTTTAGCTTTAAAAATAGAATCTTTTTTAGCTTCAATTTTAATGTCTTCGTTCTCTAAAAGAAAGAAAGCCCCATAATCTTCTCCTTTTAATTTAAGAGAATACAGTAAAGGTTCTGAAACTTTTCCTTCAAAAGTAAAAGTTCCTCCTTCTTTAATTTGTGCAGAATCTGCTATTTGTTTATTTCCTTTTTCATCTGTGTTTTCAAGATAAACCATTCCTTTGTCTAATCCGGCAATAGTACCGTTGATTGTGTAACCTTCTTTTTTAGAGCAAGAAGTAATTACAGATGCAAGTGCCAATACAATTAATGACGATTTTAAGATTGTACTTTTCATGTGAGTTATTTTTTTAGTTTTTTTGTCTCAGTTTTCAGTCCCAGTTTTCAGTTACAGTGTTGATTGAGACTGTAAACTGCGGCTATAAACTTAAAATTAAGATTTTAATAGTTCTTTTAATTTTGCTTCTAATTCTGCACCTCTTAAATTATCGCTGATAATTACACCTTTACTATCAACTAAATAGGTTGCCGGAATTGCTTTTACATTGAATGATTTGCTTACTTTGTCATCATCTAAAAGATTATGCCATTGCATATTTTCTTGTCCTAATGCTTTCTGCCATGCTTTTTCGTCTTTGTCAATTGAAATACTTAAAATTTCAAATCCTTTTCCAGAATATTCTGAATAGGCTGTTTTTAGGTTTGGAATTTCTTTTCGGCATGGTCCGCACCAAGAAGCCCAAAAATCAACCAAAATGTATTTTTTCCCTGCTGTAATATCTTTTGCAGCATATGGTTTTCCGTCTTTGTCTTTTAAACTGAAATTAGCAATGCTGGTTCCAATTAATGATTTCGGATTTAAATCTTTATCTAAAATTTGCCCGTAGTAACTTTTCTTTGCTGTTTCAGAAAACTGATCGTACAATGGTTTTTGTTCTGGTGTAAAATAACTGTAATTTGTCATCATAAAAAACGGTCCCCACCAGGTTTCTTTATGTTTTGCAATAAGATCTAATGTTGTTTTTTCTACTTTGGTAAAAAATGCTTTTTCTTTTGCTTCAAAAACTTTCCATTGTTCAGTGCTGTAAAGAGAGTCTAAAGCTTTTTTATTTCCTTCTTTTCTGGCTTTACCTACTTTATTGCTCAATTCATCGATTCCAACATGGTAAGCTGCATAATCTTTATCTAACTCTGTTTTAAAAGCGGTTTCTTTTACATAATAATCATGTGATTTTGAACCTGTAACTGCTATGTCTTTAAATTTAATATACTGTCCTTCATCATTTGAAACACTGCCGGAAGCAGTAATTTTTATTTTAGAATTTTCTGCCATTACAGAAATGTTTCCTTTGTTTTTGCCAAAGATAATATAGAAAAAACGCGGTTCTTTTAATTTTCCTGTAAAGGTAAATTTACCATCTTTCAGCGTAGTTTCTGCAACCGGCAGTTCTGATGAATGTGTACCGCCCGGAATTAATTTTACAGTTGTTCCTTCTTCAAGACCTGTAACGTTTCCTTCAATTGTATAAGATGCCGCTGCCGGAGCTGCTGTTTTTTTCTTTTGTGCCTGACTGTTTGAAACCATAAACAAACAGATGCACAAAGCTGTTATTTTATATTTAATTGTATTCATTTTTGATCGATGTTTTATAGAAAAGCTTCCTTTTCAGGATTCCTAATCGGGAAGCTTTTGAATTATTATTTATCTACATTTTGTGTTAATGTTCCGTTTCCTGGATTTTGTGTTGCTCCTTGTGGAAATGGCATTGTCCATAAATGAGAATCTGATTTTAAAGTATAGGTATTTCCGTTTGCTGTTTTAGTATAACTTACTTTATAAACACCTTCGGCATTTAAACGGCGTGCATCTGCAAAAGGAATCAGCGTATTAATCAGTTCGTTGTTTTTTGTTCTAAAAATAGCATCCAGAGCTGTTGTTTTATCTGAAGTTGAAATATCCTGATAAGAGGCAGGAAAAATACGGGTTTTACGTACTGTATTTAAAACTCCCAGCGCTTCACTGATCTGCCCTGCACGTGCAAGACATTCTGCTTTAATTAAATACACTTCTACAGTTGTAATACCACCAAAATTAAAAGCTCCGGACAGTGTTCTTCTATAATACGTTTCTGCTCCAACGGTGTAAATTTTCCAACGAGAAATAAAACGTGCATCTCCAGCTTCAAAACGTTGCGCGCGTTCTACCGGAATACTATTTTCTGTTGTTAAACTAGAATACGTTCCATGACGATAGGTATAGTTTTCTACATAATTATATCCCATTGGAGATACTGTTGTAGTATACGAATTAGGAATATCTATAACTGCTTTGTTTGTATTGTAATATCCAATCCAGTCGTACAATTTATTGTTTTCTGACAATGCTAAATCTGCATATTTCAGGGCTTCTGTATAATTATTCATCTGTAGATATACTCTTGCATAAAATGCGTAACCTGCCCCTAAATTTGGATGCAAAGCAGTTTGTGAAACTTTTGGCAGATATGGCAAAGCTTCTTTAACATCATTCAGGATAAAATCATAGATCTCCTGAATCGTTACTTGTTTACTTGGCGCATTAATATTGGCACTTGTAATTAAAGGAACTGATAATTTTGTTGAAGCTGTAGATGCAGTATAAGTATCTGCATAAAAATTAGCGAGATTAAAGTAATTCATAGCACGCAATACTTTTGCTTCTGCCCAGACTATTCTTTTTTCGGCATCAGTTCCGGTAGTTGTGGATAAGGCATTTTCGATAATTAAATTAAAAGTCGCAATTCCGGCGTAACCTGCATAATAAGCGGTTTCGTCTGATACTTTAAACGAAATACGATCTGCATTTTCGTCCCACATATAATTGGCATTATACAATCTATTGCTTGCTAAAGAGGCAACTGTAACATATTGATCATTTAATAATTGTGACGCTCCGGTAATATCAATTCTGTGATTGGTGTATTCGTCACGTAAAAAAGCTTCATAATCTGCTAATGTTGTGGGTGTTTTAAAACCCTTTGGCACATCATCCAGATAATTATCACAAGAGACTAAAGTCAATCCTAAAGCTATTAAGCATGCTGTCTTTTTATATATATTTTTCATCGTCTAGTCTTTAATAAATTAGAAATTAACATTTACACCCAAAACAAAACTTGGAGATATGAAACCGCCCAGCATATATTTAGCGTCTCTGCTTTTGGCAAAAGTGTATACATTTTCTGCATTTAAATTAAAACGCACTCCGTCTAGTTTTGCTCTTTTAATAAGGTCTTTTGGCATTTGATACGCCAATGAAACGTTGCTTAATCTCACATTTGATGCATCCAGAATATTAATGTTTGAATATGAATAAATAGTGTAAGAATCTGAATTAAATTCCGGATCATATTCATAAACTGCTCTTGGAACATTTGTAAATGCTTCGTCGCCTGGCTGCATCCAACGATTTGCGATATTGTTGTTTACTACTGAAATATCGGTTACGTAACCTCCTGCAGCTCCGTTATAACTATTTTTCAACATTGGCAGAAAAGTATTTCTAACTTTATGTCCTAACTCATAAACAAAAAGTGCCGAAAGTGAGAAGTTTTTATAATTAGCAGAAGTATGGAAAGAACCGCTGTGAATAGGAACTGTTGATCCATAATCCTGAATAGCATCCAGCTGGCCCGGATTGTATTTTACTGCTGTTCCAGATGCATCATAAACCTGAGGTATTCCTGTACTGCTTAAGCCTGCCCATTTATAACCATAAATTGTGTTGTAGCTGTTTCCTACTCTTGGGAAATCTTGAGGATAATCTAACTGCAGATAATAAACCGGAGCTTTTACATTGACGTAATCTACTTTGTTTTTGTTGTTAGCATATAAAACGGCTGCATCCCATGAAAATGAAGGTGTTTTTACAATAGTACCACTTAAACTGACTTCGATACCTTTGTTTGTCATTTCTCCATTGTTAAGCGTATAAGTAGAATATCCAAATCCTTCGGTTGGAATTCCCTGGCTTCTTGCTAATAGATCTTCTCCTTTTTTGTTGTACAAATCTAAGGTTCCGCTTATCCTTCTTTTAAACAATGAAAAATCTAAACCAATGTTTTTTGTTGTCGTTTTTTCCCAAGATAATTCTGGGTTTGGTCGTTTATTAACAGTTCCCTGATTTCCTCCAACATTTGAATTTGAATTGTAATAGGCTGTAAGATATGGCGCTGAATCTTTGGCAATATTTCCTCCAATACCATACGATCCGCGAACTTTTAGGGCATCTACCCATGAAACTGCAAAAAATGATTCTTTATCGATATTCCACGCTGCTCCTGCTGACCAGATGGGTTTATTTTGGTATTTGCTGTCTGTTCCCCAAAGATTAGAACGATCCCAGCGTACACTTCCAGAAACATTATATTTTTTATCAAAAGTATAACCTCCTGTTCCATAAACTGAAATATAACGATTTTGTAATTCTTTTTCCAAAGAAAACTCATCTTGCACCATGTAACCGCCAAAAACAGTTCCATAAACTTTTAGTAAATCAACCTGGTTAATAGGTGCAAAACCTAAAGTCTGGCTGTCATATCCGTATCGTGTATTGTTGCTGAACTCTTGTTTTGAATGACGAATTTCCATACCGGCAATAGCAGAAAAATCGTGTTTATCAGCAAAAATCTGATTGAAATTTAACTGCTGACGGAAATTATAAGCATTAGAAAACTGGTTGGTTTCTTTTATAATATCTCCGTAAGGCAAATTATAAACGGCTTTGTTATTGGCAATCGTTACCAATTGGTTAACTCTGTTTCTAACATAATAAGAATCTTTTTCATACAACTGGCTTGCACGATCTGAACTGTATTCGTATTGAAACATTACATTGTAAGTAAACGCTTTGCTGAATTTTACATTAAACTTGGCAAAAGTTCTGTTTAAGAAATTTTTAGTCTCATTTAAATTTCTTCCAAACTCGTCCATTGGTGTAATATCCATATTGTACAAGCCATAATTCTGCATCGATTGCAGCGTATAATTATTATAACGAGAAGCTGCTGTAGAAACAAAATTAGTTCCGTCGTTGTTTACTAACTGATTATACGGCTGATATTTAAAATACGAATTTGATAAATCAGGATTTAGTGCTAAAAAGCTTTGTGTATCGCCTTTTCCGTAATTAATATAAGTTCCTAAGTCTAAAGACAGCCAGTTATTAATTTCTGTTGAATTTTTTAAATTAATTCCCACTGACTGATTTTCAGAGTATCTGTTTTCAAGTTCATTATTTTTATAGGTAAGCGAAGCGTTAAATGTATTGTTATCTGTTGCTTTACCTAAACTAACATTATGCTGCATAAAATACTGATCGCGTTTTGCATATCTGGCAATATCATCGAAGTATTTATATCCCTGAGAACCCAGCTGGTTTAAACGATTGTTCATTTCTGTTTGAGAAATGTTTCCTGCATAACCGTTTAAAATAGTCTGCATTCCTAAACTGGTAAAAACTGCGTTATTTAATAATGATTGTGAATATGTCGCTGCATTTGCTCCTTTTAAATTAGGATTTCCATCTGCCCATCCTCTTTCTAAACCAATAATATCAGCAGAATCAGTAAGGTTTCCGGTGTAATTTCTATAAGGTGTAATGGTTAAATTACTAGAGAACGAAATGTTTGTTTTTCCTGCTTTTGCTTTCTTAGTTGTAATAACGACAACCCCATTTGCGGCACGTGAACCGTAAATAGACGAAGCTGCTGCATCCTTTAAAACCGTAATGGTTTCAATATCTTCTAAGTTCAGACTTGGAACATTTTCTTCTATTGTAGAAAACGGAGTCAATTTTGTATTTTCTATCGGAAATCCGTCAACAACATACAAAGGAGATGTTACGCCAAGCATAGATGTTGTACCACGAATTTTTCCATCCTGATAACCCACAATACGACCTTCTAAAATTTTATCTAAACTGCTTAAACGCTGTTCCTGAAAATCTTTTGCTTTTAAATTTGAAAAAGATCCGGTTGCCTGCTCAGCCGAAATATTTTGGTAACCTGTTGTTAAAACAATTTCACCTAGTTGAAGTGTTTCTTCTTTAAGCACAACATTGATTACGCTTCTGCCTTCAACTTTAATTTCTTGTCTTACGAATCCTAAATAAGAATATGCTAAAGTAGTTTCGCTGCTTACTGCAATAATTTGATATTCTCCGTTAAAGTCTGTATTTACGCCTCTTCCAGAACCATTATCAGCAACTGCGGCACCAACTAAAGGCATTCCTTTTTCATCGGTAACACGTCCTTTTACGATAAAATCTGCCTCTTCTTTTTGTGACGTTACAGGTTTTTCTGCCGGAGCTTTTTTTGCCATTAATACAATATGGTTTCCCGAAACTTTATAATCTGTTCCGGTATTGCCAAAAATGGTATTTAAAATCGTCTCGATCGAAACATTACTTTCATTTACATAAATAGTTCTGTTTAAATCAACTGATTTTACATTATAAACAAATCTGTAATTGGTAGTGTATTCTAATTTTTCGATGGCTTTTGCAACCGTCATATTATTAGCACTGAAAGACATTTTTGCTTTTTGCGAGTAGGTTACACCCGCCTGCATAACCGTGAGAGTGGTTAATAGAAATAATGTGGTCAATTTCATCTTCAAATCGAATTTCAAAAAAGGTTTGTCGAACCTAATTCTGTTCAATAGTTTTTTCATACTTTTAAAATGTTTTTTAATGTTGGTTGGTTAATTAACTGATCGCATTTATTCTACCGGGAAATGTTGGCGCATTTTCCGGTTTTTTTTATCTAATGCCGATCCTTCTTCTTTGGATTTTTGTTACATAGGCGTTTTTTTAATTGTTAATTATAAATTGTTAATTGATAATTTACTTTATTGTAATCTTGTCTCTGTCAATTATATAATCAATAGCATAACTGTCGCTGAAATATTTGAGCACCACTTCAATAGGTTCATTATCAAAACGGGCGTTAAAAATTTCTTTTCCAAGTACTTTGTTTTTATTGATGAAAGTTACATTGTAACGTCGTTCCAGTTTTTTAATAATATCATCAAACGAAGCATTTTTGAATACTAAACTTCCTTTTATCCAAGCTGTATAATATTCTGTGTTAACCTGCTCTGTTGTAATTTCTGACTGTCCTCTTTCGTTTGAGCCTTTTTCTCCAGGTTTTAAATACACTTGGTTTTCTTTGGTTTTCTGATCTTTGTATAAAGACACTTTTCCTTCAACCAAAACAACATCAGTTCTTGGATTTTCACTATACGTATCTACATTAAATTTAGTTCCCAAGACCTCAACATTTACATTCTGCGTGTTTACATCAAACGGATGTTCTTTGTCTTTTTCAACTTCAAAAAATGCTTCTCCAAGAAGATAAACTTGTCGGTTTTGATTTTTAACAAACTGAACCGGATATCGCAGCGATGTTCCTGCATTTAAATGCACAAGTGTCCCATCTGACAATTGTACCTCAAACTTTTTTCCGTACGGAATTTTGATTGTATTGTAAACTAATGCGCCTTTGGCATAAGCTTTCGTATAAACCAATCTGTCTTTTTCCTGTTTTCCAATTACATTTCCGTCTTTATCAGTTATAGTTCTGGCTTCGTTTGGGTCAAGATTCTGCGATTCGTCACCCAGCTGCAGCACAATTTCATCTTCTCTCGGAATTATTACATTTTGTTTTGACTGTATTGCAGTGGTTGAATTTTTGTAAAAATAAAATCCGCCCAAAGCCACGATCAAAATCGCTGCATATTTGTAATACGATGAAAATCTTCTTTTATAAAAAACGTTATTCTCTTTTCTGATTCTTTCTGAAAGTTGTTTTCTGACTTCGGTAGAATCAAAATTGTTCAAAGCGGTATCTATTGCGTAATTGGTTTTTACAAAATCCTTAAACACAAGCTGATTTTCATCCTCTTTTAACCATTCGGTCAAGGCTTCGATTTCCTCCTGACTCGCCTGATTTGTGATAAATTTAACAATTAGTCTCTCTGACTTTTTTACTGTCATTTTAGTTATTTTTAATATTATTACGAAGCCAAAAAACAAAACCCTAACAATTTGATAAAGTTTTTTTCATTTTGATGAATTTTTTATTTTTCACAAGTTTTTTCTTTCAATAAATTCTACTAATTTGATAGAAATAAAAGAGTAAATGTTTTTATCTTTGCATTTTTTCAGTTTTTTATTTGTAATAATTTTCAAATAGAAAATGAAAAAAACAGCTAATTTGCCTCAAATACAGCCTCTATTTAAGCCTTAAAAATTATAATTTATATATTTGTTTCTATGATAAATGCCGACTACAACAATAACGCTGTATTAATTGAGTCTCTTAAAAATGGAGATGAAATGGCATATACTTATTTAATCGATACCTATCATCATAAACTTTGCGTTTATGCTAACAGCTTGGTAAAGAATGTTTACAGTGCAGAAGATATTGTACAGAATGTTTTTATTAAGGTTTGGGAACAGCGCACGAGATTAAAACCGGAGCATTCGTTAAAAAGTTTTCTTTATAAAATGACTTATAACGAGTTTATCGATTTGTATCGAAAAAACCAGTCTTTGTTTTCATTAGAAAAATCGTATTATGACGCTTTGAACGGAATTGTTCAGGAAGAAGATTCAGAAGCTTTTCAGAGGGTTTTAAATGCGGTAAATAAAGAAATTCAGAATCTGCCTCCAAAATGCAAAGAGGTTTTTATTTTGAGTAAAAAAGAAGGTTTGACTAATATCGAAATCGCCGAGCATCTAGATGTTTCTATAAAAACCGTTGAGGCTCAAATTACTAAAGCTTTTTCTATTCTAAGAACTTCCTTAGAAGAAAAGGTAAAAAGTGTTTTGTTTCTTTTGTTTTCGGCTAAAAAAAAATTCAGACTAAGTAAATTAATCTGAATTTTCCTTTTATTGTTTTAAAGCATAAATAAACCCTGTTCCCTTTTCTCCGTTTTCGAGTTCATATTCCGTTTGAATTCGCGTATAACCGTCGCCTTCAAATTCGTCGAGATAATCCCAGTTTGCTGTGAGATCTTCAGAGAAAAGTACATAACAATTGATGGTTTCTGCTTCTTCTATATTTACAGGGATAAAACCATGATATCCTAAAGATGATCCCCAGCCTCCTTCCTGCAGTTTCCCTTTTATAATTGCTTTCTGCCATTCTCCTTTAATAGAATCCATAACCGAATGATTGGATTCGCCCGGTGCCAGCGAACCATAAATAATTAAAGCCGGCATTGATTGTAAATCTTTCATTTATGACACGTATTCCATTTTTTGTTCAAAAAATTCCAAAACCGGCATTTTCATATCGTGGTAAAAAAGCACTTTCCAGTTTTCGTCTTTTGCCTGCAGTTCCCATTTTTTTCGGGATTCCATAGCGCGTTTTCCATCAAAGTCGGTTTTGTAAGCAACGTGCATTGACCAGTATATTTTTTGAGGCAGATCGTCTGCGCCGTAAAAAACAATTTCATCATTGGCTTTGATCCAGAAAACCTGATGATATTTGGTATGTCCGGCCGAAACTTCGTAGAAAATTTCATTAGTAATCTGTCCGCTGTCATCATGCATTAATTCAACATTAGGCAGTTTTTTGAGCTCATTTAAAATCTCAAAAACATAAGACGGATTATTGATTTGTTCTAAAGCAAAATCTATTTCTCGCTCCTGAATGTAAATCTTAGCATTTGGAAAATTACAAACAAAGTTTCCATTCTCAAAATAACCAATTCCTTCGATATGATCTTTGTGCAGATGCGAAACCAAAACCTTTGTTATTTGCTCCGGAGCAATATTATTCTTTTTCAGCATTTCATGAATAAACGGGATTCCGTCATTCATAAATCCTAGACCAAAATCTAATAATATGACATCGTTATCTGTAATAATCACAAAAGGCTGAATTGCCATTTTAAGGCCTGTCTCGGTTGTTTCTTTTGTAATCAGCTTAAACTCTTTTTTAGAATCAGCTATATAATTTCCTTCTTGTAAAGCTATAATTTTCATTTTTGTTCTGCTTTAATTTTGCGACACTACAAAGTTCTTAAGATTTTCTATATTTGTAAAACCTTATTTTTCGATAAAATCAATCGATAAAACCGATTTAGAAATGGAACTTCGACAGCTTAAATATTTTCTAAAAGCAAAAGAATTACTGAATTTTACCGAAGCTGCAACTGCACTTCACATCAGTCAAAGCACTTTATCACAACAAATTAAACAATTGGAAGATGAATTGCAGGTACCGCTTTTTAATAGAATTGGAAAACGAATTACACTTACGGAAGCTGGAGATTTATTTTCGGTTTACGCGCAACAGTCTGTTAACAAAGCAACGGACGGTTTTGAACTTTTAAAAGATTTGAATAATCTTGAAACCGGAAAAGTAGCGATTGGTGTGACATACGCACTTCGTCATGTGGTTACAAAAGCGCTTATTTTATTTAGTTCTGAATATCCTAAAATTCAATTCGAAATCGTCTTTGGAACTTCGCAGGAACTGATACAGAAACTAAATCTTTTTGAGCTTGATGTGATTCTGACTTTTGAAGAAATTGCTTCTGAGGCGCATTTTAAATATAGGGAATTATTTACGTCTCCTATGGCTTTGGTTACCTCAACAGAAACATCATTTACCAACAAAAAAAGTATTTCTTTGAGTGAAGTCAGTTCCCTGCCGCTCGCACTTCCTTCAAGTGGTTTCAGTACTACACAGTTTATAAATAAAGCTTTTAAAAAAGACAATCTCAATCCGAAAGTTACGATTGAAATTAATGACATTCCCACTTTGCTGGAATTAATCAAAACGGGAAAATGGCATACCATTTTAACTAAAACAACAATCGAAAACGAAAAAGATTTGCATGCTATTCCCATAAAAGGAGAAAACATGACCAGAACCGCAATGCTGATTTCTTTGAAAGAAGTGTATGAGAAAAAAGCGGTGATTGCGTTTTTGAAAACGCTGATGGAAAATTTGAAATAAGTTTTTACGTCATTATTTAAAACTTATCATGCTTTAGTAAAAAAAAAGCCCCTTTCAATGCGAAAAGGGCTTAACTGCGTGTTGTATTTAGAGTTTAGAGATTCATTTTTTTAGCATCTTCAACAAATTGTTTCAAACCAATATCTGTTAATGGATGTTTTAGTAATCCTTTAATTGCCGAAAGCGGTCCGGTCATTACATCTGATCCTACTTTAGCACAATTTACAATATGCATGGTATGCCTTACCGAAGCTGAAAGTATCTGGGTTTGGTAATTGTAATTATCATAGATTTCTCTGATTTCTTCAATAAGATGCATTCCATCTGTTGAAACATCATCTAAACGGCCTAAAAATGGAGAAACATAAGTCGCTCCTGCTTTTGCTGCCAATAATGCCTGACCAGCAGAAAATACTAGAGTTACATTGGTTTTAATTCCTTTAGAAGAAAAATATTTACAGGCTTTTACACCGTCGCCAATCATAGGCAGTTTTACCACAATCTGCGGATGTAAAGCTGCAAGTTCTTCACCTTCTCTTACCATTCCTTCAAAATCAGTCGAAATTACTTCAGCCGAAACATCTCCGTCAACGATATTACAAATGTCAAGATAATGTTTTAAGATGTTTTCTTTTCCTGTAATTCCTTCTTTGGCCATTAAAGACGGATTGGTGGTTACGCCGTCTAAAACGCCTAAAGCCTGCGCTTCTTCAATATCCTGAAGGTTGGCTGTATCAATAAAAAATTTCATGTTTTTTAGTTTAAGTTAAAAGTTTTTTTGCGTAAAAAAACTTTGTCAAATTTTAAACTTTGACAAAGTTCTCAGCATGCTGCAGTGAGTGAAAAATGTGCATTTCGATCGATTCTAATCTTCAAAAAACCTTTAATAAAAAAATAACTCACTTATTATTTTATTAAACTGACTTTGTTTCTTTTGTTTGATTTTCAAAATAGTAACTAAACCTTCAACCTATTTTTTTAAATCTCACTTTCAAAACAAATCATAATCTTAATACACATTCTCTCAATTTTATCTCACTATATTTTTGATATTAAAATCTAAAACCAATTAAATATATTGGTTGATGATATTTTCAAACAATTCTTGTTTACCGCTTTGAAGATTTAATTCTCCGTTTTCGTGAGCGATAGTATAAAGATCTTTAAGGCTTAATTTTCCATCAGCAAAATCTTTACCTTTTCCAGAATCAAATGAACTGTATCTTTCTTTTCTTAATTTTTCGTAAGGAGAAGAAGTGATGATTTTGTCTGCAGTCAGTAAAGCTCTTGCAAAAGTATCAGCACCGCCAATGTGCGCTAAGAAAACATCTTCTAAGTCTGTAGAATTTCTTCTAATTTTAGCATCAAAGTTAACTCCACCACCTTGCAATCCGCCAGCTTTTAAGAAAACCAACATCGCTTCAGTAGTTTCTTGGATATTATTTGGGAATTGGTCTGTATCCCATCCGTTTTGGTAATCTCCTCTGTTCGCATCGATACTTCCTAACATTCCGGCTTTTGCAGCCACTTCCAATTCGTGTTGGAAAGTATGTTGTGCCAATGTAGCGTGATTTACTTCAATGTTGATTTTGAAATCTTTGTCTAAACCATAATTTTTCAAGAATCCAATTGCAGTAGCCGAGTCAAAATCGTATTGGTGTTTTGATGGTTCCATTGGTTTTGGCTCGATAAAGAAAGTTCCTTTAAAACCTTGCGCTCTTGCGTAGTCTCTAGACATTGCAAGGAATTGTGCCATGTGGTCTAATTCTCTTCCCATATCTGTGTTTAGTAAAGACATATAACCTTCTCTACCTCCCCAGAATACATAGTTTTCTCCGCCTAAAGCGATTGTTGCATCAAGCGCTAATTTTACTTGTCCTCCAGCTCTTGCTACTACATTAAAATCTGGATTTGTAGCCGCTCCGTTCATGAATCTTGGGTTTGAGAAACAGTTTGAAGTTCCCCAAAGTAATTTAATTCCAGAGTCTGCTTTTTTCTGTTTTAAGTAATCTGTAATAAAAGCCAAACGTTTTTCTGATTCTGCAAAAGTTGCTCCTTCAGCAATCAAATCATAATCATGGAAACAGAAATAATCGAATCCCATTTTGCTGATAAATTCAAAAGCTGCATCTGCTTTATCTTTTGCAGCCTGATACGGATCTGAAGACTGATCCCAAGCAAATTGCTGTGTTCCTGGTCCAAAGGGGTCGCTTCCTTGTCCGCAGAATGTATGCCAATATGCGATAGCAAATTTAAAGTGCTCACGCATTGTTTTTCCAGCTACAACTTGATCTGGATTGTAATATTTAAATGCCAGTGGATTATCAGATTCTTTTCCTTCAAATTTAATTTGGCCGATACCTTTGTAGTATTCTTTATCTCCTAAAACTATCATTTGATTTTTTTATTTATTTGTTAATATTAATTCTAATTCTTGTTTCCATTTTTTATAAGCCGTTTCGTAAGGTTCTTTGTTGTGAAGCGGTAAAAACGTCATTACATGGTCATTATCACTCACATTAGCACCAAACTTGCTGTAATCACCATCTTTTAAACCAACTGCTCTCGCAGCGCCAACAGCTCCTGTGGTATTGTAAATTTCGATTTCATGGCCAATTAAAGTCGCTACGGTATTCGAGAAAATCTCCGAACGGAAAAGGTTATCATTTCCCGCTCTAATCACATTAATCGTTGCATTGTCGTCTTTTAAACATTCCATTCCGTATACAAACGAAAAAGCAATTCCTTCAAGAGAAGCTCTAAACAAATGTGCGCTGTTGTGAATATTTAAGTTGAGGTTTAAGAAATGTGTTCCAATAGTTTTATTATTGAACATACGTTCTGCGCCATTTCCAAACGGAATCACGACTACACCTTCTGATCCAACCTCAACATTTGAAGCTTTTTCATTCATCACCTCATAACTTTCATTCCCCATATTATTACGAAGCCATCTGTACTGAATTCCTGCTCCGTTAATATTTAAAAGTTTACCCACTCTTGGCGTTTCCAATTCGTAGTTTACGTGAACGAAATTGTTTACTCTTGTGCTTTTTCCAGAAGACATTTCGCTTACCGCATAAAATACGCCCGAAGTTCCGCCCGTAGCTGCAACTTCTCCCGGATTTAAAACATTTAATGACAATGCATTGTTTGGCTGATCTCCCGCTCTGTACACAATCGGAATTCCAGCTGGAAGACCAGATTCAACAGAAGCTTTTTCAGTAACAACTCCCTGATTCGTGAAATTTTCTACGATTTTTGGCGTCAATGATTTGTCGATTCCGTAATATTCTAAAAGCCAGTCGGCTGTTTTATTTTCTTTGTAATCCCAAAGCATTCCTTCAGACAAACCGTTTTTGGTTGTCGTTACTTCGCCTGTCAATTTCAAAGCGATGTAATCTCCCGGAAGCATATATTTAGAGATTTTATTGTAAACTTCAGATTCGTTTTCTTTAACCCATTTCAGTTTTGAAGCGGTAAAATTCCCTGGCGAATTCAATAAATGCGACATGCATTTTTCTTCTCCAATTTCGGCAAAAGCCTTATTTCCAATTTCCACCGCACGGCTGTCACACCAAATAATTGAATTTCGAAGTGCGTTTCCGTCTTTATCGACAATCACCAATCCGTGCATTTGGTACGAAATACCAATTCCCTGAATTTTAGAGGCATCAATATTAGCTTCTTTAATCGCTCTTTTAGTCGCTGTACAAATGTGCTGCCACCAGATTTCAGGATCCTGTTCTGCCCAATCCGGGTGAATCGAAAGGATTTCCATTTCGTTCTGTGGTTCATTCAAAACGATTATTTTTTTACCCGTTTCTGCTTCTACCAAGGCTGCCTTGACAGAAGAACTTCCAATATCATATCCGATATAATACATACTTACAATGATTCTCTTATTATTAAATTTGTCGGCACATAACACTGCGTTTCTTCGTCATGCGTAATAAATGCCGCTGCTTTGGTTCCTAATTCTTTAAAATCAGTTGAGACAACCGAAATTCCTTTGTATATAAATTTTTTCATTGGCGTTTCGTTGTACGACAAAAACCCAACGTCTTTTCCCGGTTCAAAATCTTTCTCTTTGCACTGCTCTAAAAAGTGACCCAAAATCCTGTCGCTTACGCTTATATAAGCAATTCCTTTCTCGATATTGAACTTTTTTGGATCTGTAATTACTTCATACTCAAAGCTGAAATCGGCACAGAATTTCTTGAAAAACTCAACTGTTTCTTTGGGATGATTTGTAAAATCCGGATATACAAATTGTATCTTTTTATACTTTTTAAACAAATCAACTGCTTCTGTCAATGAATTATAAAATGCCTTTCCAAAATCCTGAAAAACATAATTATTTGCTTTATCTGCCTGAATATTCCAGTCTATCAAAAGCAGTTTATCTTTTGAAATTGCCGACAACGCAGGAGCAATTTCTTTGTGATCAAAATTCATGACCACGTATTTGTAATACTTCCCTATTCCGTTATTGATGATCGTTTTAAAAACATCAATATTATAATGATGAAACTGCACATCGGTAATCACATTATCCGGCAGATTATTGACAAATGAATGGTACAAAACTTCTTTATAGGCCTTAAAAGTGTCTAAAACCAAAAGCACTTTTCTTGTTTCGCCTGCCACATAATATCCTTTATTGGGTACAGATTCGATCGTATTTTGTTCTTTTAAAATCGTATACGCTTTAAAAACTGTATCTCTCGATAGCTGATAGGTCTTACAGATTACATTTACTGACGGAAGCAGATCTCCCTTTTGTAAAATGTTCTCGGCAATAGCATTTGTAATTCCATCAACCAATTGCTGGTACTTCGGAATATCACTATCGTGATTAATTATAAATTCAAATTTTTCTTCTTCTTTTAGCATACCGTTCTGTTCCGTTCTGTTATGCTAAAGTAGCTAAAAAACTTTTATAAAAAATCATTTTATGTATTAATTATGTTAAGTTTTTTAAATTCTATATTTCAATAATTTGGCGTGTACCTGTCCCGATAGCTATCGGGAGGCTATACATTTCATAATAATTTTGTCATTGCGACGAACGAACAGCCTCACTGCAATTTGATTCAGCAAATGTGATTGCTTCGTTCCTCTCAATGACAAAAAAAGCAAAATCAAATCAACACAACCGATTGTAATTTTTGCTAAATTTTTTTTATACAAAAAACTAATCAATTAATCTTCTTATTCCATACGGATCAATTGTTACAATCGAACCATCTTCTAAATAATCAATTTTAGTCACTTTCATGCTTCTTAAATGTGTTACGCCTTTTGACAAACTTGAATCATGATAAAATAAATACCACTCATTTTCAACCTCACAAATAGAATGATGAGAAGTCCAGCCCACAACAGGATTCAAAATTCTTCCCTGATAGGTAAACGGCCCGTACGGATTATCACCAATAGCGTAACAAATAAAATGGGTGTCTCCTGTTGAATATGAGAAATAATATTTTCCGTTGTATTTATGTACCCACGAAGCTTCAAAAAAACGACGGTTATTATCGCCGGCTAACAGGATCTCTCCTTTTTCATCCAAAATTTTTATCTCTTTTGGTTCTTCTGCAAGTTCAAGCATATCATCGCGAAGCAAAGCTACAATTGGTCCTAAAGCGGGTTCATTTTCAGAAGGTTCTTCGTTATTCTGGTCGTATACATTGTTTCTGTATTTCTGCAATTGTCCGCCCCAGATACCGCCAAAATAAATATAATGTTTTCCGTCTTCGTCTTCAAAAACTGCAGGATCAATACTGTAACTTCCTTTTATTGCATCTGGCTGAGGTACAAAAGGTCCTGAAGGAGAATCGCTGATCGCTGCTCCAATCTGGAAAATTCCATTGGCACGTTTGGCAGGAAAATACAAATAGTACTTTCCGTTTTTATGTGCTGCATCTGGGGCCCACATTTGTTTTTCGGCCCAGGCAACATCATCTACGTGAAGTGCAACACCATTATCTACGGCTTTTGCTGTTATACTGTCCATTGAAAAAACGTGATAATCTTCCATTCCAAAATGATCTCCATTATCATTAAACGGAATTCCGGCATCTATATCATGCGATGGATAAATATAAATTTTACCATTAAACACATGTGCCGACGGATCGGCTGTGTAAATATGAGAAACTAAAGGCTTTGAAATCGCCAATTCATTAATTTCATCGAAATTAATTTGTTCAATGCTGTCTTCAGGCATAGTGATATCTTGGTTTTAAATAATTAAGTTCTTCTTTGTTTTAAATCGGTTTCGATCTGTACTTCCATTTCTTTATTAATTTTATAGAAAAACAATAATCCGGCTCCTATTAAAAATGGAATTGCAGGAAAAATGCTGACCAATAATTTGATTCCGTTAATCGCGGTTTCTGTTTGTACAGCAGAGTTTGGCATGTAATGAAAAAATCCTAAAAACAATGTTGTCAAGGCACCCCCAATACTTAATCCGGCTTTTAAGCCTACCATCATGGCAGAGAAAATAATTGCTGTGGCTCTGCGATTGTTAAGCCATTCCGAATAATCGGCCACATCGGCAATCATTGCCCAAAGAATTGGGATTGTAATTCCGTAGAAAAATCCGTGCAGAATTTGGGAGAAAAACATTAAGCTGACTGATGTTGACGGAAAGAAATAAAAAGCGATAATAAAAAGCGTTGAAATGAATAAGAACAATCCAAATACATTTCGCTTTCCATATTTATCTGCCAGGTTTTTAGACAACGTGATTCCTACGATCATAAAGATAATGCCGCCTGCATTGAATAATCCAAATCCAGCAGAAACGGGATCATTACCAAAATGATTCAACCCAATAGCCGATAAAGTATCTAAAATAGGCTGGATAAAAAGTGCTAACTGATCTTTATCTACATAATTTTCAAAATAATATACATACGAACCGCCTTTCATTGCCAGTGTAATAAAAACCAAAGTCGTAAGCGAAAGCATGATTACCCAGGGTCTGTTTTTTATCAAATCGCCTAAATCTTCTTTTACACTTGATTTTTGCTCTGGTTTGGGAATGATTCTTTCTTTAGTCGTTAAGAATGTGATTAAAAGCATTATGGTTCCAATGATGGCTAAAACCGTCATTACTTTTTCGATACCAATTGCTTTGTCTCCGTTTCCGGCACTTTTTATAATTCCGAGCATAAAAACCTGAACAAAAAACTGGGCAAACATAACCGCCACAAAACGGTATGATGACATACTGTTTCTTTCAGACATATCGCCAGTAATAACACCGCTTAAAGCGGAATACGGCAGATTATTTCCCGCATAAAAAAGCAGTAACAAAGTATAAGTTACAACAGCATAAATTACTTTTCCTTTATAAGAGAAATCTGGAGTTGAAAATGCCAGTAAAGCCACAACTCCAAGCGGAATTGCAGTTGCCAGAATCCACGGTCTGAATTTTCCCCATTTTGTACTTGTTCTATCAGCTAAAACGCCAATAATGGGATTAAAAATAAAAGCGGCAACTAAACCAACAATCAGCATTATGATAGAAGAATCTGTTGGCGACAATCCATAAATATCGGTGTAGAAATAAGCCAGATACGTCATCAAAGTCTGAAAAACCAAATTGGCTGCCAAGTCTCCTAAGCTGTATCCAATTTTTTCTTTGATGGATAATTTTTGTGAAATGTAATTCATTTTATGGTTTGTGGTTAGTTAGTCTATTGTTTTAAACTTAGTTTTTTATCATTTCGAGAAACGGGAAATCAGAGTTTCCAGTGTGGTTCCCCTTCCTCAAAATGACAGGATTGTGTTGAATTAAATTTAAAACAATCGGTTGTGTAAAATTATATAAAAAAACATATTATGCAAATTCAGTCTGCTTTATTTGAATAATATCATAAAAAACAACCGTTTGTTTATAATACTCTAATTGAAAGCTGTTTAAACCCATTATTCTTCCGTTTTATTTAACTTTAAAATACTATCGTAAGCCGGTTTGTGTTTCAAATCTTTATCAAACGGAAGCGGATAATTGGTTCTTCCTTTTATAGGCCAGTCATTTAACCATGATTGTCCGTCGTAAACTCCCCAAAAAGTAACTCTGCTTATTTTATCTTTATGTTTTAAGAACAATTTAAAAATCGACGCATAACGTTCTGCCAATTTAGTCTGAACAGAATCCGGCAATGTTTTAGGATACGGATTCATTTTGGCATTTCCTTCAAAATTCTGATTTACATCGGCTCCTTTTAAATCCCACGGATTTGGTAAAACGGTAATATCCAATTCTGTAAAAGCAACTTTAATTCCTAATGCCGAATATTCTAAAATACTCTTTTCAATTTCTTCAATAGATGGACTATGCAGTCTCCAATGTCCCTGAATTCCAACACCGTCAATTTTTCCGCCTTCTGCTTTTATCTTTTTAATCAAAGCAATTGCTCCGGCTCTTTTTGCCGGCTCTTCAATATTATAATCGTTGTAATACAAGTCTACTTTTGGATCTGCCTTTCCTGCAAGTTTAAAAGCATCAACAAGATATTTTTCACCCAACGTTTTCAAAAAAACAGACGGTCTTAAAGTTCCATCTTCGTTTAAGGCTTCATTTACAACATCCCATGAATTGATTCTTCCTTTGTATTTTGAAACAATTGTTGTGATATGATCTTTCATAAAGGCTTTCATTTCAGTGCTGTCTGCGATTTTTTCCATCCAGGGCGCTAACTGACTGTGCCAAATCAAAGTATGTCCGTGAATGAACATTTTATTTTTCTCTCCGTAGGCTACAAACTTGTCCGATAAAGTAAAATCGTATTTATCTTTTTGCGGATGCGTGTACATCGATTTCATGATGTTTTCTGCTGTAATTGCATTAAATTCTGTTCGAATTAATGAATCAACTTTTGCATCTTTTTCTTCAATTTGATCTGCGCTCAAAGCAGTTCCAATATAAAAATCGTTTTTATAAGAATCTTTTAAGGTTAACGTTTCCTTGTTAGAAGAACAATTTACAAAAAATACGGTACTGATCGCGAGCAAATAAGGGTTAATAAATTTCATATATTTTGGTTAATAGTTAATACTTATTTTTTATTCTCGAAATGATAAACAGGACGTTTTCTTTTCTCATCGCAGAACTATCAGGTTTTTAAAAGCTGTCAGCTCTAACACGAAAAAATAATTACAAATTCAACTTGTAAGCAATTCCCATTTCTAAACCTCTTAATTCAGCAAGCCCTTTTAGTCTTCCTGTCAAAGAATAACCCGGATAGGTTTCTGTTGCTTCATCAACTCTGTGAAGGAAACCATGATCGGGACGCATTGGCAGGCTTATTTTGGTTTTGTTCATCAACAGCAATAATTTCTCAATGATAATTTCCATTTTAACGTCACCATTTAAATGCTCTGATTCTCTAAAAATAGTTTCGCTTTCGCGAATGGTATTTCGAAGATGTAAAAAGTGAATTCTATCTCCAAAATCGTTTATAATTTTTTCAAGATTATTTTTTGGGTCTGCACTTAACGAACCTGTACAATAACATAAGCCATTGGCAGTTGAAGGAACGGCATTAAAAATAGCTTTTAAATCGGCTTCTGTTGAAACTATTCTCGGAAGTCCTAAAACCGAAAACGGCGGATCATCTGGATGAATGGCTAATTTTTGCCCGTTTTTCTCCGCAATTAGAGTTATTTCTGATAAAAAATAAATCAGATTTTCTCGTAACTTTTGATTGTCGATTTTAGCATAGTTTTCTAAAAGAGACAAAATCTGTTCTGCTGTAAAATTGATTTTACTTCCAGGAAGTCCTAATAAAACATTTTTAAACAAAAGTGCTTTTTCATCTTCTGTCAATTGATTCCCAAACTGCAAAGCTTTTTCTTTTCCAGCCTCTGAATAATCGTTTTCTGAATTGGGTCTTTTTAAAAGAAAAACATCAAAATAAGTAAATGCATCCTGATTGTAAAGCAAAGCCCTGCTTCCATCTTCGTTGATAAAATTATGATTCGTTCGCACCCAATCCAAAATCGGCATAAAATTATAAGTAATGATTTTGATACCGCATTCTGCCAGATTTTGTAAACTGATTTTATAATTTTTGATGTATTGCAGATAATTTCCAGAAGCTCGTTTAATTTCTTCATGAACAGGAAGACTTTCAACCACAGTCCATTCCAAGCCAGAATTACGAATAATTTCCTGTCTTTCTTTTATTGCTTCAACTGTCCAAACATCGCCAACCGGAATTTGATGCAATGCGGTTACAATTCCCGCTGCGCCAGCTTGCCGAATGTCAATTAGTTTGACATTGTCGTTTGGTCCGAACCATCTCATGGTTTGCTGCATTTTTATCATACTTACTTTTTTTAATCTCGCAAAGTCGCAAAGACGCAAAGTTTTGTTTCATGCTCCCGATAGCTTTCGGGATTGCAGATTAAGCTGATTTTAATCTTTTTAATCCTTTAATCTGTGGCTTCAAAAAACCTTTGAACCTTTGAGCCTCTGCCTCTTATAAACTTTAAATTAAAACCCAATACTATTTCCGCCATCCACTGGCAAAACAGTTCCTGTTGTATATTTTGATTCACTTAAAGCAAAATAATAAACCGCATCTGCAATGTCTGACGGTTCTCCTAAATAGCCCATTGGAGTTCTTCCCAATACTTTATTTTTTCTTTCAGGATCGTTATCTAAAGCTGTTGACGACATTTTTGTTTTAATAAATCCCGGAGCAATACAATTGGCGCGGATGCCAAACTGCGCCAGCTCAACCGCCATAGCACGCGTCATAGATTCTATTGCGCCTTTGCTTGACGAATAGGCAATTACTTTTGGGATTCCGTATTGCGATGCCATCGAACTGATATTGATAATGCTTCCTCCTCCGTTTTCTTTCATGTTTTTTACCACTTCTCTGCTTACAGCAAAAACGCTCAACAGATTGGTGTGAATTATGGTTAAGAAATCTTCATCGGTAACATCTGCAAACTCTTTTTTCATATTGATTCCGGCATTGTTTACCAAAATATCTATAGGACTGTTTTTGGTGATGCTTTCGATCATGGCAGGAATTCCTTTCAAATCGTTTAAGTCGAATATTACCGGAATAGCATTTTCGCCAATCTCTCTGCAGGCATCTTCTGTTTTGTCTTTTGTTCTTCCAATAATGTAGGTTGTGATTCCGTTGTCACATAATTTCTTTGCTGTTGCAAATCCTAAACCCGAATTTCCTCCGGTTACTATTGCCGTTTTTTTGCTCATAATTTTTAAAATATATTCTTTTGGACGCTGATAAAACGGATTCGCTATCACGAAATCGCTGATTTACACGGATTTTTTAAAATTTTATTAAAAAAATCCGGCTTTTTCCGTGTCTTTGCGATAGCAAATCTGTTTTATCCGCGTTACAATTACTCAAATTTATTATCCATTTCCCGGTGCAAAAGGAAATTTTAATGATTTAAAATACTCTAAAGTTTGTGTTGGTTTTTCAACTTCAGCCGGAAGTTCTTTTCCCGAAAATTGCTGAAAATATAATAAGCAGGCATCACGCCACCATTTTGCTTCTTTATGCTGAATTTCTAATAACATTTTTACTTCGTTGAAACGTTCGTTGTCAACATACTTTTCTGCCTGATTCCAAACATTCTGCATTACTGCAACCTGATTTACACCTTCTTGGTATTTCAATGCCAAGCCGTTCCAAAGTGTTTGTCCATTTTTCAGTTTATAATCCCATGCAACATGATGAAACCATAAAAGATCTTTTTCAGGACAAGTTTCTAAATTATCAAAAAGATTTGCGACTTCTGCTGCGTATTGTGAAACGGCATTCGTACCCGATTTTGATCGATCGAAACCAATTCCGTTTTTGTCTGCTTTATGATAATAGGTTGGATTCCATTCTGGTCTTGACAAATTAGAAACCCAAGGTCCCGGCCCGTAATGATGCCCTGTATCCATAATATGATGCAAACCAAGTGGTGTCATGTAATTGACAACGGCTTCACGCGATTCCATCATGATATTTTTTACAGGTTTAATAAAATTTTCATCGTTGGAAAAGGTGCATCTTAACCATTCATCAGCAATAGTTTCAGAATCTAAATATGGATCCCAGGCCAGCCTGCCGAAGCCATACCAATTTGCCTGTAAAAAAGGATGTCCTGTCCAGTTTAAATCGTTTCCTATATTGGCAACGCCGGCAATTCCGGTTAATTTATTTTGATATAAAGTACCGTCAATAACTTTAGCAACGGTTGCTCCTTTTCCTTTTTGAAAGGTATCAGATTCTAAAACTTCCTGAAATAATTTAGGCAGAAAAACCAAATGTGTGCTAAAACCCAGATATTCCTGTGTAATTTGAAATTCCATCATTAAAGGCGTTTTCGGCATTGCTCCAAATAACGGATGAAAAGGTTCTCTAGGCTGAAAATCGATTGCTCCGTTTTTAACCTGAACAATTACATTTTCTTTGAATTTTCCATCATAAGGCTGAAATTCAGCATAAGCTTGTTTAGCACGATCATTTGCATCATGTTCTGAATATACAAAGGCTCTCCACATTATTACTCCGCCAAAAGGCGCAACGGCATCAGCCAGCATATTCGCTCCGTCAACATGATTTCTTCCGTAGTTTTGCGGACCGGGCTGACCTTCTGAATTGGCTTTCACCAAAAACCCACCAAAATCTGGAATTCGTTTGTAGATTTCTGCCGATTTATTTTTCCACCAATTAATTACTTCCGGATCTTTTGGATCGGCAGTTTTTAGTTTTCCTATTTCGATTGGTGCCGAAAATCTTGCAGTTAAATAAACTTTTATTCCGTAAGGTCTGAAAACATTAGCTAAAGCTTCGACTTTTTCTAAATATTGCGGAGTCAGGATTAAAGCGTTTGCATTTACATTGGTTAAAACTGTTCCATTAATTCCAATTAAGGCATTTGCTCTGGCGTAATCAATATATCTTTGATCGATAAAATCAGGTAATTTCTGCCAGTTCCATAAAGAGAAGCCTGCGTAGCCGCGTTCTACAGTTCGGTCGAGATTATCCCAGTGATTTAAAATTCGAAGATTTGTTTTTGGTGAATCGGCAATATTTAAACTTTTGATTGATTTATTGGTCTGCAGCATCCTCAAAAAATTAAAGACTCCATACAAAACTGCAACATTATTTTTTCCTGAAATGATAAGCTGTTTTTTATTTTTAAAAGAGATGGATTTAATAATAAATCCTTCGTTGTTTATTTTTTCAAAATCTGTCTGCAGAGCTTTTTGCAAATCGGGATTTAAAGTTTTTTGAGAACCAATAATCAGATTGTTTTCTCCTTTAATTTCTGTTTTAATTTGGGGTTTATTTCCCAGCATTCCAGCGATTCCTGTTTCTAATTCTTTTACGGAAATCTGAGAAGTTTCAGAATTTCCCAAAGAAACAATTCCCTGAATATTGTTTTTATATTCTGAAGCAATTGCCGAATTGCTGATTCTATCATACTGAAGCCAAAGTTTATAATCCTTTTGCGCTAAAGCCGAAAAGGAAATCGAAACAAACAGGAATACAAGTCTTATTGAAGTCATTTACTAATTAGTTTATTCTTAAATTTCATTTTTACTGTATCAGCATTTTACATCTTAATAATACTATTTGATAAAATTTTAATTCAAAAAATACATTATCTTAAATAAAACAACAAATGCAATCGGTTGCGTAAAAATATAGGATTGTTATTTAAGAAAAAAATTTTAGCTCTGTTTTTTTCAAAAAAATAATTTCTATAACAAATAAAAGCAGGATAATTATAAAAACTATCCTGCTTTAACGGGTTGATTTAAAGTTAAACCCTGAAATTATTATCGTTTGTAATAGGCTATGATGCTGGCTTTTGCCAAAGTCTGGTTCCAAAGATTAAATCCTACTACTGCCGGATTTGTATTTTCATCTGTTCCCAGTTTATCGGTTTTTAAGGCATAAACGGTAATGATGTATTGATGAAATCCGTGACCAACCGGCGGACATGGACCTCCAAACCCTTTAATTCCATAATCGGTTACACTTTGAACAGCGCCTTTTGGAACAAGATTTTTAGTTCCTGCACCAGTAACCAATTCGTTTACGTTTGCCGGAATATCAACTACTACCCAATGCCAGAATCCGCTTCCTGTGGGCGCATCCGGGTCGTACATGGTTATGGCAAAACTTTTAGTTCCTTCTGGAGCGTTTTTCCATGATAACTGCGGTGATTGATTTTCACCTGAACATCCAAATCCGTTGAATTCCTGAACTTTTGTAGTTTCTCCTCCTAAATCTTTACTGGTTAGGGTAAATGTTTTTTGGGCAAAAATTGTTGTTGTAAAAATTAAAGACAACACCAAAATTAAATTTAGCTTTTTCATTTTACTTGGTTTTAAAATTTAAAGCAAATTTAGATTCTGTTATGCCAGCGAAACTTTAGGGAAAGGATCAAAAACTGTTGCTAAAAGTCCAGTTTTTCTGATTTTGTTTTGGCGTTACGCCATATTTTAATTTATAAGCCTGCGTAAAGCTGGATAGGTTTTCGTAACCAACTTCAAAATATATTTCTGATGGATTTTTTTGTTCTTGCTGCAATAAATAATGAGCAAACTCCAGTCTTTTGTTCTGAAACCATTTTATTGGAGATTCGGCGTAATGTTTTTCAAATTCTCTTTTGAATGTTGAAATGCTCATATTACATAAAAATGCCAGTTCTTTTAAAGTGAGTTTACTTAAATGACTGTTTTCAATTACCTGAATAAACTTTTGCGCAGCATTATTACTGTTTACAGTTAAGGAGTACAGGAATTCTGTTCCATACTTTTCGGTAAGATAAAGCATGATTTCTTCCAGCTTAACTTCTAATAATTTGGATTTTATTTCTCCCGAAAGTTTAGAAATATCTACTAAGCTGTGTACAAATCTTTGTATGAAATCATCATAATCAAAAGCATGAACAGACTTGGCATCAACTGATTCAAAGTCTTTTATTTCCATTTTTCTAATGAAATTATGAATCATTTCGTTAGAAAAAAACAAGAGTACGCTTCTATAATTTGAGGCTTCCGAAATCCTTTTTTCTGTCATTAAACAATTTCCTGATCTCATTATTAAAAACTTAGAAGCATCTATAGACAAGGATGCATTATCGAAAACAGCTTCTTTTGTTCCTTCAATAAGAAAACTAATTATATTTTGATTTAGAATAATCTGCTGTTTCGAAACATCTTTAGAACTCCTGTAATCCACAACATGTATTTGCTGTGTTTTTTCTAAATTCATTTCATCGGGAAGTGTAATGGTATGCATAAATGACAATTTAATTCTTTCTCATTTACTCTTTACTAGATGACTCTCTGGCAAGGACTTCTGTATTTAAAAAAGTAATTTCTTTGGCATCATCATTTTTAGATGACTTTAGATTTTTGATAATAATTTCGGCTGCTGCTTTTCCCATTTTTTCTGCAGGATGCGTAATTGTAGATAAATTAGGGTCTATAATCTGTGAAATGGGATCGTTGTTAAAGCCAATTACTTTAAATTCTTCGGGTACTTTAATACCTCGTTTTTTAGCAGTCTGTACGGCGCTTACAGCTAGAATATCTCCAGGCGCAAATAATCCGTCTGGAATTGGTTTTAAATCGAATAAAGCATTGCTTGCTTTTACACCATCTTCGTAAGTAACTGAATTTAAATTGATTATCAATTCTTCTTCCACTTCGATATTATGATCTTTTAAGGCTTCTATATACCCTCTTTTTCTTTCGTTGTACAAATTCCCTAATTCTGATCCTGCTGTTAAATGCGCAATACGAATACAGCCCTGTTCAATAAGATGCTTTGTTGCTTTATAACCTGCTGTATAGTTATCGATAACTACTCTAAAAGTGTTGTAGTCTTTTGGCACCCTATCGACAAAAACCAGTGGAATATTATTGTTTGAAAACTGATGAAAGTGTGCTGTATCTCTGGTTTCCATTGCCAATGAGCAAATTACACCGCTTACACGATTGGAATACAAAGATTTCGCCATGTTCACTTCTTCTTCATACGAGTCATGTGACTGCATAATGATAACGGTATAATCCGATTTTTGGGCCGTAATTTCAATTCCGCTGATTAAAGATGATAAAAAGGGCTGTGTAACGGTGGGAATCAAAACGCCAATAGTTCTGGTTTTGTTTCCACGCAAACCTGCCGCTAAAGTATTGGGAACAAACCCCATTTCTTCTGCAGTTTTTTTCACTTTCTTAATTGTCTTGTCACTTATCGTGTGATGATCTTTTAAAGCGCGTGAAATAGTTGATGTTGCCAAATTAAGACGTTCGGCAATATCGTAGATCGTTACATGTTTATTTTCTTCCATGAAATAAAAAATAAAGATGTAAATATAAACTATTTTCGTTCAAGATGTTCTCTTGTAAAAATTGGCATTAAATAAAAGAAGTTAGAAGAAAAAGTGTTAGACAATTTGATTTGATTGTACAGCTATTGTTTCAGTAAGCCCAGCGGGGCAGAATATTTATAGAAATTCAATAA
>NZ_JBQEMU010000025.1:0-29718 GCF_052044235.1 Flavobacterium sp. 22659
GGGGTTGGTTCGAGACCAGAGGGAATCTTATAAAAGAATTTACAAATTTTGAGTAATATTTATGAACGTTGTTTACATTCTTTTTTCTGCCAAATTAAACCGATTTTACATTGGATTTACTTCTGATTTTGATGTGCGAATGGAGTTTCATAAAAACGCCGAATCACATAAGTTTACTGCTAATGCTCAAGATTGGGAATTATTTCTCAAAATAGAATGCGAAAACAAAACACAAGGTCTGGCTATTGAAAAACACATTAAAAAAATGAAAAGCAAAACCTATGTCGAAAATCTTATTAAGTATCCAGATATTGTTTCTAGACTCAAAGAGAAGTACAAATAAAAATCTTAATCAGACTATCAAAACAAAAGAGCATACCTTATGTGTTTCATTTTAGAAAAAACTCCCGTTTAAAAAAGTCTTATTTTAATATATTAAAAACCTATACGGCATAATTAAAGAAGCTGCTGTCTATATTTTTGCGCAAAAATTAAATTTAATATTTGTCAAAATGAACAACAAAACATTAGCGATTGTATCTTATATAACCATAATTGGCTGGTTAGTATCTTTTTTTTCATCAAAAACGCCTAGAAATCCTTTGGTGAAATATCACTTAAAACAAAGCTTTGGATTATGGATTGCAGCAATTATTTACAATATCATTATTCAAATACTTGCTACTATAATTCCTTCCTTAGCTTCAATTTTAAGTTTAGTATCGTTAGTTTTTTTAATCCTTTTAATTATTGGAGCAATTAACGCAAGTAAAGAAAAAGAAACTCCGCTTCCTTTAATTGGCAAACTTTTCGAAAACAAGTTTGGTTTTATCAGCTAATCCTGCTTAAGAAAGATAAAAATAAAAAAGACGATCAAATGATCGTCTTTTTTATTTTTACTATTTTGGTTTAATTTCTCGCCACTTTACTGTGTTTCATCACATCATTGCCAACATTTTTACTTTCAAATAAAAGCATCGCTTCATTAGCCTTATCCATTTGGTTGATTGCTTTTAAAGATTCAACGTATCTAAAGTAATAAACTGCTTCTAAATCTGGATCGAGATTTATTAACTCGGCATAGTATTTTGCCGAGGCTTCGTAATCGCTTTCAAAATAACGCTTGTCTGCGACTTTTTTGAGCATTTCTATAGATTTGTAGCCTTTGTCTAAAACATTGGCGTAGGTGTCTAAAATATCTACCTTAACGAATTTCTCTGTGTATGCGGGAGCCGTAACCTCAACTTCTACGGGCTGAATCTCGACACTGGCATCGGCAATTGCTTTTGGAGGAACAGCGCCTGCAGATCTTACTTTTTTCTTTCTGTATATTGGCGTGACGGTTCTGGTATTATTGGGCCCTAAATCGTTTGTATACACCATATCGAGTTTTGATACTTCGTATTTGGTTGTACGTTTGCCAAAAGGCATATTGATTATTTCTACAACGAGATAAGAATCAATAATAAGATCTTCATCTGATTTATCATCAAACTTTGAAGCTGTTTTTTTAGTTTCTGCATCGATAATGGTATAATTTGTCTGGGCAAAACTACTTATAGAAAAAACACTTGCGATAATAGTAAAATATGCTGCATACCTTTTCATGATGATTTAGATTTTACAATGCATTAAAAACATATAAAATTACTGATTTTGTGTTAGTTATGATTTATTTTAACTATAAACTGCCTGGAAAAACGATAAAGTGTGCCATTTGCTTTTTGAAGAACTGCCAACTGTTTTATAATTTTGGTTTTTAATCGTAAGCTGTGCGAAAAATTGTATTTTTGTGCTTTCATGAAACAACAGAAAATGTATCTCACAAATTCACATTTGTAAATTACAACACCCATACATTTTCACGATTTTTTAAATATCTTTGAATTATGAGCACACTTACAAAACCAAACCATATAGGACGCAAAATAAGCCGTATTCGTGAACTTCGTGATATGAAACAGGAAGCATTGGCGTATGCTTTAGGTATGAGCCAGCAGTCTATTTCGATTATTGAAAACAGTGAAACTGTTGATGAAGAAAAACTTAAAGCAATTGCTGAAGTATTAGGTGTTTCTGCTGAAGGAATTAAAAATTTTTCTGAAGAAGCAGTTTTAAACATTATTGGAAATACAATTAACAATCATGATAATGCTTCATCATTTAATTATGGTTGCACTTTCAATCCTCTTGATAAAGTTGTGGAACTTTATGAGCGTTTGGTTCAGGCAGAAAAGGATAAGGTTGAGTATTTGGAGAAGTTGTATAAAGGAAAATAAAGATTTTATTTTAAGAATATAAAAAAGAGGCGCTTTAAAGCGCCTCTTTTTTATTATATGGATGTGCCACTAGAAATTTATAATAGTGTAAACTTTCACTTTTTTATAGGATTACGGAAAACCATAAAATAACTAAAGATCAACACCTTACATTTGATTAAAAACAAGTATTTATACTTATAGTTAATATAACTTAAAACGCTTTATTTACACAACTATCTGTTGAACAAATCATTACATTGTTTTAACAAATCTAAGTCTAATATTAAAATAAAAAGATATGGAATTTCAAAGTTATCAAGATCAAGCTAGTAAAACAATACAAGAAAGTTCTTTAGATGAAAAACTTTCTTCAATTGTTCCTTTTTTAGGAATTATAGGGGAAATCGGCTCTGTTTTAACTCAATTAAAGATCAAACTGCGAGACGGTAAATCTTATAAAGTTTACAAACAAAAATTAAGCGAAGAACTTGGAGATGTATTGTGGTATTTATCAACAATTGCGACCCAAAATTCATTATCGTTGGATGAAATAGCATTAAAAAATTTAAATAAAATCAATGACCGATTTATGGTCGATGAAGATACAGAATATATAGATTTTGATTCAACTTATCCTGAACATGAACGCTTCCCTGAAGAATTTGAAATTAAATTTATGTCATATGAAGAAAATGGCATCAAGAAATTACAAATTATCGACCAAAGAGATGAAACAGCAATTGGCGACCCTTTAACAGATAATACTTATGAAGATGATGGTTATCGATATCACGATATTTTTCATTATGGTTATTTAGCAATTATGGGATGGTCACCAGTTATACGAAAACTTTTTAAATTAAAAAGAAAGAGCAATGCAGAAATAGATGTAAATGAAGATGGTGCAAGATCACAAATTACTGAGGAGCTAATTTCGTTGTTTATTTATCATCATGCTGTTGATTTAGATTTATTAAAAAATTGCACAACTATTGATTCTGGCATAATTAAGCAGGTTCAAACATTAGTTAAAAACACAGAAGTAAAAGACTGTAGCGGGAAACAATGGGAAAAAGCAATTTTAAACTCATACGAAATTTTCAACAAATTAAGAGAAAATGAAGGAGGAAGAGTTTTAGTTAGTAAAAAGAATCGAAAATTAATCTATTTAGGTAAAAAATAATGAAAAATATTATCATTCTAAATAAAAAATTAAAACCAAAAACATCTACTATTTATGATACATATTGGAAGTTTGCAACTGAAAGACAAAACATATTCTTTAAAAGATTTAAGAACTCTCAATATCCTTGGTCTACAGACTTCATATTAAATGAGTATAAATTCACTAACACATATAGAGCTACCGATAGAGTAAGCCAATATTTAATTAAAAATATAATTTACAAAGGCAATCAAACTCCCTCCGAAGTTTTTTTTCGAATAATCTTATTCAAAATATTTAACAAGATTGAAACTTGGGAATTTCTAGAACATGAATTAAAAGAGATTAGTTGGAAGACATATTCATTTAATAAATATAACAGCATTTTAAGTGAGCTCATGAATAATAAAATTCCTATTTACTCAGCTGCATATATTATGGCATCTGGAAAATCATCTTTTTATGAGATAAAAAAGCATCAGAATCATTTAAAATTATTAGAAATGATGATGAATAATGATATTGTAAATACATTAATGGAAACTGATAATATGGCAACTGGTTATAATATCTTAAAAGAATATCCCACTATAGGAGAATTTTTAGCATATCAATATATAACTGATATTAATTATAGTAACCTTACCAGTTATTCTGAACAAGAATTTACCAAAGCTGGACCTGGCGCAAAAGATGGTATTACTAAATGTTTTTCTTCATTAAGAGAGTATAATTATGAAGATGTTATTAAAATGATGTCGGACATACAGGAATTAGAATTTCAAAGATTAGATCTTGAATTTAACAATTTATGGGGTAGACCTTTACAATTAATTGATATTCAAAATATTTTTTGTGAGGTTGACAAATATTCACGAGTGGCGCATAGTGATATTTTAGGCAAATCTAATCGAACCAGAATAAAGCAGAAATTTAAATTTGAAGAAAAGGAAAAAATTGAGTTGTTTTTTCCTCCAAAATGGAATATTAATCATTTAATTATTTAGTTATGAGCAAAAAGAAAATATTTGTAAGTCATAAAAGCATCAATGATGAGTCTTTTCAAAAACTTAAAGAAATAATATCTAAAGAATTTGATATCGTTGACGATAAAATTGATGGAATAAACAATGAACAAACTAAAGAAGAGGAAGAAGAAATTGAAGGTTTATTAGAAATCAGAATTCGAGAAGCAGAAAAGTTTATTTGTCTTATTGATGAAAATACTTTTGAAGACGAATGGGTGAATTCTGAAATCGAGTATGCTCATCAATGCGGAAAAAGGATTGTTGGAATTTATACTCTTGGAAGCAGTGATAGCATTGAAATACCTGCGAATTATAAAAAATATGGAGGCCCGATACTAAGCTTAAATTCATTAGAAAAATTAGCCGAAATCCTTAGTGGCACAAATATTCCAAACGTAACACCAAATGGCAATCCGAGTCCACCAATACATAAATTTCCACCAAGGGTCAAATGTTAAATTTTTAAATAATGAAATACTATTCATACAAAATAGAACACGATTTCGGTTTAGCACCAAATCCTTTCGGCGGTTATTGTACTTTAGCTGTCTGTAGACCTACTATTAGAGGAAACAAAAATCTTGAAATTGGAGATTGGATAATTGGTACTGGTAGTGCTAAATTAAAAAATCTACATCACCTCATTTATGCAATGAAAGTTGAAGAAAAGTTAACATTTAATGAATATTGGAACGATTCAAGATTTAATTATAAAAAGCCACAAATTAAAGGAAGTTTAGTTCAAATTTATGGAGATAATTTTTATCATCAAGATTCCCTTACACAAGAATGGATTCAAGAAGATTCAGCTCACTCATTCTCAGATGGATCTCCAAATCCTGGACACATAAAAGTTGATACAGATGGTAAATATGTCCTTATTTCGAAAACTTTCTATTACCTAGGAGACAATTCAATTTTGATACCTGAAAACCTCCGTGATATTTGTAGTAATGGAAGAAATATGAAAGGCCCAAGTATTGACTTAAAAAATGCAGGAAATTTTATAAATTGGATACAAGATAAATGCAAATTAGGAATTCAGGGAAATCCCATAAGTTGGAAAGATATAAAATAATAGAATTTTATATTGCATCAAGTTAAAAGCGCTGCAATCCAAAGATCACAGCGCTTTCTTATTTTATTAAAAACTAACTTAAACTTACACCCCTAATTTTTTAGCAATATCAGTTGGGATTCCGCCTTTGTTTACCATTAAGGCAGTAGTTTTATATTTTACGAAATTTTTGGTTACAAACAAGAAACCTTTGTAGTCGTTTGTTTCACCCCAAGAATTTTTTACGATATAATATTCTTTTCCGGTTTGATCTTTTGCAAGACCAATAATATGCATTCCGTGATCGTCTGTAGTTGTGTAGTTGTCAAACGCAGCCTGACGCATTTCTGGAGTAATTTCCGGTTCTGCTTTTGGTCCGTTAAACATATCTGCTTTTTCTTCGGCAGTCATTTCGTCAAATTTCTTTGTTGGCACATACGCTACACCGTTTTTCCAGCTAAAGCTTTTCTCGCTTACGTCTGTTGCCCAGGCTACAGTATAACCTTTTTTCAACGCATTGTCGATAACATCTGTCATGTCGTTTACTTTTACGTTGTAAACCTGATCAAATGACCAGTTGTCCGGCACCATCATTGTTGTTTTTTGGTAGTATGGAGATGTTGTAAACGATGACATTTCGATGTACTCATCTGGATTAATTCCTACTACTTCTTTAGCAAAAGACTGTGGTGTGTAGTTTTTTCCTTTATAAGTAAAGTTTTCCGGCACTTTTCCTAAATAAGAATCGATAACCGCTGCATAGGCTTTTTGCCAGTTTGGTGTTAATTCTCCGTTTGGATTTTTAACTACCGCTGCTAAAACGCCTTCGATAAGTGCTGCCATTTCGGCAAATTTATTTTTATCTGTTCCGTAGTTTAATCCTGTGTAAACTTCTCTAGGAACTGCTCCGTATTTTTTGTACATGTTTGTAACATCATGCAAAGCACCACCGTCGCCCAAAGTAACAGCTCCGTGCATACGAACGTAGTTAATTCCTTTTTCTACATAAACGTTTCTTGCCGAAAAAACCTGAGAAAGCTCAACAGGCTGTTTTCCTAAACGAATCATTTCTGACTCTAAAAATGAGTTTGTAGAATAGCTCCAGCAAGTTCCAGATGAACCCTGATTTTTTACAGATGTAGTTCCTAAGTTAACTACTTCGGTAAATTTAAAAGCTTCTTTACTTTTATCACTTGCATTTAACTTTAATGAATTTACCAAAATGTCTTGTGCAAAACAGCCGCTTACTCCCACTAAAAAAGCAGATGCAGCAAAAACTGATTTCATCGTATTTTTATACATAATATAAAGATTTAAATAGTTGACTAATTTGTCGCCCTTATTATATTTTTGTTACAAAACAATTAAATATTCGGTAAAAAAACTATTATTTAACAGTTAATCTTTATACAATGTTTTTATTATACATTTAAATCTTACAAATTACATAAAAACGACTAATTCAGTAGAATCAAAATAGTTTTGAATTTTTGTTTTAAAATAAATAGTATTTTAGTTCCAGAAATACCACGCAACAGATCCCGAAATGTACGAACTCGAAAAAGAGAAATACTTAGGCAATACCAAAAACAGTTTTGATACTGCGCAGGGAATTGCTGTGGTCGAAACTGAATACCAAAACAAGGTTTACGAAGGCTGGCATTCACACAATAATGCGCACATAACGCTTTTCTTAAAAGGCGGCACGACCGAGAAAAGAAAAAATTTCAGCGAAACGGTTGGCGCGGGATCGCTGTTGTTTTATCACAGCGACGAACTGCATTTAAACCAAAATACGCTTTTTCCTTCCCGAAATATTAATATTGAAATTGAAGAAAACCTCATCAAGGAACTCCAAATCTCTGAAGCTGTTATCGAAAAATCAATTCAAAATGAAGCTTTTACCAAGTTTTTGATTTTAAAGATTTTTAAGGAAACGCTTACCGCCGATACTTTTTCTGCTGATACAATTAAAATGTTGTTCTCTCAGTTATCGAACGCCAATACTCATTTGGATCGATTTGAGAAAAGTCCGTTTTGGGTAAAAAGTTTAAACGAATTATTAAACGACTGCTGGAACGAGAATCCCAATCTTCAGGATTTGGCTTTGGTTTTAAACCTCAACCCTATCACGATTTCAAAGCATTTCCCTAAATATTTTGGATGCACATTGGGCGAATATATGCGCCGTATTAAAATTAATCGGTCGCTTACGCTGATACAATCCAGTGAAAATAATTTAACCGAAATTGCCCTCGAATGCGGATTTGCTGATCAAAGTCATTTTATAAGGACTTTTAAAACGCAAACGGGATTTTTGCCAAAACAGTTTCAAAAATTATAAAGAGGCAAATTTCATTCTATTTTTTGTTTTTAATGCGGGATACTTTTGTCTCATCATAAATCATTAAAATAAATCAAATGGAAACTCTTACCCGAAAACAAAAAATATTCAATTTCCCTATTGTCAAAATTGTTCTTGCGCTGCTTACTTTTATGGCTGTTGTTATTATTGGCCAGCAGATTGCCGTAAAATTACTAGCCTTAACACCACTTGAAAAAGACTACCGAAATCTCTTAAAAGGTCTTTTTGTTTCCTTTTCGTGTGTTTTGAGTTATATTCTTTTCTTTAAGAAATACGATAAAAGAGCCATAACGGAGTTTTCTGCAAAAGGACTTGCCAAAAATCTTACCATTGGAATTTTGATTGGTTTTGTTTTACAGTCCTTTACTATTTTAGTAATGTACCTTAACGGAAATTACAGTGTAGTAAAGATCAACCCTGTTTCGTTTATCCTGATTCCATTTGCCATAATGTTTACCGTTGCCATTATTGAAGAGATATTGGTTCGCGGCATTATTTTTAGAATTGTAGAAGAAAAACTAGGAAGTTATATTTCTCTTACGATTTCTTCTGTACTATTTGGTGTTTTTCATCTGGCGAATCCTCACGGCACATTAATTTCCGGAATATGTATCACAACTGCAGGTTTTATGCTGGGAGCTGCTTTTATTTACAGCCGTAATTTGTGGTTTCCAATTGCTTTGCATTTTGCATGGAATTTTACACAGTCGGGAATTTTTGGAGCGATAACATCCGGAAACGAAAAAACAAGCAGTTTATTAGAAGCCAAAATACACGGTCCTGAATTTATAACAGGAGGAGAATTTGGTCCCGAAGGATCAATACAAGCAATTGTATTCTGTGTATTAGGAACCGTTTTACTATTGGCTTTGAGCCAAAAACAAAATAAAATCATTCCGCCTTACTGGAAAAAATAATTCTTTACCGCCAGTAAAGCAAGTACACGAATTATATTGAATTCTCGATAAACAATTATCGGGAATTTAATTTTCAAAATAAACAATTATCTCATCCAATTACTGCCAAATACAATATAATAGGCCCAGTCTTCATTTCCTCTTGCAACATCGATACCCATGCGGAGTTTAAATTTTCGAGCGAGTAAATATCGAAATCCTGTTCCGTAACTGTACACGACTGGTTTAGCAAAAGCCTGATCCCAATCGTTAAAAGCACTTGCCAGTCCGCCGTAACCCATAAGACTCCATCTTCGGTACAAATCCCATCGCAATTCGGCTTCGGTAACAATACTGGTTTTTCCCTGATAACGTGCGGCGGGAATTCCTCTTAAATTAATTCCGGGTCTTAAATAAAATGGCGGACTCCCAAACGCCTGCTCTCCTTCTACCCTAAGCCCGCCAATTAATTTTTTTGTTAATGGATAATATCCTATTGCCGATAAATTGACACGCCAGGCATCGTAATCGCTCCCAATGGCATCATCAGACCAAAAGAAATCTGACTGAAGCCGTATTCCTTTGTCTGGTGTAAATATATTGTCACGTCCGTCAAATTGAATAGCTCCTCCAAATTGACTTACTGTACTTTTAATATCGCCCGGTTTTACAAATGGCGGCGGGAGGTTAATATCTGGGAGTTTAATTTTAGAATTTAAAAATAAATACTGTACTCCGGCACTCCATTTTGCATTTCTAAATTGTTTGAGCCATTGTGTATAAAAAATCGTCGATTTAAAATTAAGTTTAAATTCCTGATCGCTTCCGTTGGGCAGATTGTTTTCATAAAATGACAAATTCATGTCGCCATAACCTGCCATAACACGGTATAAAATTTTGGGTTTTACTAAAGTGGCAGAACGAAATCCTCCTGCCATCCAGCTTTTGTTTCCGGTATACATTCCAATTCCCCCGGTTATATCCGGATTTATAAATCGTTTTTTACCATTTTCGTCTACAACAGGCGGACGTTTTTTTAGAAATAAAGGTACAACTGCACCTCCAATATTTCCTAAAGCCGGCTCTGTAATAATGGTTGGCACAACAATAAAACCGTGTGCATAAATAATATAATCGCTTAAATCGAAAGCGCCGTCGAGCGAATCTTTTACACTTATATGCTGTTTCTGTGCAATGGCGGCTTGAAAAGAAAAAAGAAAAAAAACAGCAACGAAAACCATTTGCTGCAAAAGTTTTCTGTTTTTTATAGAAGAATCTGAATGTATATTTCTCATTTAAGTCAATTTAAAATTTATCGTATTCATTAAAAAACATCAACCCAACTTTTGCTTATCCTTTCTTTTCTTTTGCTAAGCTAAATATGTGTGCCAGTGTGAGGAAAAAAGTACTTCCCTGAAAACGGCTTTCGGCTCCAAATTCTGAAACCCATCTTAAACCTGCAGAAGTCATACAGCCAATATGAAGATAATTAACCTCAGCGCCGAGTCCGCCAATTTGGTCTTTGTCTGGTTCCAGCACAAAATTGCCCGCCGGAATTTTATCGTTAGATACTTTGTATTGGAAATAATAAATTAACCCTGCATTTAAAATAGATTTTGGTGCTGTTTTTTCGGCATTAAGTATATAAAAGGTTTTACCAAGTCCGCCTTCTACACTTAAAATATCCCCGGTTTTTATATCAGTATCTTTCTTTTTGCTATTGATTTCATACGATGCCAAAGCAGAGAAATGAAACGTTTTTTTATCATTAAAGAACAAAGTTGTTCCTGCAGAAAATTCGTTTATAAACATTCCTAAACCGGCATTATCTGAAGCTCCTGCCGTAAATCTTCCGGTTGGGAGATACATTTGATAGCTGAAAACAAAATCGGCTCTTTTGTTATGCCAGCCCAATTGTACAGGCTGTACATACATGTCTGTAAAAGCAAGCGAGTTTTTAGAATCGATTGTGTTTCCCTGAATTGTATTTGAGGCAAAGGCGACTAAAATTGTGGCTCCGTAATTGGCTCCTAAAATTTTAAAATCGCTTACATAATTGGCTCCTGCACCTGTTAAAAACATGGTTATATCTGGATTTGCAATCGATTTGTCTCCGTTGGCATCCCGCAAAGAAGATGCATCGTATAAATAACCCGGCACATAAACACTTAGTGTATTGGCTGGCGTCTGCGTTCCTGACTGAAGCCCCATCGCCCCCAGAATATGACCGCCTTTAAGCTGGGCATTTACCAGAAAACAAACGAAAAAAAAGAATAATAGGAATATAGATTTTAGGTTTTGTCTTTGCTTTATTATCGCTTTCATGGTTTCTGTTTTAAAATTAATTACACTTCAAAACCAGTCTTAACAAACTATTTTCAGTTTGTAGATTGTTTAAGGAAGTAGGAATTTGTTTTTTCAGGACTAATCCTGATTATTTTGAAGTATTCTGAAGGAGATTTTCCGGTATGTTTTATAAAAGCTCTAAAACAGGTTGTTCTGGATTTAAAACCAGAAGCCCATGCCATTCCTTCGAGTGATAAATCTTTCCAGTCTGCATCGTTTATTTTTTCTTTAAAATATTCGATTCGCTTTAGATTTATATAATCCTGAAAATGCAAATTAAATTCTGAATTAATTAAATTAGAAAGATTATTTACGGTAATTCCGGTTTCTTCTGAAATGTCGCGAATCACGAGATCTTTCTTTAAAAAGAGTTTTTTTGAATCAAATATGCTCTCTAGTTTAGACAGGTATAATTCTTTTTTTTCAGGAGTTAATTCTTTGACCATCGGGAGTGAATTTTTAGTTTCTTTCGATGTAAAAATTTCTAAGTTTTCTTCTATAATTTTAAACTCATCAATTTCATGCGGATCATAAAATATCTGCGGTTTAAAATAAAGCCAGCATACCGTAAAAAGGAGCACCGACGAAATCAAAACATAACAGGAATAATCTATGCGGTCGACTTTGTTCATTAAAAAGAAGTGGACAAAAAGTGTAGAAAACAAAAACAGAATCATTAAATTATAAACTCTGATCCAGTTTAAAATTTTTATTTTTTGAAAATGATTTTCCTTGAACTTTTTTAAATCATAATTTAAAATCATCATAGTCTGGCAAAAAGCATATAAGAGCCAAACACTCAGACTGAATATAGAAAACGGACTTTTTATTTTTACAGAAAGGTATTCAACAGAATAAAAGTTTGTGAAGTTTCCAATCCAAACAACAATTGTAAGCGAGAAATAAATTAAGAATGGCAGAAAATGAAGCCAGTCGTAATTTTTAAAAGCTGAATAGGGAAACAACACACTCCGAACGTACAAAAATGCGCACGGGGCAACAAGAAATATAAACGATTTTGTGATCATGATAAGATCTGGGAAATCTTTAAAATCGTGTGCCGACAAATAAAAATTGTAAATACTTACGACTGCAAGGCTAAACAAAAATAGTCCTAAGAAAAAACTCTTAGTATAGTTTTTCTTTGAAAAAAGAACCATAAATGAAGTAGCAAATCCAACGATTGTAGCTATAAAAAAGAAAAGCGAAAGTACTATATCCTGCATAATTTTGATCTTAAATTATAAATAGATATCCTGTTCTTTTGAAGAAATCAAAAGAAAATAAGGTGTTTTTATAAGTGCTGCACTTTTTCCAGTTTGAGAAAAAGTACAGCTGTTTTTTATAAAAACTTTACATTATTTTTTTTCTGCTCCGGGAGGAAAACCGGCTAAGATTTTTTTGATAGAGTTATTAATAAATTCCTCCGGATTGTCTGGCTTGCTGTCGATTTCAGCATTACCAATTCCCTGCCACACTAGTTTTTGAGATTTTGTAGAAACAATATCAATTACAAGTGAGCCGTCAACATAATCGTATGTATTAAATGTTGTATTAGCGCCGCCCATCATGGCACCGCCTCCCCAATATCCGTATGGTCGATACATACCGCCGTAACCGTAGAAATTGGTATCGGCAGATACTGAAGTTTTATTTTTTAAGATTGAAACTGCATTTACTTTTAAATCCGGATTGTCACTTTCTTTAAATCCTTTGGCGATCATTTCTGCACGAATGGCATTAGTAACACGGTCTACATTTAACTGATTTACCTGACCCTGTTGTGCTTTTAAATCGTAGACTGCAAAGGTTTTATATTCACCAAAATTTGCTGCATGATCGTAATCAGTTGTCACTCTTACAGTTGGAGAACAGCTGTAAATTAAACCCAAAAACAGTATTGGGATAATGCGAAGATTTGTTCTTTTGATATTCATCTTGTAGAATTTAAATTATTGATTAATTGGCTTAACTCGAAATTATTAATTCTGAAAATCTTGAATGAACGATAAAAGGCTTCGAAAATGCGTTATCAAAACACAAAGAACTATATTACAGGCTTTTACAAAACACTCAAAGATAAATCATTTATTTTAATTAGCATCATACATTGTGTAAATTTCTTACTTATTTATTTTTAGGCTTTTTTCTTTCATTTCAAATAAAACAGCAGATTCTTTTTTACTTTGCAGACCTACATGATGTATTTTTTAATTACTAAAATTTATATTTCTGCAGCAATTGGCAGTCTGCCTTCTTTTACTGCTTTAACCATTTTATTATAATCTGATTCGTTTTGGTCTGCATATAAAAGAGAAAATTTCGAAATTGAATTAGCAAATTCATTACTGTCTCCTATATATCCGGAAAGCATAGAAGGATCGCCAGAACGTGCGTGTGCTCTTGCAAGTGCCCATCCGCAGGCTTTGGCATAATCTATCATGTTTTCTTCTTTCATAATTTCAAGAACCGGTTTTACCTTGGCATCTCTAAGCTGACGGATATAGAAAAATCGGCCTTTATCGTCATTTGTCCATCCTAAAAACATATCTGAGGCTGACTGCATTAACTTTTGTCCTATTACAATTCTTTCGCCTTGATGCGTGTATTTAGCTTTGACTTTTACATGTTGTTCCAAAACGCTTTTTCTTGCCTCTTTAAACTGCAGAAAGATAGGTTCTCCTGTTGCCGACATTAACAAACTAATACCGCAGAGTGTGCCAACACTTCCTACACCTACTACTTTTATGGCAAAATCATGCATCGAATACCGGCTTAATAAAACCTGTTTGTCTTCTGGAAGTGATTTTAAATATCGTTTATGAACTATCTCTGCTTCTTTTAAAATTTGATCTTCTTCGTTTCCGGAGGGATGATAAATCAACGGCGGTTCGTCTTTAATTCTTGCCCGCACACCATCGCGATACGTCATCTTTGCAAACTCTTTTTCATGTGCTGTATATTCTGCGGCTTTTTTTATTCTTTTTTGATGAAACTCTTTTATCTCTTCATCTTTTCCTAATTCTATTAATTCTGCCAGATCTATATCGGCATACCAAATTTGCAGTGCCGATAATTTACTATAATCCAGCATATGTCTTTTGTAACTGTCTGCAACATTCCAGGCAAATTCTTTACAGTTTTTTTTAGAAAATTTTCTCCATTTTCCGGCAATAACAAAACTTGCCGCTAATCGTTTTACATCCCATTCCCAAGGTCCCGGAAAAGTTTCATCAAAATCATTAATATCAAAAACCAGTTTGCGTTCTGGCGTTGCAAATCCTCCAAAATTCATTAAATGACAATCACCGCAGAGTTGTAAATCTATTCCTGTATTGGGCGTCTGCTCAAGATCTGCTGTCATAATTGCGGCGGCTCCGCGAAAGAATGCGAAAGGCGATTCCATCATTCTGGTATATCGGATAGGCAGTAAACTTTCGATTCTTCCTATACTGGTTCTTATTAAAATGTCTACAGGATCTTCGCGATTTTCTGACGGCACATATTGCTGATGAGAGGAGCGGGGCACAATTTTTCTAATCGCTCTGCCTTTTTCATAGCGTTCTGTTTTTGATGCCGTTGGATCAAATAAAATCTCGTTGTTATCCGTTTTTTCGGTCATAGGAATGATTTATTTTACTTCTGTCACGTCTCTAATTTTCCATGGAATATGTCATATCTTTAATTAAGATGTGAGTTCCTATTTTTTTATTAGACGGTTTTAAGATCCCGGAAATACAAATGCTACAACAGCTCTTAGACCCCAATCAGGTTTTATAGATTGATGTCCTACAATTGGAATTAACGGCATCACAGCAAATTGCATTGTCTGACTGCCTAATTTTGTAATTGCGCCAACATTTGGACTAAGCGTAATAAGTGTTGTGTTTCCCTGCCAGTTTTGTGTAATTTCTGAACTGACCCCTAAACTTGCACCGCTTTTATAACTATGTGTTAGAAATATCTGAGTGTAAAATTGATTGAAATCAGCGCGATCTGATGCTCCTGCTACTGACCAAATTTGATTGGCTAAAAAACCTATAGATAGTCCTTTTCCCTGATGCATAACCAAAACACTTGGCCCAATTCCAAATTTTTCTGTTCCTAAAAGTTTTTCTGTAGCGGTTGGTACTAAAAAGGCCGGACCAGCCCCAAAGATGATTCCTTTTGTTTTAGGAGCAAAAAAGGCTGTTATTGTTGCATCGCTTAAACCAAACTCGTGCGTGTTTGCTCCCGTTACATCCTGCTGATCTACAACCGGGAGAATATAGCGAGTAATTAAGTTGAGATTCTCACTCAATTTAAATGGAACAACAGGTTGTATATTAATCTGATATTTTATTCCATTGTATGGACCAATCCCGTAAGTAAGATTATTTTGCAGCGGGACACTAATTAAACTTGCGACCGGATTAGCCAGTTTATCTGCCAGTTCCTGTGCGCTTGCTCCTGTTTTTGGCGGTGCATCTTGTGCACAAACATTAAATGACAATATAAAAAAAGCCGTACTGAGAAATAATATCGTAATTCGTTTCATAGTAATTCATTTAAGAAATCATTCATCGCAAAATCAAAATGAAACAACTTTTGGCCAGCAAAAGCTGTCTCATTAATCTTAACTAATTCAAAATTATTTATCTGCAAACACCTTTTTCCAATCGTCTTTTATGCTTACTACATGCCACTTGTTTTTTGCGGCTGTACTTAAGGATAAATTATCTTTTTCCTGGTAACTGTATTCTCTAATAGAATCGTTGTGGTTTATAAGCAGCTGAAATGATTGATATTTATTTCCCTGCGAATATTTGAGCATGGCAATGTCTCCGGCTCCGCCTTCGTTGCCGCAGGCAAAAACAGGACGCTGACCAATATGCAGTTGTATGCCTACAGGTTTTCCTTCTTTATCATTAAAATGATCTAAAGCCGGTTCTCGTTGTACTGCATTTTTCGCATCATCGTATTTGTATTTGAAAGAAGTACCTACAATCTGATCTTTTGGAATCCCGTAAAAATCCTGAGATATTGCTCTCACGACTTCTATTGTTCCTCCGGTTACGATATAGGTTTTAAACCCATTTGAGCGAAGATAATTTAACAGTTCCAGCTGAGGCTGATAACGTATTTGTTTTACGGGAACATTTTTTCCCGGATATTTTGCATCCTTAAAAAATGCATTAACCGACGTTTCAAATTCATCTTCTGTCGTTCCGGTATGTGTTGCACCAACAAGCTGTATAAGTGCTTTGTCTCCGCCTTTTTCAAAGTAAGTTTTGTCTTTTTCGATCACGGCTTTAAAAGGCTGCTTTTGTGCCAATGCGGGATTAGCTTCAACCATTTTTTTTACCTGATAAAAAGCAAATAATTCCTGAACATACGGTTTTTCGGCCCATAATGTTCCGTCGTTATCAAAAGTGGCGATTCTGTCTTCTATGGGAATAAAATCCGGGCTGCCTTTTTTGGTTACTTTTTCTACATAAGAAATAATATCTTCTTTTAAAGGTCCGTTATTCCAGCTTGGCAGCGGATCGCCTGCTATAACCGCAGAACTGTCTTTTGGATTAACACTTACCGCTTCTTCTGATTTGTTTTTACAGGAAAAAAGAAAAAAAGGCAACAGTGCTAATACATATATTTTTTTATGTATCATGGTGTCGATTTTTAATTTATAGAGCTTGAAACAGGGGGATTCAAGCTCTATTAAAATTATATTTCTTTATTTTTTCTTTTTCGTTTCTGCTTCTTCTTCTTTTAATTTAGGCATCACATTTTTTTCAATATATTTTTGTGCCTTAATTGCTTTCATCTCTTCTTCCATAATGGTATAAGCAGAAAAACTTGGCGGAATTGATCTTGGCGGGTATTCCTTAAAGGTTTCTGCAAACGTAACAACATCTTGAATGGCTCCGTACATTAACTGTACATGATTCATCTGCCAGTCCCAAAATGTATTTGAAGTAATATCAGCTCTTTCAAAAGGATCTTGGTATAGATTAAATATTTTTTGCAAACGCAGTTTAGTAAAAGGTTCTGCCCAAACTCCCATTGTACCGCCTAGACGCTGTTCTGCGAAAACATATTTATAGTCTCCTTCTCTTAAACCAACTAAAAGCCCGTCATCATCTGTGTAAAAGAATTTATCTCTGGCACTTTTTTGCGTTTTACCTCGCAAGAAATTACTTTGATCAAAACCGTCTAAATGTACTTTATAGGTTTTTCCATTAGCATTATATCCTTTCAAAAGTTTATTTGTAATATCAGGTTCTCCTGCAATTGAGGCAAAGGTTGGGATCCAGTCATTATGACTCATCAACTCAGTTGTAACAGTTCCAGGTTTAATTACACCCGGCCAGCGTACAATACATGGTACACGGAAAGCTCCATCCCAGTTGGTGTTTTTTTCAGAACGGAAAGGTGTCATGGCTCCATCTGGCCATGTATTCATGTGTGGTCCGTTATCTGTAGAATACACTACAATTGTATTATCAGCAATTCCTAAATCGTCTAATGCTTTTAAAATACTTCCTATTGTTTCATCGTGTTCGATCATACCGTCGATATATTCACTGTCTCCGTGTGTGTATCTTCCTCTGTGTTCTGCTCTAACGTGTGTACGCAAGTGCATACGTGTAGCATTGAACCAGCAGAAAAATGGTTTGCCCGCTGCATTTTGTCTTTTTATAAAATCGATAGCCGCTGCAGATGTTTCATCATCTACTGTTTCCATTCTTTTTTTAGTAAGAGGTCCTGTATCTTCAATTCTTTGTTTTCCAATTTTCCCAAAACGAGGATCAACTGTACCGTCATCTGTATTTGTAGCTGTACATTTTAATACTCCTCTTGGTCCGAATTTTTTCAGGTATTCTGGATCTTTAGGATAATCTGGTAATTCTGGCTCTTCTTCAGCATTTAAATGATACAGATTTCCAAAAAATTCGTCAAAACCATTTACCGTTGGCAAATTTTCATTACGATCTCCTACGTGGTTTTTACCAAACTGACCTGTTACATATCCTAAACTTTTCATGATACCGCCTATAGAAGGATCTAATTGACTCATACCCATTGGCGCACCAGGGAAACCTACTTTTGTAAGCCCGGTTCTAAGACCGTGCTGTCCTGTTAAAAAAGCAGCACGCCCAGCTGTACAGCTTTGTTCTCCGTAATAATGAAGAAAACGTAAACCTTCATTGGCTAAACGATCTATATTAGGAGTTGTATATCCCATAAGTCCGTCACTGTAGGCACTAATATTTGTAGTTCCAATATCATCACCCCATAATACTAGAATGTTGATTTTTTTATTCTGAGCTTTCACCTGAACAATTGTGAAGCATACTAATGCAAAGAGCATTAAGGCATTTCTAAGTTTACTTTGTTTCATGGTAATAAGATTTGTTAATAAATTCGTTGTATAATGGTTTTTTATGTAATCGAACTAATTTTTTCTATTAACATTTTATAGAAAATAACCTATACTAAAAAAGCAGCTTGTTAAGCATTTCACTGTTGGATAAATAAGGGGGAATTTCAACAGTAATTTTTTTAACGTTTTGTTAAGGATCTCAAAATTAAAAAATAAAAAACCTAACAACCTTGTTTTTAAGACACTACATTGTTGCAAATTATAACTTGCAACATCAAAAAGGCGTTATTCTGCCCTAAAACATTTTATTTTATGGTTTGGAGCATCAGGTAAAAAACAAGAGTTTGGATTTTTTGTTTAGAAAGTTTAAACTGAAACAATTTTCACTCAGGGTATAAAAGCAAAAAAGCCACCCGATTTACCGGATGGCTTTTTAAAAGTATATTTAGGATCTTTTACAGAAACTATTCTATCTCAGAAACTCTCATGGTGTTAACCATTCCTTTATCTTTAATTGGCATTGCAGCAAGGTTGATTAAATAATCTCCTTTTTGTGCATAACCTTTTTCAATTGCAATTTGATTTACATCAGTTACAGTATCGTCTGTACTTTCTTCATTATCATAGTAGAAAGATTTAACTCCCCATAATAAATTCAATTGCGTTAAGATTCTTCTGTTTGAAGTAAATACTAAAATATGAGCCGTTGAAGGTCTCCAAGCCGAAATTTGGAAAGCTGTATAACCGCTGTTTGTTAAAGTACAAATTGCTTTAGCTTCGATTTCATTTGCTAATAAAGCTGCCTGGTGGCAAACTGTTTTAGTAACAAAACGTTTAGTTTTAATTTGTGGTGTATTTTGAGGTACTTGAATAAGCGGAGAGTTTTCTACAGCTTCGCAAATTTGCGCCATTCTTTGAATTACTTGTACTGGGTAGTTTCCTGTTGCAGTTTCTCCAGACAACATTACTGCATCTGCTCCGTCCATTACTGAGTTTGCAACGTCGTTTACTTCTGCCCTTGTTGGAGTTAAACTTGTAATCATTGTTTCCATCATTTGTGTAGCAACGATAACAGGAATTCTAGCTGTTTTAGCTCTTCTGATCAAATCTTTTTGTACCAATGGAACTTCGTGAGCAGGAAGCTCAACACCAAGATCTCCACGAGCCACCATTAAACCATCGCAATATGCTACAATTTTATCCATGTTCTCTAGAGCTTCCGGCATTTCAATTTTAGCAATAATTGGAATTTTATATTCTGAATGCTTAGCGATTAATTCTTGTAAATCTTGTAAATCACGTGGTGTTTTCACGAATGAAAGTGCGATCCAGTCTACTTTTTGTTCAATTGCAAAAATTGCATCTGCAATATCTTTTTCTGTTAAAGCTGGTAAAGAAATTTTTGTGTTTGGAAGATTAACCCCTTTTTTAGATTTTAATTCGCCGCCCTGAATAACTTTAGCTACAACTTCTGTTTTTTTATCTGTAGAAACAATTTCGAAAATAAGTTTACCATCATCAAGCAAAATACGCTCTCCAACATTTACATCATTTGGAAAATTTTGATATTTCATGAATGCTTTTTTTGCATTTCCGATAATATCTTCGGCAGTTGTAAAAGTGATTTCGTCTCCATCGTGTACAACAGTACCTTCTTCCATTACACCAACTCTAAGTTTTGGTCCTTGCAAATCTCCTAGGATTGCAGTTGTGTAACCAAACTCTTCGTTTAATCCTCTAATGATGTCAATTTTTTCTTTTACTCCTTCGTAATCTGCATGCGAAAAATTGATTCTAAACACATTAACCCCTGCATCAATCATATCTTTAATGATCTCTCTTGTACTACAGGCAGGCCCAAGTGTAGCAACAATTTTGGTTTTCTTATTTGTTAACATTTTTTTTAAAAAATTAGATTGTTTTTTGATTTTATTTTATTGGTATCTACAGCATATATTGCTGCGATACTTTCTATTGAATTTAGTTTTTGCTGAATTTCTGAAAAATCAACAGCCTCTTCGCTGTTATCGATTTTCAGGAAAAAATCTACTTTTTTGAATTCAGGAAGTAAATGAATTGTTGTAGAAACCTCACTTGTTTCATTAGAAAACAAATTCTGGAAATCATTTGTACTCACAGAAATGATCTCATTTTTATTCTGAATCAAATTCCATGATACAGCTTTCTCAGAATCATAATAATAAAATCTCGAAAAATTTGCCTCACCTTCTTTCGTCTGAGCATGGATCTCGTTTTTGCTCTTACTTAAGTTAATCGGAAGGTTCTTATTGATAAAATAGGCCAATCTATAATCTTCTAATGAAGTATGAATTGCCATTAAATAATAATCAATTTCGTCAAATTCATCTAAATCCAATCTATGAATAGCCATGTCATGAAAAATCAAGTTGTAAATATACTATTTCTAACGGAGCATCAATAGTTATAAGCAGCTTGTTTTTATTAATTTATAAACGAAAACGATTTAGCGTTAAGAAAACTACAGCATTTTTGTAATTATTTCTTGTCAATTTTTTCCTGAAATGCAAAATAGGCTCTTTGCGAAGCTTTTTCTTCTGCTTTCTTTTTTGAAGTTGCCCGCGCTCTTGCGACCACTTTATCGTCTATACTTAATTTGACACCAAACAAACGCTGTCCGTCGATGCCATTATCTTCAAAAATGTCGTAGTGAAAGATTCTCTTTTCTTTCTGACACCATTCGATAACTAAACTTTTATAACTAATTACTTTTCCTTCGAGCCTCGCAATATCAACATAAGGCGTAATTACTCTTTTTTGAATAAATCTTTCGCAGTACGAATACCCTTTATCTAAATATATAGCTCCAATAAGCGATTCGAAAATATTACCATGAATGTTTTCTCCAAAATGCTGTACCGGTACTTTGCTCTCTACAAAACGCACTAAATTCAAATCTTTGCCAAGTTCATTTAAATGTTCGCGGCTCACGATTTTTGAACGCATTTTTGTTAAATAACCTTCGTCTCCATTTGGCGCCTTATTAAACAAATGTGCAGCAATTACAGCACTTAACATTGCATCTCCTAAAAATTCAAGTCTTTCGTAATTTATAGGATGTCCAGCTTCATCTAATTTATTTGATGATCTATGTGTAAAGGCTTTTTTATAAAATTCGATATTTATAGGCTGAAAACCAAGAATTTTCTGAATAGTGTCAAAAAAAATCCCGTCTTCTAGAGAACGGGATTTAGAAAATATTTTTTTGATAATATTCATATCCGAAAATTAGTCAGCTAATTTTTTAAACAATACACAAGCATTGTGTCCGCCAAAACCAAACGTGTTACTCATAGCAACATTAACTTCTCTTTTTTGAGGTTTGTTTAAAGTAAGGTTTAATGATGGATCAATATTTTCATCAACAACAGTATGGTTAATCGTTGGAGGAACAATTCCGTGCTGCATTGCCAAAATAGAAGCAATTGCTTCGATAGCTCCGGCAGCTCCAAGTAAGTGTCCTGTCATTGATTTTGTTGAATTGATGTTAATGTTTTTAGCGTGTTCACCAAAAACATTACTGATTGCTTTTAATTCAGCCACATCTCCTAATGGAGTAGAAGTTCCATGAGTGTTGATATGATCAACATCTTCTGGGTTCATTCCGGCATCTTTTAATGTATTTTTCATTACTGCGATAACTCCAATTCCTTCCGGATGCGGTGCTGTTAAATGGTAAGCATCAGATGACATTCCGCCGCCGCCAATTTCACAGTAAATTTTTGCGCCTCTTGCTTTTGCGTGCTCATAATCTTCAAGAACTAAAGCTCCTGCTCCTTCTCCTAAAACGAAACCATCTCTGGTTGCATCAAAAGGTCTTGAAGCTGTTTCAGGACTTTCATTTCTTGTAGATAAAGCGTGCATTGAACTAAAACCACCCATACCTGCAATGGTAACAGCAGCTTCAGAACCACCAGACACAATAACATCACACATTCCTAAACGAATGTAGTTAAAAGCATCGATTAATGCATTTGCAGAAGATGCACATGCAGAAACTGTAGTATAATTTGGTCCCATATACCCGTTACGCATTGAAATATGCGCAGGAGCAATATCGGCAATCATTTTAGGGATAAAAAACGGATTGAATTTTGGAGTTCCGTCACCTTTTGCATAATACATTACTTCTTCCTGGAAAGTTTCTAAACCTCCAATTCCAGCTCCCCAGATAACACCTACTCTAGTTTTGTCGATATTATCATTTGTTAGACCAGCATCTTTAATAGCTTCGTCACTGGCAGCAATTGCATACTGAGCAAATTTATCTAGTCTGCGAGATTCCTTGCGATCCATGTAATCTTCAATGTTGAAGTTTTTTACTTCGCAGGCAAATTTCGTTTTATGCTTCTCTGTATCATAATATGTGATAGGAGCGGCTCCGCTTACCCCATTCACAAGTGCATTCCAATATTCCTGGATATTATTCCCGATAGGAGTAAGTGCACCTAATCCTGTTACAACAACTCGCCTTAATGCCATAAAATATGTATTTTGTGTCTTTAAACAAATAAAACCCATGCTTTCTTAACTGTATTGCTACTTAAGAGCCATGGGCATTACAATATAAATATATCTTTTTGATTGAAAATCAATCGAAATTTAAATTTTAAAAAATAATAACACCCGATTTCTAGAAATTTCAATTTTTTAGAAAACAAACTCCAATTTTGGAATTTGGATATTCAAACTTTGGAATTTTTAAAATTCGGGTGTGGTATTATTATTTTTTAGCTTCCTCGATATAAGAAATAGCTTGACCTACAGTAGCAATGTTTTCTGCTTGATCGTCTGGAATTTGAATATCAAATTCTTTTTCGAATTCCATAATAAGCTCAACAGTGTCTAATGAGTCAGCTCCTAAATCATTAGTGAAGCTTGCTTCTGTTACAACTTCGTTTTCGTCAACACCTAATTTGTCTACGATAATCGCTTTTACTCTTGATGCAATGTCTGACATAATCTTTAATTTTAGAATTTAATTTGTTGGCAAAAATAAAAAACTTTATTTTAAAACAACTATTTAGTTTATAAATGTGACACTAATTTATAAAATTAATTTCAAGAAAGGTCTTTTAAAGCTATTTATTTTCGATTTTTATTCCGTTTTTTGCATTCTAAAAATAAATTCAATCATGAAAAAAATTATCGTTTTTGCCTCAGGATCAGGAACTAACGCAGAAAACATTATAAAATATTTTTCGAATATCGAAATTGCGAAGGTCGTTTCGGTTTTTACAAATAATGCTTCGGCAAAAGTTATTGACAGAGCAAAAAATCATCAAATTCCGGTCGAAATCTTCTCAAAAAACGAACTTTTAGAACGAAATATATTACAAAAAATACAAAAAATCGACCCAGATTTGATTGTCCTTGCCGGTTTTTTACTCAAATTTCCTGAAAACATAATTGAGCAGTATCCAAATAAAATAATCAACATCCACCCTGCACTTTTACCTAAATATGGAGGCAAAGGAATGTACGGAATGCACATTCACAGGGCGATAGTGAATAATAAGGAAAAAGAAACCGGAATTTCTATTCATTATGTAAACGAGAATTATGATGAAGGAGGTATTATATTTCAGCAAAACGTTCTTTTAACCGAAGAAGACACTCCTGAAACTGTTGCTGAAAAGATTCATGAATTAGAACAAAAACATTTTCCTGAAATCATCCATAGATTATTAGATGCAAATTCTTAAATATAAATTCAAATTTTAGATAAAGCCATACAATCTGCAATCTAAAGTCTACAATCTAAAATAAATAAATGAATCACGAAGTACATATATATACAGATGGTGCGGCAAAAGGAAATCCCGGCAATGGCGGTTACGGCGTGGTAATGGAATTGGTAGGCACTCCTTATAAAAAAGAATTCTATGAGGGCTTTCGCCTGACTACCAATAACCGAATGGAACTTCTGGCTGTAATTGTAGGTTTAGAAAAACTCAAAAATCCCAACATGAAAGTATTAGTAATTTCAGACTCCAAATACGTTGTTGATTCTGTCGAAAAAAAATGGGTTTTTGGCTGGGAAAAAAAAGGATATACGGGAAAAAAAAATCCTGACTTGTGGAAACGTTTTTTAATTGCTTACCGAAAACATAAGGTTGATTTTAAATGGATAAAAGGACACAATAACCATCCGCAAAACGAACGCTGCGACCAGCTTGCTGTAATGGCATCAATGCAGCCAAAACTTTCTGTTGATGTTTATTACGAAACCATAGGATCTAAAGAATAAAAAAGGGCATCAAATATTTGATGCCCTTTTTTACTAAAAAAAACTTTTACTTGTCTTATTCTTTATCCAGATCTTTGGCAGTTTTAAATCCTGTTAAAAGTCCAATTCCGGCCATAATAAAAATAATCGAAGGATAAACAGCTCCATCATTAAGAGAAGTATAGGTTGTGATTAGTAAAGCCAGAAAAATTCCAACTCCGCTTCCTATTAATAAGAAAGCCAGATTCACAACAAATATTTTCCAGGCCGGAACGCCGCTTCCTTTTCCCTGCAAAAAGATACTTGCATCTACTCCTTTTTCTATAAGAGCCAGACGTTCTCTGTTTCTGGTTGAATAAATTAAATAAACGATCCCGAAGATCATTAAGAAAAAACTCACTGGAATTAAAATTTTGTCGTCCATAATATTTACGTTTTTAAATTGATTGATACTCCATATGACGAGACTTTTTAAATTGAGGTTACAGCTTTTGGGAAAAAAATTCAAATTTTAAATTCGAAACCCCAAAACCAACTGATAATCAATTAATTTTGATTTTATTTTATTTGCCGACACAGCTTTGCCAAACTTTAAAACCTTGTCAAAGTTCAACTCCTATACTTTATTATATATTAAAGAGTGGAATTTGGAATTTGAGTTTTAAAAAATTTAGAATTTATTTTCAACTTTCTTGTAACCCAAACAAACAACTTGTCGTCCTATATAATATGAGTACAATAAATGATCAGCATTATATCGATAAAATTCTGCAGGGCGAGACAAATGCGTTTGCCGTTCTTGTGGATCGTTATAAAGATATGATCTTTACATTGGCGCTCAAAATGGTAAAAAACCGGGAAGAAGCTGAAGAAGTTGCTCAAGACACGTTTATAAAGATTTATAGTTCACTGAATAAATTTAAAGGCGATTCTAAATTTTCGACTTGGATTTATAAAATCGCTTATAATACTTGTCTGGACAGATTAAAGAAAAGTAAAAAAGAGGATTTAAATATTTCTATTGATGATTTTTCTTCGCACTTAATTAAAACGATGGATAATGCTTTGAGCACTTTAGAAGAAAAAGAACGAAAGCAGACCATTCAGAAATGTTTAAATTTGTTACCCAATGATGAAAACTTCCTTTTGACTTTATTTTATTTTGACGATCAGAATTTAGAAGAAATTGGAAAAATCATGAATATATCGGCAAATAATGCAAAAGTAAAATTATTTAGAAGCCGACAAAAATTAGCCGTAATTTTGAGACAGCAGCTAGAACCCGAAATAATAGAATGTTATGAAAGAGAGCGATAAAAATATAGAACAACTTATTGAAAAAATGATGGCCGAAGACAAACTGCAGTCGCCATCAATAGATTTTACTTCTAAAATTATGGCAAATGTTCAAGCTTTAGAAGAGAAAAAATTAAGTGTATACAAACCTTTAATTTCTAAACCAATCTGGATTTCGATTGGAATAGCTGTGGCTTTATTGGTGATTTATATTTCGCTTTTTTCAGTTTCAGAAAATAATATTGAAATCGAACAAGTCGGGAAATTATATTCTGATAAAATCGCAAATTCATTTTCAGGAATTCATTTCTCTAAAAACATCATGTACGCGATATTGATTGTTCCTTTTATGATTTTGATTCAAGTTGGAATTTTGAAAAATTATTTTGATAAGAAATACGAGTTGTAGGCAGCTTTAAAAATATCGGAATTTTCCAAAAATAAAACTTGCGATTTAAATCCAAAAAATATATTTTAAGCACTAATTAAAACCAAATATAATTCATTCATTTACAATATAATTAGACCCGAAATCGATATTATTTTTTTATGAAAATTTTGAGAACCTAAACCATTGCAAGATTGTAACTTATAGAGTATCTTTGCACCCTAATTCGAAATTCATAAAATGAATAAATTATTGATTGTTGGAACAGTTGCTTTCGACGCGATTGAAACTCCTTTCGGAAAAACAGATAAAATTTTAGGTGGTGCTGCAACGTACATTGGTTTATCAGCTTCATTTTTTAACTTGCAATCGGCCATTGTTTCTGTAGTTGGCGACGATTTCCCTCAAGAACATTTAGATCTTTTAACTTCAAAAAATATTGATATCTCTGGTATCGAAATTGTAAAAGGAGGAAAGACTTTTTTCTGGAGCGGTTTGTACCACAATGATTTAAACTCTAGAGACACTCTTGCAACTGAGTTGAACGTTTTAGCTGATTTTCAGCCAAAAGTTCCTCAAAACTACAAAGATGCTGATGTTGTGATGTTAGGAAACTTACATCCATTAGTACAAAGCAGTGTTTTAGATCAAATGGAGAAAAAACCAAAATTAGTAGTTTTAGACACTATGAACTTTTGGATGGACTGCGCTCTTCCGGAATTATTAGACGTTATTAAACGTGTAGATGTAATTACAATCAATGACGAAGAAGCAAGACAGCTTTCAGGCGAATATTCATTAGTAAAAGCGGCTGCCAAAATCCAGGATATGGGACCAAAATATGTGGTGATCAAAAAAGGAGAACACGGCGCACTTTTATTCCACAATAGAGAAGTTTTCTTTGCACCAGCTTTACCATTAGAAGAAGTTTTCGATCCAACCGGAGCCGGAGATACTTTTGCAGGTGGTTTCTCTGGATTTATTGCACAAAGCGAAAACATTTCTTTTGCAAACATGAAAAACGCAATTATTTACGGATCAAATTTAGCTTCGTTCTGCGTAGAGAAATTTGGAACCGAAAGGATGGAAACATTAAGCAAGGCCGAAGTAGCGATTCGATTACAGCAATTTAAGTCGTTAACTCAGTTTGACATAGAAATATAATGCCTAAGAGCCTCGATAAAACGGGGCTTTTTTATTACGTTAATACACACAACTTACAACACAACAAAAAAATAAAAAAACAATGAGCGACGCTTTAAAACACGAATGTGGTATAGCCTTAGTCAGACTTCTTAAACCGCTTGAATATTATAAAGAAAAATACGGAACTGCATTTTACGGAATTCAGAAAATGTATTTAATGATGGAAAAACAGCACAACCGCGGACAAGACGGAGCTGGTTTTGCTAGTATTAAACTTGATGTTGAACCTGGACAACGCTACATCAGCAGAGTTCGTTCTAATCATTCACAACCTATCCAAGATGTTTTCAAACAAATCAATGAGCGTGTTAGCGAAGAACTAAAAGCTCATCCTGAATTGGGAGACAACATGAAAGATTTAAAAGCAAATATTCCTTATGTTGGAGAATTGTTTTTAGGTCACGTTCGTTACGGAACTTTTGGAAAAAACAGCATCGAAAGTGTTCACCCATTTTTACGTCAAAGTAACTGGATGCACCGTAACTTGATTTTGGCAGGAAACTTCAACATGACAAATGTTAAAGAGCTTTTCGAAAATCTGGTTGAATTGGGTCAGCATCCAAAAGAAATGGCTGATACTGTTACTGTAATGGAAAAAATTGGTCATTTCTTAGACAAAGAAGTAATGCAGTTGTACCAAGACTGTAAAGCTGAAGGATATTCTAAAAGAGAAGCTTCTCCAGTTATTGCAGAACGTTTGGATATTGCTAAAATATTAGCTCGTTCGGCTAAAAACTTAGACGGTGGTTATGCTATGGCCGGTTTATTAGGTCATGGTGATGCTTTTGTTTTTAGAGATCCAGCAGGAATTCGTCCAGCTTATTTTTACCAAGATGACGAAGTTGTTGTTGTAGCTTCTGAAAGACCAGTTATCCAAACTGTATTTAATGTTCCTTTTGAAAGCGTTCAGGAAATTGATCCGGGGAATGCTTTGATTATCAAAAAGAACGGAAATGTTTCTATGAAACAAATCCTGGAACCAACAATCAAAAAAGCTTGTTCATTCGAAAGAATTTATTTCTCAAGAGGAAGTGACGCCGAAATTTACCAAGAACGTAAAGATTTAGGAAAATTAATTTTACCTGCTGTTCTTAAAGCAATTGACAGCGATACAGATAACACTGTTTTCTCTTATATTCCTAATACTGCTGAAACTTCATTTTATGGTTTAGTCGAAGCTGCTCAGGATTTCTTAAATCAGAGAAAAAACAATTATATTCTAGAAAATAGAAATACGTTAACCGCTGAAACACTTCAGGAACTTTTAGCTGTAAAAATACGTACAGAGAAAGTTGCTATTAAAGATGCTAAACTTAGAACCTTTATTACAGAAGACAGCAGTCGTGACGATTTAGTAGCTCACGTTTACGATGTTACTTATGGCGTAATTAAACCAGAAGACAATTTGGTTATTATCGACGACAGTATTGTTCGTGGTACTACATTGAAAATGAGCATCATTAAAATGATGGATCGTTTGAAACCAAAACGTATCGTAATCGTTTCATCTGCTCCGCAAATTCGTTATCCTGATTGTTACGGAATTGATATGGCAAAACTAGAAGGTTTAGTTGCTTTTAGAGCAGCACTTGCTTTATTAAAAGAAAGAAACCTTTACCATATTGTAGACGAAGTTTATGCTAAGTGTAAAGCACAAGAAAATTTTGAAGATAAAGATGTTGTGAATTATGTTACAGCAATATATGATCAATTTACTGACGAAGAAATTTCAGATAAAATTGCAGAAATGCTAAGCTCTCCAGAAATTAATGCCGAAGTAAAAATCATATTCCAAACTGTAGCCGATTTACACATAGCATGTCCTAAAAATTTAGGCGATTGGTACTTCACTGGAGACTATCCTACTCCGGGTGGAAATCGTGTCGTAAATCGTGCTTTTATGAATTTTTACGAAGGAAAAGACGCCAGAGCGTATTAATAAAATACTAACAAAAGGTTAAATTGTGCATTTCATCGGTTTTTTTTGCCGTTCATCCTGTTTCTTTGGTAGAATTGAAAAGCTGCGATACTTTTGAGATACCATAACATTAGTAGGTTAAGTTTATGGTAGATTTGGGG